>NZ_CM002299.1:3441800-3761237 GCF_000153125.2 Congregibacter litoralis KT71
TAGGCACCCTAGTGCAACGACTACATCGCTACGACGCACGACCAATAGGTCGAATGCGGGCTCCATTACATCAATCCACGTGCCAATCCACAGCCAGGACAAGAAGAATTTCCCGTCCGAACGGCCCTGCAAATCACACCAAAACTCTTCTACCTCAGACCGGGAGGGACTAGAAACCAGCTCCACGCGGTAACCATCGGATGCGTGGTTCTCCAAACTTTAGTGTCCAGCCGGTTTGTCACCACGATCAGGATGCTCAACCAGATAGGGACCTATCGCCAACCACTCAATTCCGCCTGCCAAAAATGCACGAATTGCATCGGCCGGGCTCCGGACGATGGGTTCTTCATGCATGTTAAAGCTGGTGTTTATGAGACTGGATATCCCACTGAGGTTCTCGTATTCCTTAAGAATGTCGTAATACCCCTGATTAACTTCGCGACGGATCAGCTGCGGACGGGCGGTGCCATCTACGTGCACAGCGGCAGGGCAATCCCGCTTCATCTGCTCTGAGCAGTCAAAGGTGATCGTCATAAACTCGGCGGTATGCTTTGCCCCTTCGATGTTGAGATAGCACTCCTCTGCAGCCTCATACAGGGTAACGGGCGCAAAGGGCATAAACTCCGTCCGACCGAGGCGTTTATTCAGCCACTGGTTCACTTCCGGCTCGCGTGCGTGATACATGATGGATCGGTTACCCAGGGCCCTGGGGCCGTACTCCATACGACCATCAAATCGCGCAACAACGTTACCCTCATGAATAAGCGCCGCGACGGTAGCCGCATAGTTTTCCGGCTGATCAAAGCTGAGCTTGGCGTCATTAAGCGCGCTCTCGATGTCCTCATCGCTGTAGTCTGGACCGTAATAGGAGTTTGTTATGCTTGGTAGAGTGCCCCCTGGCCAGGAAAAATGCATTGCCGCACCGGTACCACAGCCACCATCACCCATATTCGGATAGACAAAAATCTCTTTAACTTCGGGTATTTCAAAAATGCGTTGGTTGAGCTTGACGTTGGCGGTGACACCGCCAGAAAGCACTACCGCATCTACCCCGGTCTCGCGCACCCAGTGCGCCACAAAATCCTTGGCGACGACCTCAAGTACATACTGATAGGCAGCAGCCACATCGATCTTTGGATAGCGCGCCGCGAGATACCGCGAAAAATAAATATTGTTGGACTGATAGATACCAAAGTCACCACCGTGCTGATCAATCCGGCTGAGCAATACATCAGCCAGTACCGCAGGATCACCAAAAGCAGCAAGGCCAACAATCTTGCCTTCGTGACGTCCCGGCTTGTATCCCAAGCTGGACGTTACATGTTCATACATAGTCCCCAGGGAGTTCGGGTAGCTGACGCCATGTAGGCGTTTTATTTTTCCATCCTCGGCAAGTGAAACAGACCCCGCCAACCCCGTGCCATAGCCATCTAAAGTGATGCACAAAGCGCGGTTGAACCCGCTGGCGTAATAGCTATTCGCCGCGTGCGATGCGTGATGTTCAAGGCGTCGTACAGCACCCGAATAGCCCGCTTTACGAAGGCCACTCTCCAGCTCGCTCTGCCAACGGCGATGAGAAGTGCGGGCTTCTTCCTGCCATTGTCGTGACCCGGCCTTTGCAAATCGCTTTGAAAGAGAAGGCTGCTTGGCGGCCAGGCTATAAAAAACTTTATGGAGAATTGACTTCTCTAACTTTTCGTTCGGGTTGTCTAAACCATGAACCGTCTCGGTACGTTCGGGCACTCGAGCATCAGCAGCAGCAAGCAATTCATCAAGGGCCTGCGGTTCGTAGCTGTCCAGAAAGCGATTTTCTTCCGCCAGGTTGGCATCAAATTTTTCTTCCTCTTTGTCGGCCTCAAGAAATGGGTAAACAACCAAATCCACGTCATCAAGACTCCAGCCTGCGTACTCTAGACCCGCCGCAAGCGACAGTGCAGGAAAGCCGTCCTGCTGCTTTAACCGGGAATATCGCTCTTCACCCGCAGCGAATACAATTCTGCCGTCCTCTACCAGTGCCACGGTAGCATCCTTATCCAGCGGGGATATGCCGATAACTTTCATTTAAGCTGCTCCAGTTGAGCGTAAACCTCAGTTGGCGTACCCGGTACACCGTTGAGTTCACCGAAGAAAAATTCAAAGTAATCTGTGAATGTCTGAAGAAATGCAGCCAGCTGCTCATCATTCAGCACGTACTCTGTACAGCCCGGCTTTAACGTAGAGCTGTGATAAGCGAACGAGAAGACGCGTTGACCTCGAGAGAACAGAAAGCGCGTAAGCTGCTTGAGCTCCTCCAGGGTAAAGCCCTCAGGCGACAAAAGCAGCCTGTCTACCACTTTGAGACGCGAGAATATCCCCGGGACTCGAGCGAACTCCAGGCGCCGGGAAAGACTATAAAGCGATTTCGCGTATGAACCGGCCACCCCTACAAACCCGCCAGACAAAGGCAATTCAAGCAGGTGCCCCTCTCTTCCGAACCAAAAAGGTGTGGAAACTTCATCACTGTAATCCGGGCCGCCGCTATCGCTATGATTGACTGGTGGAGAAAACGACAGATCGATATCAAACCCCAGTTTCTCTAGCGTATCTCCCGTATGCGGTCCAAACCCATAACGGCCCGCCTTGTAGGCTCTAGGGGCTTTACCAAAAACCTTCGTTATCTCATCACGAAGAACCTGTATCTTTTTGAACTCTGTTTCTCGGTCCAGGTTCCCCGGGTACATGTTAGCTACGCTAAGCGTCTCGGTAAGCGGCGGGTTCACCCATGGATGTAAATGAGCCCCTATTTCGCAACGCCCCTGGCCGTAATAAGTTTTAAGGTCCACAACCCCCTGGCTTTGAGAAACGATTGGATAGTCAATGACGTAGCACGGCTTTAATCCAAAGGCGTCGCATCTTTCTTGCGCAAGTCCGACATTTTGCATCGCCGTAACCTCTGTGGACTTTCGGTCAGGAAATCGCTCCCAATCGAACTCCTCTTCGGTATCAACTACGACCATGAGCACCGGTCTGGAAGACTCCGGCAACTGAACGTATCGGCGTTCTGAAAGAGGAATGGCACTCGACATCGGATCAGCAAGCCTGTCCCAGCAGCGCATCTCGAACCGGCGCGATGCATGCGGCCCACGCACGCTGTTCACACACATGCGCCCTCAACTGACTACGATGGGCATTTGCACTGTCAGACTCAATTTGACGCAGCGAATCTCGATAGTCATCGACGCCAGTGCAGGGGAATACCCCTGCCAGCTCCCCACATTCGATACCTTCCATTGCCTCATTACTAGCTAGCACCCAGCACTCCATCGCCATATATTCCAGAACCTTGTTTTGCACCCCGCGAGCAACGCGCAGCGGTGCCACCGCGGCATGTGCAAACTCGAGGTAGGGACGAACGTCTTCCACACGCCCCGTCACATAAACACCTTCCCTTGCAGTCAATGCACGCACATCGTTGTTAGGCTTTGAGCCAACAATCCAAAATTCTAACGCAGGGTTCTCTCTTCGCAGAGCCGGAAACACTGTGTTTGCAAACCAGGTCACAGCATCTACATTGGGCCAATAATCCATCGCACCAACGAACGTCAGCACCATAGCGTCATCAGAGAACGGATTTAACCCGTGGGTGGGGCGGGAAAAAAATTCGGTGTCGACACCGTTTTCAAAATAGTCGATTGCTTGTCGATTGCTGGGAACGCGACGCCGCATTAATTCAGCCTCAGGACGCGATACAAGAAAACTTCGCTGACTAGACCTGACCAACTCACACTCAGTAGCACGCAACGTGACCGCCTCACGACGATAAATCCAGCCGAGCGGCCCGCTTTGTTCATCGGCGTATTGGCGCCACTTTTCGGAATCCACATCGACAAAATCGATCACGGTGTTTTTCAGGGGGCCATCTGAAGCCGTGCCACCGCCAACAAATTGAGCCATTGGAGAGCAAAAAATCAAAGCTTGCTCTATTGCCTGATTCTCCAAGGTCTTATTCACCCACCGCTGCATGGCGGAGCTCTTGTAGTAAGTGACCGACAGGGGCTGCCCGTAAAACAGGCCCTGGAGTGAGAGTAGTTTGTGCAGGCGAGGACTTCTGCCTACAAAAAACGTGTCAGCACAATACCGGCGTACCGCAGCACAATACTGCCAGTCGTTCTTGTCATCAACGAAGGTACCCAGATAGATGCTGAAGTATTCCGACAGGTACTTAAGAAGATGAAAGGACCTGATCTTGTCGCCTTTGTTGGGTGGGTAGGGAATACGATGCGTAAGAAACAGCAGCCGAGGTTTACTGACCCCGCTCATGCAACTGACGCCACTTCCTGCCAAGCGCGTCGCTCTTCATCGTTGAAGAACACGTCATCCATGCGGCCCCAGCTGAAATCGCTGAGCAGCATTTCAAGCCTTCCTTGCATCCGCGAAAGATTGAGGTAATGCCGGAACCGCGTCTTGGCTCCGGCACCCTCGATACGTGGCTGCTCGGGGTCTATCTCCCAGGGATGGAAGTAAAAAAGGCCGCTCTCAAGCTCTTTGCTGTTTACCTTGCCAAGGGCCCATTTAGAAAAGCTGTAGGGAAAAAGCCGGAACCAGCCACCGCCGCCACAATTGATATTCTTACCTGCTACTGGAATCGTAGTGATAGGCACTTCTACCAACCGGCCTTGTGCAGCCGTAAAGCGAAAACGGGGAGCATCGGGCATGCCATAAAGGTCGTGCTTGATTGGCGCAATGCTCGAACTGTATCGATAACCACAGTCAGCCAGCACATCCAACGCCCAAAGGTTAGACGCGCCAATCGAGTAACTTGCGGCGCGATAACCATTAACTGAGCACCCGCCAAGGTCCTCAAGAAACATCTTGGTCTTGGTTACATCGGCGCTGAACTCGGTGGGAGTTTGATTCGTGACTCGTACATGCTCCCAACCGTGACTTGCCAGCTCGTGTCCCTCGCTAACAATACGACTCACCATAGCGGGACAACGTTCGGCGATCCATCCGAGCGTGAAAAAAGTTGCTTTCACGTCATGATCGTCAAAAACCTGCAAAATGCGATCTACGTTTTTCTCAACCCTCAGCGGAGTAGTCTCCCAAGCATCGCGCGCTACGTTTTTTTCGAAAGCCGACACCTGAAAGTAGTCTTCCACGTCGACAGTCATAGCATTTTTACGAAGCGGAATTACTGTCACGTGCTGGCCAGCCCAGAAAACGTCTCTATAAATCTATTGGCCAAAATCAAACCTTAAACCAAGCTCGACCCGGTGCTCCTCAAAGGTGTTGAGCAACGAATTAAATGAAGCATTGGACGTCTGATCCGTATAGCTGTAACTGAAGGTCAGTACAGTATTCTGAGCAAGCTGTCTTTGGAAACCCGCCCGCACACGCCATGCCTCAAACTCCTGCACTAAATCTTCAGTAACAACACCAATCCCCCCGGAGTTCTGCGTCCAACTAAGAGTTATGTTGGCGGTTAGCGCCGTACCCAGGGATCGCGACACCGTGCCCGAAACGGTCTGAAAATCAGCCACACTTCCATCTCGGGCGCGCGTTTGCTGAGAGTCACTGGCGCGCAAAGAGAAACTGCTACGTCTCGCACTAAACAGATAACTTAACGTGAAAATCTCATTCAAGACTGGCGACTGCCCGAGAAATGTCGGATCGCCAGCTCCCGGAAGCGGCTCTCCAGGCACTCCCAGCCCAGGATCGAGAGGATCGTCCGGGTCAAATCCCGACGGTGCTCGAATATCCCTGGGGAATTGTAAGTCTTTGCGATAGCTAGCTCGCAGGGTAGTGCGTTTATGTCGGTAATCGATAGAGAATCTGGGAGTATCGCCAAAAAAGCGCTCACCATAACCTGCATCAACGGTTACACGCTGGCTCGGCGTCCAGCGGACCCCCACATCCCAGTAACTGCCATCTATTTCATCCGAACTCGACAAAAAGACATTGTCTTCTTCACCAACATACCCATTAAACTGCCATGTCCGGCTCAGCTGCAATGCAGCGCGCAACTCCAATGATGACAAGCGGTTAACAAACTCTGGCTGTAGCGGGGTCTGCTCAAAAGTGACTTCGCTATACTGCCCACGGATGCCGGCACTGAACCGACTGGACGTTGGAATCATGCCAACATCAATCTCGACCCGATCCTCCTGGCTGTCACCTAGCACCTGATTAAAGGAGTTGTATTGTTCGTTATAGTTGTATCGTAAAAGAGTTGTCCAGCGCTCACTGTACTGGCGGTCAATCCGCGCACCGACGCCCCAACGGTAGGTGATATTGGTATTCCCCGTGGCATTGACGTTATCGTCACCGCCAGCTACGAACGGGTTGATTGCGTTCTGAGCCGCAAAAGCGTCGGCTTCAAAAAAGAGGAAGTTCTCGACAGCTTCCGCCTCTGATACAAAGTCAATGCGAGGAACAAAAGCCTCGAGCTGATCTATACCGGGAAAACCTCCACCCTGAGAACACTCGACAGAACTTTCTGCCAAAGAATTGTACTCCACCGCAGCTCGCAAGCTCATGTTTGCCCGGGCACCCTCGCCTCGAACGTTAACACTCGGTGTCACCGTGCCAACGACTTTATCCTCCTCATCGGTTTCGGCTCTGCAAATGTTTGTGGAGTAGTAGGAGCCAAGGGCCAGACCCGCACTATTACTCCATTCTGCGCCCACTGTGCTAGAGGCGCTAAACAGGCTGGAGATGGCTGCGGCGACAGCTGCACCGACTGTTCGATTCAGCGCTTTAAGCTTCATTGCATACCCGACTTTTCTTTGGCGTCATTCTCACGATCAGCGCCATACCCATACCCATAACCATAGCCATAACCGTAGCCATAGCTACCAATACCCAGCAGCTTGGAGCGACGCCGGGATGCGCGGTTCAGCATCACACCCACCGTCTTGTCTTCACCAATTTGCTCCAGTGCTTCCTGTACCGCATGTTGGGGGGTCACATCAGCCGATGCGACGAACACGATTTGCCCCATAAACGATGCAAGCACGCTGGACTCTGTGGTGAGGAGCAGCGGCGGCGAATCAAATACAATTACGCGGTCGGGGTAGCGATTCGACAGCTCGATCATAAAATGATGCATCGTGTCGCTAGCCAATAACTCCGTTGACTTGTCACTGGTGTTCCCCGCGGGCAATACGCGAAGGGTGTCGACATTGGTGCGCACAATCACGTCGGCAGGGTCGATGCTGCTGTCTTCGTCCAACAGGTCGATCAGGCCAGGCGTGCCTCTGGGAACCCCCAAAGTCTTACCGGCAGTGGCGCGCACTACATCCGCATCCACAAACAGCACGGTCTTATCCTGCTCCATGGCGATGGACAGCGCGAGATTAATCGACGAGAAGGTTTTGCCATCGCCCTGCAGGGCGCTCGTCACCATAACCAGATTTGCATAGGGGATGGGCCGTGAGCTCTTGCCCGCAATGTTATGCAGTATGGGCCGTTTGATGCCCCGGTATTCCTCGGCAATACGACTTCGGGGTATCTGCGGGGTCAAAAAGCCCCGCTTTTGAAGCTTTTCAAAGGGCAGTTCCAGCATTGGGCGATCAACATTAACGGGAGCACTTATCACGCTCCCCGTTGCTGATTCGCCGTTTATCACCTGCTCGACATCGCTTGTCCCGGTGCCAGACTCAACGATGAAGTCCTCACCATTACGCAGGGCCTGCTCTTTGCTAAAAGCGGAGCCCGCTGTACCTTCTTGGCTGAGTGACTGCTGCTCTGCCTCCGGCAAAGACGAGGGTTTTGCTTTACTTTTCCCAGGCGAATCCTTTTCTGTTTTGCTGCCCTTAGACTTGAGCGCCTTTTCGATAATGCTCATAGTGCCGCCACCCGCTCGATAATCTCCGGAGCAAACAGTGCCCCACCAAACGCAACCAGGAGCAAGCTGGCAGCCATGGCAAACACCCCAAAACGCAGACGATCACGTACTACCTCCGCATTGTCCTTGTTGTGAGTAACCACGCCCAATAGCGGAAGCCCGGTTACCTCTGCCAACATGCGCGCGTCCACGACAATGGGTCGAAGCAGCGAGATAATCAAGGCCAGCCCGGCCCCCGCACCCAAAGCTGCAAACAGCACCAACACGTTGAGTATCAGTTTATTGGGCTCCGACGGCCTGCTGGGCACAAAAGGTGGATCTACTACCCTAAAACTCACATCCGAGGCGTTGTCCTCTACACCCTGGGACAAGCGCGCAGATTCTCGACGTTCCATCAGTTCCGTATGCTGGTTCACCACGACCTGATAGTCCCGATCCAGCTGCTTGAGCTGCGCCTCGACTTCCGGGATTTCGTTAACCTTGGCGGCTAGCTCCTTCTCCCGACGCTCGTACTCTGCTACCCGCACGTTCAATTCGGCCACGGTTGCTTCGGCGGAGCTCAGCAAAGTCTGCATATCAGAGGCGCCCTGACCACTGCCCGCGGGCGTTGGCCCACCCTCGCTTATGGCCTGTAGCTCACCTTGTCGCTGGTTCTCGAGTTCCTCTATCAGGCCCCGTATCTGGCGCACCTCGGGGTGTTTGTCGGTGTAGCGCGCCAAAAGACCGTCCAAGCGCAAGCGCATCTGCTGAATCCGCGCATCCGTGGGCGTAACAACGCCTGCCGCAACAAGGCCGTCAACCGAACCACCGCCACTCATTTGCTCTCGCAGGGCATCCCGGCGCTCCGTCGCCTCGCTAAGCGCAAGCCGAGCCTCTTGCAATCTTCCTCGAGTGGTCTCCAGTCGGGTGTAGTAATCGGCCCCGGCCTTACTGGGAAGTACATCGACATTCTGCTGCTTGAAGCGTGCTAGGCGATCTTCGGACTCAATAAGGCGCCGCTCGTAGTCGGCAATCTGCTCATCCAAAAAATCCTGGGCCCCGGTGCTGTCGTCACGCTTTTCATTCAGCGAGCTTTCGATAAACACCGTGATCAACGACTGCGCGATACGTCGGGCAGTGTCTCGCTCAGGGTGTTTTACCTGGATATTGTAGAGCGACGAGTTACCGCGCTGCCCTACCAGAGAAATGGTATCGCGCAGTTCGCTGATCAGTTCTTCCTGGTCTTCCTCGTCTGTAACCGTAAGATCCAGATCAGTCATCCGAGCGAGCTTTTCTAGATTGGGACGGCTAAAGAGCGTACCGCTCATCATGCGCACACGCTGGTTAATATCCGGCGTGATGGCAAGGCCTCGCAACAAGGGCCGCAGCACCGTGTTGGTATCCACGTACACCTTGGCTTTGGCCACATAGGACTCAGGCATTTTGTATACATATGCCCACCCCCCCAATGCGACCACCCAGGCTACAGCCAGAGCCAGCCACTTATGGCGCCAGATACCCCAGACGTAGGTCAAAGCCTGACCGATAATTTCCTGCATGTTGGCTCCGCTGCCTAGATCGGTTGCGTGGGCGTTGGATTAAAACCAGGACTCAGAGATGATCACGATGTCCCCGGGCATGAGCGCCATGTTGGCGGAGATATCGCCATCGCGGAGCAAGTCGTCCAGGCGCAGACCGTATGAGGTTTGCTGACCATTATGCGTTCGAACGAGTACCGATTTATTGCCTGCGGCAAACTCGGTCATACCGCCCACAGCAATCATCAGATCCAACAAGGTCATATGCTGTCTGAACGGGACACCACGAGGCTCCGCTGCCTCGCCAACAACACGGATTTGCTGCTCGGGCACTCCCACAAAACCGTTAACAATAACGCTCACGACTGGCTGACGCACATACTCGCCGTAGGCCTCTTCGATCGCACGAGCCAACTGCGTGGGAGTCATACCACTCGCCTCAAGGTCTTCTACCAGGCGGGTGGTGAATTTGCCGTCTGGCCTGACAATCGCGGTGGTCGTTAGCTCTTCGTTACCCCAGACAAAAATCTCCATGGTGTCGCCCGGACCAATCACATAATTGTAATCGGGCTCACTGAAGCGTTGCCCCTCAGGGACCGTAGGCTTGCTACTACACGCCACTAAAAACGCACTCGCCATCAACGCGAGCACCACCTTCACTGTTCCTGCAAATTGCCCTGTGTTCATACCCTTTCCTCTTCCTGCCAACCCTGGGGTGAGACCTGTTGCTGTTATTAACTCTGTCGGCGCATCCTGCGACGCCAGAGTGCGTTTCTGTCTCCCGTGGTGCCTGAACCAGGCTCACTGGACGTCGTAACCGTATCCTCGGTTGAGCTCGTAGTTGCGCTCGCAGAAGGCACCGCTTCCAGCTCGCCTTCGTAGACATCCTCCACATCAAAATCATGCTCGGTAAACACCGAACCTGCTGCCAGACTCTCACCCTGGAGCTCCTCGACCACCGCCCGCACATCCTGCGAGCCGATGCGGTGCAGATCCTCGACGCTGCCGTGCAACATCAGGCGACTGCAGATCAGGTTAATACGCCGGGCAATGCCTTCGGAGAATTTGGATATCAGGGGATAAACAGCCTTGCTGATGGCGGGATCGCCCTGCCAGCCGACTGCCTTAAGACGATGGCGGATATATTCTTCGGTTTCATCCGGCTCCAACGGCTGCAGATGGCTTGCCGCCACGATGCGTTGATGAACCTGCTCCATTTCGGGACGCAGAATCAATTCACGAAGCTCGGGCTGACCGAGCAGAAAAATCTGTAACAGCGGTTTGCCGCCCACCTGAATGTTCGTGAGCAACCGTAGTTCTTCCATGGCACTGACAGACAGGTCCTGGGCCTCGTCAACTATTAACAATGCCCGACGCCCCTCGCGGTGCCACTTCTGTAACTGGCGCGATAGATGCTGTAGTTGCTGGCCTTTGTTGGTGACATCAAGATCCACACCAAATTCATGAGCAACCATGCTGAGCAGATCATCGGCCTGCAGCTGGGAGCAGACCAGGTTGGCAATTTGCGCGCGCTCAGCGGCGAGGTCGTCCATCAGCGCGCCGACCAGGGTTGTTTTGCCAGTGCCCGGGCGACCGGTCACCATCACAAAACCCTCCGCACGCATAAAAGCGTAGGCCATGTAGGCGCGCGCTTTTTTATAGCCGCGGTGCTGATAGGCGAAGTGGTGATCCGGACTGAGCCGGAACGGTTCTTCACTAAATCCGTAGAAGCGGTCGTACATAGTTATAAAGCCCTGAAGGCCTCCGTGCGTCCGAATCAGCTTTACAAAGCATCAAGTCTAATTCAAGGCGACTATTACAGCTAACAATCTATACACCACGGGCCACTGCGGGATGCATTTAAAGCGATTTATCAACCTTGGGATCTCAGTGTCGTCGGTTTTCTTTACAGTCACAAGCCCAATAACGGGAACATTGCTCCATCTGTGAGCCTGTTCACAGGCGCCAGAGTGTAAGCCCGACCCTACCCGCGGCCTCGCGATCCATCATGCCCTTCACATCCACCACAAACCCGTCGTCGCTCAGCAAATCACAAAATGCCTGCAGGTCCTTCTCAATATAGGAAGCGTGGGGCACGGCCAGCACAACCACCTGCGCCGGTTGCAGAGCGTCCCACTCGGTTAACGTAATGTCGTATTCCCTGAGCGCGTCTTCTGAAAACGCCAGGGGATCATGCACCGATACTTCACAGCCAAAGGCCGCCAACTCACTGACAATGTCGGGCACCCTTGAGTTACGCAGGTCCGGGCAGTTTTCCTTAAACGTCAGACCCAGTACGGTGACCGCCGCGCCCGTAATGGGCAGACCCCGGCGAGCCAGTTCCTTCACCGTCTGTTCGGCAATAAACTTGCCCATGCCGTCGTTGATTCGCCGTCCTGCCAGCACCACCTGCGGGTGATAGCCCGCGCTTTCAGCCCTGTAAGTCAGGTAATAGGGGTCAACGCCAATGCAGTGCCCCCCCACCAGGCCGGGCTTGAACGGCATAAAATTCCATTTGGTACCCGCAGCCTCCAATACATCCAGGGTATCGATGTCCAGGCGATCAAAGATCATCGCCAGCTCATTCATCAGGGCAATATTCAGATCGCGCTGGGTGTTCTCGATGACCTTCGCCGCCTCGGCCACTTTAATACTGGGGGCAGAGTGAATACCTGCGCTGACCACGGAGCCATACAACGCCGAGAGGGTCTCGAGGGTCTGCGGCGTGTCCCCCGCCACCACTTTCACGATGGTCTCCAGGCGATGGGTTTTGTCACCGGGATTTATGCGCTCCGGGGAGTACCCCACGAAAAACCCGGCCTCCCCGCCCTGGCGGCCCGCCCAGGATAAACCCGAGCTCTCCTCGAGAATGGGCACGCAAACTTCCTCGGTACAACCGGGATACACCGTGGACTCAAAAACTACGATCGTGCCCGGCTTCATATGCCCGCCGACGGTACGTGAGGCGCCTTCCAGAGGCCTAAGATCCGGCCGCTTGGCGTCGTCTATCGGCGTCGGGACCACCACCACAATGACGTCCGCCAGCGCCAATACCGCAGGATCGCTGCTGAGCTCCAGCCGGGTCGCGGCACGCAACTGTTCCGGCGACACCTCGCCACTGGGGTCACGCCCCTCACGATAAGCGTCGAGCTTGGCTTCATTCAGGTCGAAACCTATGGTCCGTTGCCGGGCACCAAAGGCCACAGCCAGGGGCAGACCGACGTACCCCAGACCCACGATGGCAACTGTGTCCCGGTTCTCCAATTTCTGCTTCCTTCATTTACAGCAAGAAAGTGAGAGTATAGGGTCGAACGTCATCGAAGGGCAGGACCATGGCCTTGAACGGCAATATCGGACTACTCACTTATGCAATCGCCGCCCTGAGCTACGTGCTTCTGGGCTTTTTGCTCGTGGCCCAGTGGCGGGTGCGTCCACTGGGACCTGCCCTCGTCATGGCCACCACAGCCACGGCGCTCTGGGCCACCATCGTTGCTGCCGGCACCCTTTACAGATATCCACCTATTCTTCTTATTCAGGTCAGCGAACTGGCAAGAAACGCGGGGTGGCTCTTTTTTATGCTCCAGCTTCTGGGGTTTCAGGAGAGCGGTAACGTCTGGGTCTGGCTTCAGCGGCGCTGGTTAACGCTGTTTTTGGCGGGCATCGGAGTATCTCTGGGCATATTGGCACTGCGCCCCCTCGGAGACACCTTGGGCCTGAGCCCTGCAGACATCAGCGACTATGCGCTGATGCTCTGGCTGGCGGTCGCCATCACCGGACTCTTGCTGGTGGAACAGATTTACCGCAACGCCAGTGCCGGGGAACGTTGGGGTGTGAAGTTTCTCTGCCTGGGCCTGGGCATCATGTTCGCCTTTGACTTCCTCATGTATGCAGAGGCCTTACTTTTTCGCCAGCTCGACGCCCAGCTATGGCAGGCTCGGGGCCTTGTCGCAACGCTCAGCGTGCCCTGGCTGATTGTTGCGATTGCGCGTAACAGCAATTGGCGCATGGACGTCCACGTATCCCGACACGTCGTGTTCCACACGGTCACACTTATGGCGGCCGGTGCCTATTTGCTGGCTATGGCGATCATCGGGTACTTCATCAAATATCTGGGCGGCAATTGGGGCGGCGTCCTGCAGGTTTCCTTTCTGGCGGGCAGCTCCGCGCTACTGGTTACTCTATTATTCTCTGGCACTCTCCGTGCGCGTTTGCGTGTGTGGCTATCCAAACATTTTTTCAGCTACCGCTACGATTACCGTGTGGAGTGGCTGCGTTTTACCGAGGAGCTTGCAGCGCTGGAAAACGTGCCCGGGGGCATCATTCGCACTATGGCGACCATAACCCAGAGCCCGGGAGGAATACTCCTTCACCAGAACGACGGGGGTCAGTTGAATGAACTTGCAACCTGGGAACTCGATAGACCGAACGTACGGGAGTCCGGGAACCTGCAACACTGGATCACCGACAGCGGCTGGGTGATTGATCTTCTCGAATGGCGGCGAAAGCCCGATCTCTACACAGACCTGCAGTTACCTCCGTGGATAGCCGATCACGACAAACTCTGGTTGATTGTGCCTTTGTTTTTTCAGGGCACCCTCGAGGGACTGCTGATGCTTGCCCGCACGGATCTCAAAGACAGCGTCAACTGGGAAGATCGTGACCTCCTGAAAACCGCCGGCAAACAGGCTGCGGCATTGCTGGCCCAACAACGCGCCAGTCACGCGCTTATAGAAGCCCGCCAGTTTGATGCCTTTAATCGATTATCCGCTTACGTTATTCATGACCTCAAAAACATTCTGGCCCAACAATCGCTCATGGTCTCAAACGCTCAAAAACACCGGCATAACCCCGCCTTTGTTGATGACATGATTGGCACCGTCGAAAACTCCGTTAACCGTATGCAGCGTCTCATGGACCAGATGCGGAGTGGCATGCGCACGGCGGAACCCGGTCTGGTTGATTTGGGTGATCTGCTGGAAAAAACCATCAGGCAAAGGGCATCGCTGCTCCCCCATCCAACATTGGACGTCGCTGAAGTGGTCGCCGTTGTGGCTGACCGGGAGCGACTCACCACCGTTTTTGGTCACCTGATACAAAATGCGCAGGAAGCCACCGATGACACCGGCGTTATCATGGTCACGGTCACGGTTACAGGGGGCGCCGCCCGGGTAAGCATTCAGGACTCCGGCGTCGGTATGACGCCGGAGTTTGTCCAGCAAAAACTCTTCAAACCCTTTGAATCCACCAAGGGACTGACAGGAATGGGCATTGGCGCGTTCGAATCACGGGAGTATGTCCGTCAACTGGGAGGCGACATTACCGTGAGCAGTACACCGGGGCAGGGTACACAATTTACCGTGTCCCTTCCCGTTGCTGATGAGAGCCTTTTGAGCGACCACAATGATGAAAGCTGTGAACCAGGCACGGCTTCTGTAACTGGTAGCGTGGCACACTAAGATTATGATTAGCCTACAGCAACAACCGGAGCCTGCCCGTGAGTGATGCGGCAACACCATTACTGGTAGTCGAAGACGATGAAGGGCTGCAAAGTCAGCTTCGCTGGGCCTTTGACAGCCATGAAGTGATTATCGCGGGTGATCGCAAGGCCGCCATCACGGCCCTGCGCCGCCACCAGCCTGGAGTGGTCCTACTTGACCTGGGTCTGCCACCCGACCCCGGCGGTGTTACCGAGGGTCTCGCGACGCTGGGCGAGATACTCTCCCTGGCCCCCGAGACCAAGGTCATTGTTGTCACCGGAGACAACGATCGTGGCAATGCCGTAAAAGCCATAGCGGGCGGCGCCTATGACTTCCACCAGAAGCCGGCAGACCCGGAGTTACTCACCCTTCTCGTAGAACGTGCGCAGCATGTGTACGAGCTTGAGCGTGAGAACCAGGCCTTGCAGCGCTCCACCGGCAACATGCCTCTGGACAACATCATCGCTGTCAGTCCGCAGATGCTGAAGGTCTGTCGTACTGTAGAAAAAATTGCACCGACCGATATCACCACCCTGCTTCTGGGGGCCTCAGGCACGGGCAAAGAGCGATTTGCCCAGGCTATTCACGAGCTCAGCCCCCGCGCCAAAGAACGCATGGTCGCCATCAACTGTGCCGCCATTCCTGACACTCTGCTGGAAAGCGAGCTCTTCGGCTACGAAAAAGGTGCCTTTACCGGTGCGAGCCAGCAAACCATCGGTAAGATCGAGCATGCGAGCGGTGGCACCCTGTTTCTGGACGAGATCGGCGACCTGCCGATGGAACTGCAAGCGAAGCTACTGCGTTTTTTGCAGGAACGAGTCGTGGAGCGTCTGGGCGGTCGCAAGGAGATTCCCGTGGATGTGCGCGTGATCTGTGCGACGCACCAAAACCTGGAACAGCACATTGCTGAGGGGAAGTTTCGCGAAGATCTGTACTACCGCGTCAGTGAAATGGTCATTAATATTCCAACGCTTCAGGAGCGTGAGGGCGATGCCGTCGTTCTCGCCAAATCGTTTTTGTCACGTTTCGCCGGAGACAAGGGCACCGGAGTAAAAAGTTTCGACAGTAACGCTTTACGTGCCATCGGTAATTACGCCTGGCCGGGCAACGTACGAGAACTCGAATCCCGCATCAAACGGGCGGTCATCATGGCGGAAGGAGCCCAGGTTACCGTCGAGGATCTCGAGCTGGAAGACGCTCTGGAGGACACGCTGAAAGCCGCCAACGAGCTCCCTCTCAATATCAAGCAGGTACGCGAGCAGGCGGAGAAAGCCGCAATATTGCGCGCCCTCTCCCACAGCGATGACAACATGACCGAAGCAGCGGAGTTACTGGGCATCACTCGCCCAACACTCTACTCCATGATGGAAAAGTACGGCATGCGCGAGAAGTAAGCTGCAGGCCTGGCCCGGATCACCATCGCACAGCGCCGTCACCCCCCCACCCCAAAAAGGTCAGTGGACAAGGGTTTGCATCTTTGCCAAAGCACTTTACTCTTCGCCCAATGAGCGAAGACAGACGACAGACCCCCCGGGACGACACGGACAGGCGTCGGGAGACCCGACAGAACGTTCCAACGATGGGTTGGCTGGTGGTGTGGATTGCGGTGGTCGCTGCTTTCGTCGTGATCTGGACGCAGCTACCGAGTTAGGCCACCCCGAAAGCGCTGCGGGAGCATAATCATTGGCACCACCGCGATCACAACGACTCCAGTAGAGCGCGCGCCTCAAGCTCCTGCTCGACGTCAGGTTGCGACAGCAGTTTCTCGAGAACGCCTCTGGCCTCATCACCGCGACCTGCGGCTGCAAGAATACGCGCTCGATTGAGCAACAAATCCTCTTTTGGGTCCGGTGCACCGTCGATGGCTCTTTGATTCAACATCAAAGCCCGATCAAACTCGCCTCGCTCAAGCTCCACCATGGCGTAGGTATCCTTAACGCTGAAACTGTCAGGCGCCAAGCGGTCGGCGCGCTGTATGTATTCAAGCGCTTTTGAGGTCTGCTGCTCTCGGATCAACCATGCAAGGTTATTGAGCGCCACGACGTCCTCAGATCCGTCGTCAATTAACGTCTGATACTGCGCCGTTGCGCCGGCCTCATCACCTGTCTCAATCAGAAGAGCCGCCAGCACTGATCGGTTGCGGGCATCCTCGGGGTGAGCTTCAATCCAACTCGACAGCTCACCGACGAGCTCCGTGCGCTCTCCGCTGGCCAATCGCGCCGTAGCAAGAAAGAACAGGCTCTCGCTGTCGGGTGATTTCTCGTAAGCCCGAGCCAACCAATCCACAGCCCCTTTGGCGTCGTCTTGTGCTAACGCTATTCTCCCGCGCAACTGCAACACGGCAGCTTCGTTCTGAGACTCCGGCGAGAGCTGCTCTATCTGATCTATAGCGAGATCCAGCTCTCTTTCGTACACCAGGACTTCGATAAGCTGCTTGCGCAGGGCCGACACGTTGGGAGCCATTTCCAGCGCTGACTCCAACTGCTCCCTTGCGGATGCAAAGTCCTGCGAAAGAACATCAGCTCTCGCTGAGAGTGCAAGAACCATCGGATCGTTGGGACGCAGTTCCAAAAGCTCTTTAGCGCTTAACTGCGCAAGCTCCGCCTGTTCCGCAAGCACGTACGCGCCAGTCAGGGTCTGTAAAGCGCCAACGTCTTTTTGTCGGGCGATTTCCTCGACGGACAACAATTCGATCGCTATCGCAGGTTGCTTGTCCATCATGGCTTTTCGCGCCAGCGCCACTCTGGGCGCAACCGCGGTGGGGTTTGCTTCCACGGCTGCGGACAAAACCTGCTCCATCTCGACAAGCTCACCCCGGCGCTCAAGGACGACAGCCAGATTCAAACTACTCTGCAGGTTACCGGGGTTCGCCTCAAGAGACTTCTCAAACTCCGACTGGGCGCCCTCGAGATCCTGCCCCAGCACAGCAATCGCGGCCAATCCACCGCGCGCCGGAACACTGGCAGGATCACGCCGAAGCGCCTCTTCAAAGTCCTCTCTCGCCGCGTCTGTGTTCTGCCTTTGCAAAAGCACCCGGCCACGAAAGATCAGAGCCCTCGTGCTGTCCGGCTCAACCTCCACATAACGGGACGCTTCCTCCAGAGCCCCGTCCAAATCCTGAGCCACCAGCCTGGCCTCGATGAGTCTTTCTCTCGCCAGACTATTGTCTGGGTCCCCGGCAAGAGCGTCCTCAAGCTGCTTCAGTCCCGCATCGAGGTCGCCAGCTACAATCTGCTGAGAGCCCAGTGCAACGAGATTTTCAGTTGACTCAGGTCGCAAATCAGCAAGCTGCTTAAAAACCTGAGCACTCTCGGCATGCATGCCCTGCGCCGCAAGGGCGTTTGCCAGAAGCGTGAGCGCCGTTTGATTGTCTGCCTCGCGCTCCAGAAGACTCCGGGCGAGTTCTTCGGTTCGGCCGGGCTCTCCCATGAGGGCGTTCACCTGCGCCAGTTGCAGGGCCGCTTGCGTGCTACCCGGTTGCAGCTCCAGAAAACGTTCCAGGTGCCTGCGCGCAATGGGGAGTTTGTTGATGCGGGCATTTGCGTTACCCGCGAGCAGAAGTGCTCCGGGATTGTCCGGGCTCACCGACAGGATCTGGTTAAACAGGTCGATCGCACCCTCGTAGTTTCCCTCGTCAAACAAAAGCTGGGCACGCAGAAATCGAATCGCAGGGTAATTACGAAGCTGTGTTTCCAGCTTTGACAAATTAGCGCTGGCCACGTCGGCTTTGCCCAGGCGCACCTGGGTCTCTACCAACTGGATGCGGTCACCTACGCGATAGGGATTTGCGGCTGCCGCTTTCTCATAATATTCCTCGGCTGCCACAAAATCTCGATTCTGCCAGGCCAGCAAGCCCAGGAGACTCCATGCACGCGCATGCTTCGGGTCTCGCTCTACGATGCTCTGAAGGGATTCCTGCGCTGTTTCCTGATCGCGATCTACCTGTAGCGAGACCAGTGCCTGAGTGAACGCTATGTAGTTATCATCCGCCTCGCCGGCAGCCAGCGCTCGCTGTAGTGCGGCTTTTGCCTCATCAGGCTGAGCCTGCGCCAAAAACGCCTGAGCCAGTGCCGCCTGAAACTGAGCCTCACTCTCGATAGTGACAAAAGAACCTATCTGCCACTCGGATACCAACTCCGCGCTCTCGCCGGCCTGCACAAGGGCCTTGGCAAAGGAGAGTCTTGTTTCTGCGGACTCCAAAGCCGCCAGAGAACGCTCGAATTGCTCTACCGCCGCGTCCGCTTCCAGTCGCTGAATGTTAATCGCCCCGTACAATGCACGGGCTCTTGGGTTTTCCGGAGCATCACGAAGCACCGACTTCAAATCGATCTCTGCCGACGCCAGATCACCTTCATCGATTGCAGTCTCTGCCCGAGCCAGCAACTCTTCTGGCGTCAGCTGCGGCGAACACCCCGCCAAGGCAACAAAGAAGGCGAAAAACAAACACAGTGCGTTTTTTGAGGAGAACATGATTGGTTGGTTCCTATCTAAGAAACGAGGGCGTTAAAAAATTACACACGAACCTTAGCTGATGCAAAGGTTCTATAGCTTTAAGCCACGCTAATCATACCCGGCTGCAGTAAGGGGGAGGACTCCTGACCACGAGACGCCTTGCGCTCACCATCAGGGGCGAGAACTTCAGCAAACTGACTGCGCACCACCTCGTAGCAAAGGCGGAGTTCATCCGGTGCAGCACGCACCGCCTCATCGATATTCAGATAGTAGGGAGCCCGCACGCCCTTGTAATCAAAATCACCACCAACCCGTTTTACGACAATCCCCGTGCGCCTGAGAATCTCTGGCAAAAACGGCTCCATGATCGCGAAGCAATCCCTGCGTCGAACAAGGTCGGCGCAAGCGGCGGCTGCAAGAAACAACGATACCGCGATAAGTGAGAACGTTCGCTCCTCACGCGCCGCAAAGTGCAGAGAACTGGTGTTGCCAAAACGCGTAGCACTTTCACCGCGCCGGCGACGAAAGTTCCCTTCCACGGCAAGACGGGAAATCTCCGCCATCGTTGCGCGCTTGTTTTCAAAGTTGTTAAAGAAAGCCTCATCAAGACTACCTTTACAGTGACTTTCCATAGGCATGCCGTCGCCCTCCCCCACCGTGACCAGGCGAACACAACCCGCAGGCAAGCCTGAAGATTTGTGCATTACCAGACAGTGAATTGATTGATCATCAAAGTCATCGGTTTCACAGTTGTTGTGAAACGCGTCAGGGTCTTCGTAACCAAATTCCTCGCAATAAACACTGTAGCGCACGCTGTATACCAGTGCTTTCTGCTCTGGCGTCACGGCCAGCGACAGCTCGAAATACTGGGCAAAGTCCATAAAGAGTGAGGACATCTCGGGATTGATTGCTGGCTTTGGCATGAAAAGTTTCCAGTTAGCGTCAACGCGCAGTATAGAAGGCTTTTGCCTGCGATGCCGCCCCCTTGGAGGGTCTCAGCGGCCTTCGGCAACCTATGCCGGCCTGGGGAAGAGCCTCTTCAGCCCTCGGACAGGGTTTGCGCAAACTCCCGCGTTAAGCGATCGATGTGTTCCACCGCAGCACGAACCCCCGCCTTGTTACCAAAATAGGGATCGGGAACGTCAGCGCCCTGAGCATCGAGGAGCCTCACCCGCTCCTGCGCATCGGGAAATCGTTCGACAATCGCATCGAGGTGACTGCGCTCCATCACGAGAATCTGATCAGCTTGAGCGAGGATCTTCTCTGTGATCTGCCGGGCACGGATTCCTGAGGCCTTTACCCCCATCTCTTCGAGAACACCCACAACGCGCGGATCCGGGCGTCGACCCGGTGCTCCGACATCGGTCCCTGCGGAGCGCACGGCTATGGATCGCCCCATGCCCCGCTGCTGCAAGTGATGGCGGAGGAGCGCCTCCGCCGCCGGGGATCGGCAGACATTGGCCGTGCACACCATAAGCACGGTCACGTCGGGTTTGCGAAACGGCCAGATCACTTCAGCTCACCCTCGCGAGCATGGTTAGGCCTCGGCTCAATCGCTAACGCAGGCTCCGCAGTCAGGTCGTCAAAGCCTGTTGCATCTTCCCTCTTATACAGCAATGCAATAAAAAGAAGCAGGTAAAACCAGGTACTCACCCGTGCCGAATCCAAGGGGGATCCAAATGCACCCACAATCACTACCGAGATCACTGCCAAAAACGCCCCTACCACCACTGAATCTTTAATTCCGACTCCAACGGCACGCCGAGCGGCGAACCAGAGCAAAACAACACCCAAGAAGGCACCCAGCCACCCCATCTCAAACCATGTTTGAAGCCACAAGTTCTTCACATGCCAGGGTAAATGCGCGAAGTTTGCGTGAAAAAACCAGTAGTCAGTTCCTTGAGCGAAATCCACGTTCGAAAGCGCCTGCCCATAACTACCCAGAAGGCTCAAATCCGTTATCTCAACAGGGGACTTCCCGCGAGAATGTACAATGTGCAGTGACACAGGCCATCGCGTCCATGCTGGACCCTCGGGCACCTTGCCCGCGTTGAACGCGATTTCATGGGTTTCGAAGCCCTGCTCATCCAGCGGCGACTCCGTCTGGCCGTAAGGGATTAGCCCTCCCACGCAAGTTTGTCCCCATCGATCAAATATCAACTGATTCTGGCGGCATAAAATCACTCGCAATGCGCCTTTTCCCAAAGATCGTGTCCGTAATCGGAACAACAGAGCAGAATATGGTTCAACATCGACACGTTGAATCATCGCAAGATCGCTGCCGCCGCCGATACGAAGCCGCGGCGGAGAGTCATCAATAACTACGTAACTACCGATATCGGCAAGCGTATCGGGATAGGCGCTAATGTACCGGCGGGGAAAACTACCAATACCATTACCCAACCAATTAGCCGTTGAGTACTGCTCGCTACTATCAATCACCCGCTGCCAGTGATCCATACGGGCTTCAAAGTCTCTGCTGCTCGCAGTTACCCGCTCCGACATACTGAAACCGGTAAGCGCAAGCGCGATTCCTACTGGAAAAATCAGTAGCGCCAAAGCAACTCTCACCTGAGCCAAAAACTCCACTGCCAGAATTCTAGGCGAAGAGACCCAAAGCAACGCACTAAAGCACAGCACAGAAAGTGGTACGGCAAAGAGAGATACAGCGTTAGAAACAGCGTAACGACTTTCGGAATGCGCTTGAAAGGCGAAAAAAGCTAGGACAGCCACGACAGCGAAGTAGATGAAAGAACGATGCCTCGCGGTCAGAAAGTTTATCGATTGAAGAAAAACCCAGGCACAGACGGTCGCGCCATACACAAGCAATGCAGTACTCCCCCCGGTAGACTGCAACCAAAAAGCTTCGACCATAGCCAAGATCGTAAGCGAAACGCTAAGCAGCAAACCATAAAACTCGTTGCCCCGTAGCCGTTTCGTCATCGCCACCTGGGCTATTAGCGTCAGTACGACGGACACAGATGCGGCAGCCCACGTAGCCCTTGTAACACCCACGATAATGCAATAACCAAGGGAGACCACGGCTCCAGAGAGCAGCAGGCTAAAAAAAATAGTTCGTTGGCGGAAAAAGGCGAGTGTCACGATAGGAAGTAGTAAAATCATAAGCCCGTCAATAACCTCGCCCCCCGTGTGCATGTCTGCGAAGATGCCCGTTATACGGTAAGCACTTGAGAAGTTCAGAACCGAATGCGCCACTTGCCACCAGTTATCAGCTGTTACGAGAGTGGCTAGGCTACCGCGCTCCCACAATGCCAAAGCAAACAGAGTGAACGACGCTGCAATCACGCCGGCCATGGCCATGCGCAACGTAGCGCTGCGGTTCTCTAGCAATTGTGATGTTAAGAGCAGTGCCAAACAAAAGCCCCAAAGTAAGCCTTTACCGACCTTGTAACTGTATTGCGAGGAATAATAGGGATTTTCAAACAAGCGACCGGGCGGCTGCCAAAAAGCAGAAAGATCACTGATATTGGAAACATGCAGCGCGACAAATGCTAACAGCGGCAGCAATACCCAAGTTTTTGATATCGAGCTGACGCGAAACCGCCAAAACAGAGCGGAAATTGCGAGGGTCACGGCAATAAATCCGTCGTACTCACTGAAGAGAAAACGACCGGACCAAGGGGCAAGATCCACCGATACAGTAATCACCGGAAGTATAAGCAGCCAGACCCTTGGTAAGACGATAAGCAAAAACCCGAAGACCAAAAGCGCCCAGAGCATAGGCGAGCCAACCCGCGGCAAATTAGCAACAGCTGGCAGATAAATCGCCAACACCACGACGCCGATCGAAAACTGTAGCAACCGAGAGATGCTGAGCTGCTGTGGGATAGCTAGACTCGCCAAGAGCTAGTTCTCGTCCAATAACGTTCGTAAATGGCTCACGGGAATTGCATAAGCAATCCCCGACGGCGCCGAGAGCAAGGTCTCACGGCTCTCCTTGACGAAAACGCTGTTCATCACGCCAATGACCTCACCCGTGGCCACGCGATACACCGCCGAGCCGCTATTACCCGGATAGGCAATGGCATCAAGCTGATAAACATCAAAGGGTTTGCGCAGGCGACTCATTTGCACGGCATCCAGGTACCTGCCCTGATCGGCAGGCCGGGCCACCGGCGTGATCGCCGAGACAATCCCCTCGTGCGTGATGGGATAGAGTCCCAGCACCGCGCCGATGGGGAAGCCCGTAAAAGCCACGCGCTCGCCGGGGCGCACGCGGTCATCCGTAGCAAGGGTCATAGCCGGCAGGCGATCACCCTCATAGGCAAGCACTGCCAGGTCGTGCTGGGCGTCGTTTTTCAGGAGTCGGGCAAAGCGCTGTTGGGACAGCTTGCCACGACCACTGAACACCGCCAGCTGCTCACGGCCATCGCTGTCCAAATCCGTGGGAATGACATGGGCGTTGGTCACCACGTAGCTCTTACCCTCCGACTCCACCACAAAGCCTGTCCCCAGGAGCCGCCGCGGTGGGCGCCCCCCGGTGGGGGCACGCAACGGGTAGGCCGCTCCCACGCCCACCACCGAGGGGGTGAGGCGCTCAAGGAGATCGGGAAGCTCCTCTGCAGCGCTGCCGCCCGATAACAGGAGGGACAGCAGTAAAAGGTAGCAATATTGTGTGACGCGATAAATCAAAAAGGTGCACTCGGTAGTGACGGACCATAGCAGGCGCCATAATGGCTTGCCAGAGGCATTTACGAAAGCCGCGGGCCCGCCACAGGACTAAGACAGGACTCACACAGGCCTACAATAGGTGCCCAACCAGCACTCAACCAGCCCCCAAACGTGACCCCGCTCACACCCCGTCAAGCTGCCTTTTACCCCAGATCGGGTATTTTTGAGCGCGCTGTCACATTTCTTTATAAGAGGGCGTGTAATCTCGCCGGCGTTGGCTAGAGTGAAGACTCAACGCGAACCACACAGTCCTTCCGGCAAGAAAAACCTGAAGGACACGGGAAAACCCGAAGGGTGCACCATGACCGGCTTAGTTGGCACAGTAAGAATCTTCAACCACCATATCAACGTTGGCTACTACTGGCTGGCGCTCATCGATCTCATGCTCTTTGGCGCGGCCATTTACGCCGGCGCAGCTCTCTACTTCATCGGCCTTCCCGGTGGCTTTAGCAGTCAGATCAACAACTTACCGCTACAGGCGGTGATTTTTGCGGTGGTTACCACCCTGGCGATGTTCTCCATGGGCCTGTATGAGCCCAAGCTGCGCGAGGGGGTTAACGGCATACTGTTGCGCACCGCCGGCGCTTTCGGCCTCATGACCGTCGCCATGTCACTTATTTTCTACGTGATGCCCGACCTGCACATCTGGCGCGGCAACTTTGCCCTCGCAGCGGCCATCGCCCTGGTCGCAGCCTTGATCAACCGTCTCTTATGGACGCGCTTCATTGATCTTGAGCAGTTCAAGCGTCGCGTGCTCGTCCTGGGTACAGGTCCCACTGCAGCCACTATCAGTCAGAAGATGCGCCGCAAGGCCGATCGCCGCGGCTTTCGCATCGTAGGCTTCGTGCGCCAGGTAGGCGAGGAGTCCGTGGTCGAGGGCGAGCCAACCCTGGCTCTGGACTGCCCCATCTCCGAATACGTACGACGCAATGACATTGAAGAAGTGGTCGTTGCCCTGGAAGACCGTCGTGACAATATGCCCAAGGAAGATCTCCTTCGCTGTCGCGGCATGGGCGTTCGCGTCCTGGACATCGTTGACTTCTTTGAACAGGAGGCCGGCAAAGTGCTCATCCGCCAGGCCCACAGCAGCTGGTTTACCTTTGGCGCCGGCTTTCAGCGAGCCGATGCGGGCAACATCGCCAAGCGCCTCTTTGATGTCACCATGAGCTTTTTGCTGCTAATGATCGCCTGGCCTTTTATGCTGCTTACGGTCTTCGCCATCTGGCTCGAAGACGGCTTTGGGGCTCCGATCCTGTACAAGCAGAAGCGCGTGGGTCTTAACGGCCGCATCTATGAAGTCATCAAGTTTCGCAGCATGACCGTTAACGCTGAGGGCGACGGCAAGGCGCGCTGGGCCACCAGCAATGACGCCCGGGTTACCCGCGTCGGCAAGTGCATCCGCAAGACCCGTATCGACGAGCTGCCCCAGATCATCAACGTGATGGCCGGTGACATGGCCTTTGTAGGCCCCCGCCCCGAACGTCCCGAGTTTGTTCGCGAACTCAATGAGACGGTGCCCTTTTATGAGAAGCGCCACTGCGTGAAGCCAGGCATCACCGGTTGGGCCCAGATGAACTACCCCTATGGTGCCTCCCTGGAAGACACCTTTAACAAGCTGGAGTTTGACCTCTACTACGTGAAGAACCGCAGCCTGTTTCTGGACTTTCTGGTCCTCCTGCAAACCGCCGAGGTGATTCTCTTCGGAAAGGGCGCACGATAGAGCGCTCCCACCCCACTTCGGACTCGCTGTCAGCATTTTTTACACTTCCCTGCCATATCCGCCCTAAACGCCTGTAATTACGGGTAAAAAAATAGTGGCCCAGCCCTTGCAAGCCCCCTGACACGGGGTAAACTTGGGCAAACCAGCGCGGAGGTAAGTCGAGCAGAATGTGGTTTATTGCTCGGTCACGACGATAAGCTGATGGAGGTGCTACTCACCGTCATCGGTATTCTCGGTTTGGGTGCATTCCTGATTGCAGCCTGGGTTTTTGTCTCCGCCGCAAAACGCTACATCACCGGCGAAGATCTCCGGGAGGAACTGGAGGCCATGCAATCTGACCTCTCCCCCTATTCTTCCCGCACAGAACGCTCCGGCGGTCAGTTCAAAGAACGCTCTGGCAAAGACCGCCGGCAGCACCATGCCAATGTTTTTCCCCTGAAGATTGATGGCGTTGTTATCGACCGGGACCGCAGGGTGCATAACGACCGTCGTCGCGTTGCCTGAGACCACAACGGCCGTACGCCCTCTAAGCCGGCAGACTTCATCGATTTGTTTGCAACAGCTCTGATTACTGCAACTCGGATAGTTGGACGCACTTTTTTTGCTGCGATGACTCTTTTTGCTGCGAGTGCTTTTCTTGCCGCAAGCAGCCAGGCACAAAACTTTGTGCAGGACACGGTCACGGCCTTTGAGAACAGCGAGATTGTTTTTCAACGCAGCAGCTCCAACGCCCCCTTCATCCCCATCGCCTACACCAGCGCCCGCAGCTATGGCGAGGCTACCGTTGACAGCGCCCTCACGGGACAAGCCCTGAACTTCGAACAGCAGGGCGCGTCCGCAGCGGCGGGCGTCCCCTTTCTGGTGAGTGAGCGCGATGCGGTGATTGTCGGCGCCTATCTCAGCAGCAATCGTTTTAAAACGGACAACGAGCAGATTGATGACTTTCGCGTGGACTCCGTGGGCCTGCCCATTGGCTGGTTCCGGCAGGTCAACCCCCAATGGCAGGCCGCAGCCTTTGTCATGCCCGTGGGTCATCGCAGTACCCAGCAGGACTCGAACTGGACGTTGCAGACCATGGGCGGCGTCTTCGCCCGGTACACGCAAAACGAAACCCTGTGGTGGGCATTTGGTCTGTTTGGTGATGACAGCCCCAACGACAGCTACCTCATCCCCTATTTAGGTGCCAGCTGGGTAATCAATCCGCGCTGGACCTTGAGCGCCATCATGCCCTGGCCGGCCGTAGTGTATGCGCCGACCCCGGACTGGATGTTCCGTCTCGGCGCGTCGCCATCGGGCGCGGCCTGGAGCCTGCAGCCCGTGAACAACGAAGTGGCGATAAGCCTCGATGCCTGGGACTTCGGCTTAAGCGCCGAACGCCGAATCCACAAAAACCTCTGGCTGGAAGCGCGCACCGGTGTGGGCGGCCTGCGCGGCATTCGTTTTAACAGCGACGACAGCCAGCTGGAGGACCTGGACATCAGCGTGGGCGCCAGCGGCTTCTTTGCCCTCTCTCTCAAACTGCGCCCGGGCTTTCTCCCCTAGATGCACTCAAAGGAGAACCGGCTCACCTCCCAGATGCCCAAGGCGGGGCCGGTAACCCCAGAACTGCTCTACCCGGTCGGCACTCAGCACTGAGCGCACAGGCCCCGATGCCACGAGCTTGCCATCGGCGAGCAGGGCGCATCGACCGGCGTAGCGCAGGGCATGATTGAGGTCATGAAGCACCGCAACGACCGCGTATCCGTCATTGAGGGCGAGGTCCCGGAGCATCCGCAACATCCCATGCTGATGCCCCAGATCCTGGGCCGAGGTGGGTTCATCGAGGAGGAGCACCGGCGGACCCTGGGATTCACTGAGCTGCAGCAGCACCCGGGCAAGATTCACGCGCTGACGCTCACCCCCGGATAAGGCGGGGTAAGAGCGGTCCGCAAGGTGCTCGCAGTCGCAACGATCCATGGACCGGCGCACGCGACGCTGCCCTTCGCGCCAATCCACGCTGAGAGGCGTAAGACCGAGGGCCACCACCTCCTGCGCTGTAAATGCAAAGGGGATATGGGACTGCTGAGCCAGGACCGCGACGTTGCGCGCCCGCTCCGCGGCCGTCCACTCCCTGATGTTTCGGCCCTGCAAGGCAACGGTGCCGCGGCAACGTATATCCCCTGCCAGGGCAGCAAAGAAACTACTTTTTCCTGCACCATTGGCGCCTAAAAGCGCCTGAAACTCTCCCGCCATTGCCTCCCAGCTCGGCACCGTGAGAGCAAACCCGCCCCGACGCGCCTGCAGATCGATCACCCGGAGAGTCACAGTCCGCGCCCTCGCATCTGCAGCAACAGCATCATAAAAAACGGCGCGCCAATGAGTGCCGTCACAATACCCACGGGCAGCTCCGCCGGGGCGATGACTACGCGCGACGCGCTGTCGGCGGCAATGAGCAGCAAAGCGCCCCCGAGGGCCGACAGGGGCAGTAGCACCCGGTAATCGGGTCCACAGAGCATGCGCAGCATATGCGGCACCACAAGACCCACAAACCCGATAAGCCCGCAGGCGGATACGGCGAGTCCCACACCCAGGGCGACCAGGACAATGAGCTCGAGCTTCAACCACTCCACGGGAATGCCCAGGTGACGAGCTTCGGACTCCCCCAAAAGCAGTGCGTTCAGCGCTCTGGCACGCCCTTGAAAACGCAGAGCCACCGCCACTGCCGCAAGGGCCAGAACGCCGAGCAACACATCGTCGGCCCGCGCCAGGGAACCCATCTGCCAGAACGCGATATCCCGCAGACGCTCGTCGTCGGACAGATAACTCAGAAGTGCGATAGCCCCGCCGGACAGGGCCGAGATTGCGACGCCGGCGAGGAGGAGCAAGACCACGGAGGTGCCCCGGGCATCGAGAGCCAGGGAATAGACCAGCATGCTGGTGACGAAGCCACCCGCGAATGCCGCGAGGGGTAAGACTATGGATTGCTGGGCATTGGGTAGGAAAAAGATCGCCAGGGTCGCACCCAGAGCAGCGCCCGCGGAGACACCAATCACGCCGGGATCCGCCAGAGGGTTACGAAACAGCCCCTGCATCACCGCGCCGCACTGGGCGAGGAGCCCCCCCACCACGACTGCCAGCAAGCTGCGGGGCAGCCGCAACTCGAGCATCACGGCTTTTTCGTAGCCCTCCAGAGAACTCATGCCCAGGCCAAACACGACATCGGGTAGCGCCAGAAGAGCCGCGCCAAAGGGCAGGGACACAGCACCGGAGGTTAAGGACAAACCGCCGGCCACCAGGAGTGCAGCTAGCAAACAGATCGCTGTGGTGTGGGGAGCCAGGCGGCGGACAGTAGACCTATTCACCGTCACGGATGAGAAACCTGCTGGGGAGCGGTTGTGGCTCGTAGTATGCGCTCCGCCTCGGACAAGGCCTTGAGGCTCAATCCGCCTACCAGGGCTCGGCTATCCACGCTCACCACCGCCTGATCTCGGGCCGCCTGAGAGTAACGGAGCAGTGGATAGCCGCTCAGCCACTGCGCAGCCGCCGGTAGGGTTTCGTCGGCTATGAGCAGAACCTCGGGGTTCAGGGCCAGCAGACCCTCGGCGGTGAAGGTTCGATACCCGTTGTAGTCCACGGCATTGTTGGCGCCGAGTAACTGAAGAAGCGCATTGCCCGCTGACCCTTCTCCGGCGACGCGGAGCTCGCCATTACTTTCGCGCAGCAGCACCGCACGCCGGGCAGAGAGCGAAGAGTGCCGGGAGATAACGGCGGCCTGCTGGTCGATCTGCGCCAGCAACTGCCGGCCCGCTTCCTGCAAGTCCAGAGCCTCAGAAATCACGCGGATGTTAGCTTTGAGTCCGTCGACACTATGGGCAACGGGTAAGCGCACCAGCGCCACGGACGCGGCTGCCAGGGGTGCCAGGGCTCGCTCCGGCCCTGCATGCTCCGAGGCCAATACCAGATCCGCACGCTGGGCGAGTAAACCTTCCGCACTGAGCGCCCGGTGGTAGCCAAGACGCGGGAGAATCGCCCCTTCCGGGGGAAGGTCACTGGTGTCATCAACAGCCACCAGTCGATCCAGCGCCCCCAGCGCAACAACAATCTCGGTAATTGCGGCATCGGTGCTAGTCACGCGCTGGGTCGACGCCTCCGCGTAGGCCGTCACCGGCAAGAGCAGCAGCGTCATCACCGCAATGGGTAGGGTAAGTGCGGTGCTGCGGCAGAAAAGACTCCGCGAAAGCTCACGCGATCGTGCAAAAAATGGGGATGCGATATCGGGCATGACAATCTTCCTGATGAGACGTGGCCGAAATAGTGTCAGAGCTTCTCGCTTAAATCAAATACGAATCATTGTTATTTACATTTAGAATAAGATTTATTACCGTTGTTTTGAACCACAACATTTTGCGACTCACAGGACACCGCCCCATGCTCAGCACTGGCACCTTCTCCCACGACACCTCCCACGCGACCGTCCACTCCAGGCTAAAAGCCAACAATCCCGCGACGCATCTGCTCCCGCGCTGCATCGCCGTGGCCGTGGCGCTTGCAAGCAGCGCCGCCGCCCTCGCCACAGATTCTGGCGAGGCGACCGCCAAGGAAGACAGAGAAGCCGGACTGGAAGTCGTCACGGTCACGGCTACCCGCCTTGACAGCAATCTGGACGATGTCGCGCGAAGCATTGCCACTCTGAATCGCATGGATATCGAAAGCTTTCAGGCCCAGTCCGTGGCGCAAACCCTGCTCTACGAGCCCAATATCAGTGTCGCAGGCGGTCCCCGGGCGGCCAACCAGGCGCTGAACATCCGAGGACTCACGGGCAACAAAGTCCTGCAGACCGTGGATGGGGCGCGCCAGAGTTTTGAATCCGGTCATCGCCCGGGCTACTTCTTGGATCCCGAGTTGCTCGCCTCCGTGGAAGCGGTGCGTGGACCCGTATCCAGTCTCTGGGGCTCCGGCGCCCTGGGCGGGGTAGTGGCCCAGCGCACGCTGCGCGCCGATGACTTTCTGGCCGAAGAGCAATCTATGGGGGGATTCCTCAAAAGCGGCTATAACAGCAACAACAGTCAGCAAACCACCACCGCCGCCCTCCTCGGCCGCCAGGGTGGCAGCGATTGGCTGCTATCGGGCTATGTTCGGGACAGTGACGACGTCACCCTGGGCAATGGGGAACGACTCGAAGGCTCGGCGGCTGACACCCGCGGCGTCCTCGCAAAATTCCGTCAAAGCCTGGGTGACAATCACAGCTTGGAACTCATCTACCGCGGCGCCGAGTTCGATGGCGCCGTGCCGTCTAACGGTACCGCCCCCATCAACGCCAGCAGTAACTTTCTGTTACAGCGGGAGCAAGAAACCCATAACGGCAGCCTCGAGTACCGCTACAGCCACCCCAGCGACATGCTCGACACGCAGGTGCTCCTCTACACAAACCGCGTTTCCATGGATGAGCGCCGCCTCAGCGATGGTCGGGACGACAACACGGAACTCAACACCGTGGGCATCAACCTCAGCACCCGCGCCACCATCGGCGGCGCTGAGCTCCTCTTTGGCATTGATGCCTATGAGGAGTCCTTTGACGCCCGGCGCAGCGGTCTGAACCGACCGGAGCCCCCTCAGGCCGACACCGAGGTATGGAGCGCCTACAGCATGGCGCAGGTGCCCCTTGGTCAATCCTGGCGTCTCGATCTGGGTGTGCGCTATGACGACTTTCAAACCCGTGCGGACAATCTCAACAGCGAGCGCAGCGACGATGCCCTGTCACCCTCGGCCGCCCTGCGCTTTAGCCCCAGTGACAGCCTCAGCATCACCCTTCGCCACGACCGGGCGTTTCGCGCACCGAGCGCCGAGGAGCTCTATAGCAGCGGCACCCACTTCTGCATGGGCCCGGGGTTTTGCAACAGCTTTACCCCCAACCCGGATCTCGATGCCGAAACCGCGGCCAATACGGAATTGCTCGCCACGCTCGAACTCCCCGGCTTCCGCTCGGGCCACCGCCTGAATCTCTCCGCGAGTGTCTTCGAAAACAAAGTCGATGACTTTATTGAGCAAATTGTCCGCGGCCCCAGCTTTATGGGTCGACCCGATCCGGGTAACACCAGCTGGGTCAATGTCGATGCCGCGACCCTGCGCGGGGGTGAAATTTCCGCAAGCTATGCCGCCAACAATCTGCAGCTACGCCTTGGCTTCGGTTCCACCCGCGGCAGCGACGATGTCACCGGCGAGGACCTATCCAACATTCCCGCGGACACCTTCAATGCTGACCTGCGCTACCAGTTCACCCGACAAGACATCCTCACGGGACTTCGCTTTATTCACGCGCGAGAACAATCTCGCATCGATGTTCCTGAGCTTGATCCCAACACGCAGTTCGATGCCTACAGCGTTGTCGACCTCTATGCCCACTGGCGTCCCCAAGGCTTTGATGCCCTGCGCATTGACTTCAACGTCAACAATCTCGGGGACCGCTTTTACCAGCGCGCCTGGGACCAGCTTCCCCAGGCAGGTCGCGAAGTGATCATTTCAGCCGTTTACAGCTTTTAGGAGTGCCCGATGACCAGTCCGATAACACAACATGATTTTTTAGCCCCCGAAGACACGCTTCCTCTTTTAGAGCATCTGCCGTCCCTGGGACCCGTCACCTGCATCGTTTTACACGGCGGCTGTGTCTTTGAGTTCAGCGGGGAGTTTCCCCGGGGGCAGCGCAGTGAGGGCCACCTGAATCTCATGAACAACGGCAGCGGTTTCCATGGGCATCTTGCCCTTGCAAAGCTACACCGCGTGAGATTTCAGGATAAGCCGCACCGGGGTCGCCCAAGCTACGCCTTCGTCTTTGAAGACCCACAGGCGCAGTGCCTGTTCAAGGTGTTTCTGGGACGGGATGCCCAAGGGGAGGTTCTGGCCCATCAGCTGGCGTTTTTTCAACTGCTGCAGATCCAGGGATCACTCATAGCACAGGAGGAAAAGGAACTATGAAAAACACCGCTCTACAGAGCCGCCTGGCGGAAGAGGTATTGGGCTTTATAGGACAACGGAAGACACTGCAATTGGCGACCCTCGGGGAGGATGGTGTGCCCTATGCCTCCTATGCACCCTTTGCAGTCGCTGACGATCGCCTGTACGTGGTGTTGTCAGATATTGCGGTGCACGGCCTGAATCTTCTTGCGAATCCCAGAGCCTCGGTATTAATCATCGAGGACGAGGATAGTGCCGAAGAATACTTTGCCCGGGTTCGCGTGAACTATCAGGTACGCGCCACGCAGTTGAAAACTGAGTCCGATGCGGGAAACATGGCTTTGAACCATCTTGAGAAAAGATTTGGCGAGCGGCCCCGACGCCTCAGCGAACTGGCGGACTTTCGATTGTTTTCCCTCGCGCCTGTACAGGGGCGTTACGTCAAAGGCTTTGGGCGTGCCTATACCTTGAGTGGGGGCACCCTGGGCGGCGAGAACATTGAGCACCTTCGCGAGGGCCATCGCCCCCGGGTCCCTGCAACCGCTTAACCGTGCTTAACAGCCTGAATAACTCAGGGCGGTCATAGCCGCCCCGCGCAGTATCTGTGCCCCTAGCCGGCGCTGGCAGCCAGTGCCTGTTCAAGATCCGCGATGATGTCATCCACGTGCTCGATGCCGATGGACAGACGCACCATGCTCTCGCTGACCCCCGCCGAGGCCAGCTCTTCAGCATTGAGCTGCCGGTGCGTCGTGCTTGCGGGATGACAGGCCAGGGATTTGGCATCGCCGATATTAACCAGGCGCAGAATCAACTGCAGGGCGTCGATAAACCGCGCCCCCGCCTCATGCCCGCCTTCGAGCTCAAAGCTGATGATCCCCGAGGCGCGACCGCCGCAGATCTTTTTACAGGTCTCCACATAGGGACTGTCGGACAGGGTCGCGTAATTGACCTTTTTGACCGCTGGATGACCCAGGAGGTAATCGGCGACTTTTTCGGCATTGTCGCAGTGGCGCTCCATGCGCAACGCCAGGGTCTCGAGGCCCTGCATGATCAAAAAGGCGCTGTGAGGCGCCAGGGCAGCGCCCGTGTTACGCAGGGGCACCACGCGGCAGCGTCCGATAAACGCCGCCGGGCCCAGGGCTTCGGTGTACACCACGCCGTGATAGGAGGGATCCGGCGTGTTCATCACCGCAAAGCGCTCGGGCTGCGCCGCCCAATCGAATTTGCCCGAATCCACGATGGCACCGCCAATGGTGGTGCCATGGCCGCCGATGTATTTGGTCAGGGAGTGCACGGCGATATCGGCACCGTGATCAAATACGCGGCAGAGGATCGGCGTGGCAACGGTGTTATCCACGATCAGAGGCACGCCCGCGGCGTGGGCAATGTCCGCCCAGCGCTGAATATCCACGACATTCCCCGCGGGGTTGCCGATGGACTCGCAAAAAAGCGCCCGGGTGTTGTCGTCGATGAGCGCCGCCACGGCGTCAAAATCGTCCGCTTCGGCAAAGCGCACCTCAATGCCCTGCCGCGGGAAGGTGTGCGCGAACAGATTGTAGGTGCCTCCATAGAGCTGCGAGGTACTCACGATATTGTTCCCCGCCTCGGTGATGGCCTCGATGGCATAACGGATCGCCGCCATACCGGAAGCCACACTGAGGGCTCCGACACCCCCCTCCAACTGGGCGAGACGCTCTTCGAGCACGCCGTTGGTGGGATTCATAATGCGACTGTAGATATTTCCCGGCACCGCCAGATTGAACAAATCCGCACCGTGCTGCGTGTCATCGAAGGTAAAGGAGGTGGTCTGATAGATGGGGGTCGTCGCGGCGCGGGTGTTGCCGCGGTCGCCCTCATAGCCTGCGTGCAGGGCAATCGTCTCGGGTTTCATATCGGGTCTCTTTTTTTGCTGGTGTCTTTGTTGGTTTCTTTGTCGGTGTCTTTGTTGGTGTCATTGCCAGATGATTTGCTGGTTTGTTTTCCAGGTTTCGTTTTCTGATGCCTGTCGCTGCCCATGGGGAACGCGTCGGCAAGCCTGTGACCGGCGCTATCGTGGGCTAACGGGGCTTTGGATTGCAATAGGGAATTGCGGAGGGGAATTGAAATAGTGATCTGTAAGAGTGGGCTGCTATAATTTTTCAAGGTCGTGCAGCACTGGCGGGCATTAACGTCGTTTGTCAGCCACTGCTGCCGAGTTCAAAGCCGCCATCAAATTCAAACGGTTTTTGTCCACATTGCTACAAGGAATGTTCCTATGCGCACAGCGCAATTACTCATCGTCGCCCTAGCGCTATTCTCCCTCACTGCGCAGGCCCAGTTCGCCGGCCCTATGGTTCAGCGGTCTGGTAAGTGGGAGACCACCATCGGGCTTTACCTCACCGGCTCCGAGAGCAGCGATGGCCTCAATGAATCCTCCGTGGATATCGACAGCGGCTACGGCATCGGCTTCAGCGCTGGCTACAACTTTACCCAGAACCTCGCCCTGCGCTTTGACGGCTCCTGGTCCCGCGCCGACTATGACGCGGTGCTCGATACGGAAGACGAGGGCCTGGTGTTCATCAACCACCGCCTGACGACATTCACGGGCCAGTTCAACGGCGTCTGGAACCTACTGGATGGTCCCTTCACCCCCTACGTGCAGGCGGGCATCGGCTGGACCTATCTCGACTCCAATGTGGCCGACGGACCCCCAAGCACAGGCTGCTGGTGGGATCCCTGGTGGGGTTACATCTGCAGCAATTTTTACTCTACCTACGCAGAAACCAACTTCAGCTGGAATATCGGCGCCGGCCTGCGCTATGAATTCGGCCGCGGCATGTTTGTTCGCGGCGGCTGGGAACAAACGACCATTGACGGTGGCCAGGGCGCTGACCCGACCTTCGACGCCTTTCGCGCCGAACTGGGCTGGCAGTTTTAAAGCACCTTGATTCAAGCTTAAAAACAGGGTGCAGAATCACCAAGGCATAGGGGTACTGATCCATGGATAAGAAGTTCTGGATAATCATGAGGATCGCTTTCACGGCGGGGCTGGTTTCGGCCATTGTCATGCCCTCCTTCGCGGCTGCCGCGGATGAGCGAGGCACCGGCAAGACGCCAAACCCCCTCAAGGGTATGACGTCCGTGGAGGCCAGCAAGGGTATTGAACTGCCCATGGGATCCGACGACGAGGCGGTTGCCAAAGGACGCTACCTGGTGAATTTACTGGGCTGCGCAAGCTGCCACACGGACGGAGCACTCATCGGCAAACCGGATCCGAATAAAACCCTGGCAGGGTCCACGATCGGCATCGCCTACAGCAATCCCATGGTGAACACCTACCCCGGTGCCGTGTATCCGCCTAACCTCACCCCGGATAAAGAAACGGGCCTGGGTGACTGGACTCTTGACGAAATCGTTACTCTCCTGCGCAGCGGCAAAACCCGCCACGGCCGCCAGACCATGGCGATCATGCCCTGGACAAGCTACGCCCAACTAAGCACCGACGATGCGCGCGCCATTGGTAGCTACTTGCTGTCTTTGGAGCCCGTAAAGAACAAAGTGCCCAAACAGGTTCTACCCGGAACTCCTGCGAAAACTCCGCTGGTGCATGTGGGGCTGTATCGGAGTCGTTGATTTGTGGGTGTGAGCCACCCGGTTTCTATCTAGTGTACAAAACGCGGTTGAAAGTGGTTTTACTGCTCAAACCACGTGTATTGTCGCTCTAGTCAAGAACAGTGTCATAGTAGAGCCGCAGCTGCTGCCAGCTGCCTCCCAAATTGGCTAGAAGACAAGCGGCCAAGTATTGAAGGATGTCTGCCAAAACCCACTATCTGGCTGCGGTGTTTGGCGACTGCTCCCACCTCAAGGCGGTCGTATCAGTAGCCCCGCCTAAAAAACTACGTGAAACAGTCACACGCGAACGTTTGTTAACTCTCTGGTTATGTTGGTCATTGCGTTTACGTTTCGCACATACGCATAGCTAAGTGTCAGTATTTTTTACAATAAAGCACTTCAGGCGCGATTTAAGCCTTCTGTCAATACGGTAACATTATGATAATTATATTTTTTATTTTTTTTGGACCATATTATGCTTAATACTCGTAAAAGGAGATATCTATGAAAATCAAACTTAGCGTTGTGGCAGCACTTTTCGGTTTATTGATCGGAGGAAGCGTGCAAGCCGGAATAATAAGAGGAGCGGTCTCTGCGACGCTTATATCTGGCACTGAATTCAGCGCGGTATATAGCGTTGGCAATACCATTGATCAGTCAGGGTTGCTTACCGGGTTTACAAGTGGCGTCGATGATTTCGATACCTATTTGGGGTTGAATCCCCTCCATTCGCTTATTGCCGAGCGAGAATACTTTTCCCAAAGTGGCACAACAAGCGGGGTAATTGAATACGATCTGGGTGGCTTGTTTAGTGTCGATAAAATTGCCTTGTGGAACGAGGATGTTTCGGGCATTTTGTCGCTGGATATTCTGACCTCAGTAGACGGCAGCACGTTTATGGAACGGGTAAGCGATTTTGCTCCCACGGACAACGCAAGTAGTGTTGACTACCTCGCAGACGTGATTTCTCTTGGTGGCAGCGTGAACGCTCAATATGTGCGCTTGGATATGAATTCGTGTGGTAGCCCCTACTGCTCTCTTGGTGAGGTTGCTTTTTCCACAGCAGCGGCTCAAGCCTCTGTTCCGTCACCTGCGACCCTCGCCCTTCTTGGCCTCGGCCTTGCAGGCCTTGGATGGTCGAAGCGCAAAAAAATGTAAACGGCACTCCTTATACAGCCCTCCGAGTGAACTGACCCCCGATAGTTGGACAAACCAACTTCGGGGGTTTGTTCTTTATAACGAAGTATTCCTTTGACGATAAATGTCAGATCATTGATTACCACCTAGCTACAGGTGATGGCGCCAGACGCCTAAGCCGGCGTTTTGGTGTTGGTCCATCGCACATTCGCAACTGGCTAAGTCTCTACCAGCATCACGGTTACGAAGGCCTCACCAAGCGCTCTGGACACTTCAGTGTCGCATTCAAAACTAGCGTTCTGAGCAAGATGCGCGCAGAGTCATGGTCTGCCAAGACGGCCAGCGCGCACTTCGGTATTGCCTCTCCAAGCACCGTAGCGACATGGGCAAAGCGGTTCGCGCAGGCCGGCGAAGCCGGACTAAGCCGGAGACCCAAGCGCATGAAACGTAAACGACCTAAGGGGCGAGCGGATCTGGATGAGATTCTCGATAAACCCGTCGAGGAGATGACCGCTGAGGAGTTGCGCGAGGAACTGCTCTACCGCCGAGCGGAGACCGACTACCTAAAAAAGCTGGAAGCCTTGGTTCGGGAGCAGCGATCGGACGAGAACAACGATCGCTAGCGGTGACTGAACTGAGGCACATGCATGGGCTTAAATACCTCCTGCGGGCGGCGCGCCTGCCTCGCAGCGTGTTCTATTACTGGCAGGCTAAACGGTAGCAACCCGATGTCGATAGGCATGCCAAGGCTCGGATCCAGGCAGTATTCCGTGATCACGAGGCGCGTTACGGCTATCGGCGTGTAACACTGGAATTGCGGCTACAGGGGCTGCCGATCAACCACAATTAGGTCCAGCGCCTCATGCAGGACATGGATCTGCGAGCCAAGGTGCGTCGGCGTCGTTTTGTGTCTTATCGAGGCGAAATTAGTCGCATCGCCGAAAATCGCCTGAATCGAGAGTTCTATGCGCCTGAGCCCAGGCAGAAATGGGTGACGGATGTTACCGAGTTCAACGTGGCCGGGCGGCGCTTATACCTGTCGCCTGTGATGGACTTGTTCAATCAAGAGATCGTTGCCTATCGAGTGAGCAGCTCCCCCAACGCAAGGATGGTCAACGACATGCTGGATGATGCTCGGGCTTTGCTCGGGCCTGAAGAGCAGCCGCTGCTGCACTCTGACCAGGGTTGGCTCTATCAGCTGGAGGGATTTAGGGAACGGCTGGTAGCTTCACAGATGACCCAAAGCATGTCTCGCAAGGGCAACTGTCTGGATAATGCGGTGATGGAGAACTTCTTTGGGCATCTGAAGAGCGAGTGCTTCAATGGCGAAAAGTTTGAATCGATCAGAGCGCTCGAAGCCGAGATCCACGACTACATCGACTATTACAATCATCGGCGAATCAAAGCCAAACTAAAAGGCCTAAGTCCCGTTGCTTACCGAACTCAGGCCTTTGAAGACTCCGCCTAAACTGTCCAACAAATGGGGGGCAGTTCAGAGTGAGGGCTTTTTATTGCCCAAGATTTGATAAAGCTAACGTCTCAAATTAGGCGAAAGCGGTCATCGCCACTCGCGTTGCAACCATCCCAAAAAAATGGGCTGAAGCTTCAACGCCCACCGCTAAAACCACCCCTCAAATCACAAGCGTCTTTTGATAGCTCATCTCGCGAATCGCGTACTTCACGCCCTCACGGCCGATACCGCTGTCTTTAACGCCACCGAAGGGGAAGTGCTCCGCCCGAAAACCCGGCCCATCGTTTGTAGCTAAAAGCCCCACCTCCAGCTCATCAAACAGCCGTCGCATCACGCGGATATCCTGAGTGAATACACCGGCCTGGAGCCCGAAGGGCGAGGCATTCACCAGTTCCACCACCTCATCGAGATGATCGAACTGCCGAAGCGGCAGCACCGGCCCAAAGGTCTCCTCGACCACCAGCGTTGCATCATCGGGAACCTCCTCGATGACCGTCGGCCAGAGAAGGTTCCCCTCCCGTTTGTGACCACAGGCAAGCACCGCTCCTCGGGATAGCGCATCCTCGATGCGCCCACTAATTTCATCGGCGGCGGCAGCGTGAATCACGGGGCCCACAAAAGTCGTCTCCAAGGTCGGATCCCCCACCGCCAGAGTGCGGGTTTTTTCCACCAGCGCATCCCGGAAGCGCGCGTAAACCTCGCGATGCACAAACACGCGCTTGGTGGCGGTGCAGCGCTGCCCGGCGGTGGCGAAACGCTGATTAATCGCAGCCGCAACGGCCGCATCGATGTCGGCGTCAGGCATGATGATCAGGGGGTCGTTACCGCCGAGTTCAAGGAGCAGCTTCTTAAAACCTGCGGCTTTGGCAATGGCATTGGCAGCCGCGGTGCCACCGGTAAAGTTAATCGCCTTGATCTGCGGGTGAGCGACTAGTTCTGCCATGGCCGGGACGTCGGGAATGCACAGTTGCAGGGTTTCGGGAGGCATCCCCGCTTCATAGCAGAGTTCCACCAGACGCCGGGCAGAGGCGGTATTTTGCGGACCGGGCTTAAACAACACGGCGTTGCCCGCGGCAAAGGCCGGCCCCAGCTTGTGCATGGCAATATTCAGGGGGAAATTAAACGGTGTAATGCACAGCACCGTACCCAGGGGCCGCCAGACCACGACGCCAATGCGCTCACGGGTGGGCGGGTAGGCATCGGAGTCCAGCGCTTCGCCGGCGATCTGCCGGGCCTCTTCCGCGGAAGCGATGGTGGTATTGAACGCCCGGTCCAACTCCACCCGCGCATCGGAAATCGTTTTGCCGATCTCCGCCGTGATGAGCATGGCGAGCTCTTCTCTATGGGTTTTGAGCAATTCCGCCAGGCGCCTGAGGATATCCGCACGTTCATGGGCTGCGAGACTGCGCTGAATCAACTCACCGCGGCGAAGAGCATCAAGGCTTGCGCTAACCGCCCCTGCGTCCGCATAAACGTACTCCCCGAGACATTCGTCATTCCAGGGATTGATCACCGAGTAGCTGGCCATTTGCTGTCTTCTCACCTTCCCGTTGCTGTCGACCCCGCTATTGTCCTCGCTTCGCCCCACTAAAGACCAGTGCAGCTAAGGCTCCAAAAAAAAACCAGTCCGGGTAAGCCCCCTTTGAGGCCGGCTCGCGCCCAAAACTTGTGTTGCTCGCCACAGCCGGTATGGTCGTGACTCCTTCGACCGAGAAACTTTGATGAGTCAGTCCATCGATGCCACCGTAGAAGCCCTCATAAAACCCTTTGCTGACGGCCTGGCGTCATTCATTTTTTACGAAATCCCCATCGCCGGCATCCCCGTTCCCTGGATAGTGCTGTGGCTCGCTGTCGCTGCGAGCTTCTTTACCGTTTACCTGGGCTTTCTCAATATTCGCGCCTTCCCCCTCGCCCTGCGCATCATCCGCGGGGACTATCACGACCCCGATGCCCCGGGAGAGATATCCCACTTCCGGGCGGTGGCCACCGCCGTCTCCGGCACCGTGGGCATCGGCAATATCGGCGGCGTCGCCGTGGCCATTACCATTGGCGGCCCCGGCGCGGCGCTCTGGCTGGTGGTCGCGGGTCTGTTGTCCATGAGCACCAAACTGGTGGAATGCACCCTCGGCGTGAAATACCGGCGACACAACGCCGATGGCTCCGTCTCCGGAGGCCCCATGTATTACCTGGAGCATTGGCTGAGCGTCCGTGCCTGGCCAAAACTGGGGAGGGCCCTGGGCGCTTTTTATGCTGCGAGCCTGATGATCGGCTGTCTGGGCATTGGCAATATGTTTCAGTCGAATCAGGCCTACGTGCAGTTTGTGAATATCAGCGGCGGCGAGCAGAGCTATTTCGCCGACAAAGGCTGGTTATTTGGCATCGCCATTGCCGTGCTCGTGGGCCTGGTGATCATCGGCGGCATTCGCACCATTGCCGGCTTTGCCGCCAAGGTGGTTCCCGCCATGGCGCTGCTTTATGTGGTCTCAGCCCTGGTCATCATTCTGCTGAGCTACGCCGAAATCCCCCAGGCCCTGAGCTTGATCGTCACCACGGCCTTTACCTGGGAGAGCGCCACGGGCGGCATGATCGGCGCCATGATCGTAGGTTTTCAGCGGGCGCTGTTTTCCAACGAAGCGGGTATCGGCTCCGCCTCCATTGCCCACTCGGCGGTGCAAACCGATGAGCCCGCCTCCGAGGGCCTGGTCTCCTTGCTGGAGCCTTTTATCGACACCGTGGTGATCTGCACCCTGAGCTCGCTGGTGATTGTCGTGACCGCCTTCCCCAATGGTTTGATGGACAGTGGCCTGGAAGGCATCGCCCTGACCTCCGCGGCCTTCGCCCATCACGTGAGCTGGGCGCCCTACCCTCTCGCCGTCGCGGCCCTGTTGTTTGCCTTTTCTACCGCGGTGTCCTGGAGTTACTACGGCCTGAAAGCCTGCACCTATCTTCTCGGTGAAGGCGCCCTGGTGCAGAACATCTTCAAGTTCGTGTTTTGCGGATTCCTCGCCCTGGGCTGCATGATTCAGCTGGAGTCGGTGCTGGCGTTCTCCGACGCCATGGTGTTCCTCATCGCAGTACCCAACATCATTGGCCTGTATCTGTTTGCCCCCGAGGTAAAAGCCGAGGTCGCTCGCTTTCGAAAGGGCATCGCCAACGGCCGCATCACACCCTACGAATCGGTGGAGTGATCCGGCGCTCTGCTGCGCAGCTTGAGCACGACCACCAATGCAAACAACGCGGTGCCGGCAAAAGCTAAGGGGAACCCTGCCACATCCGCCACACTGCCCACCAGCACCGCGCCTATCGCCGGCGTTCCCATGGCGACCACCGCCCAGAGACTCATCACCCGCCCGCGATAGTCCTCATCCACGGTGAGCTGCGTGAGCGCCTGACAACCCGTGCCGATGGTCGTTGTGCAGCCGGCGATCAGGCCGATAGCAAGCGTCGTAACCCATAGCTCCCGCCAAAGCCCGGCACTGAAGGCCGTCATGGCGGAGAGAGAAAGCCCCAGCAGAACAATATGAAAGAGCCGTCGCAGATGCCCGCTCTGCCTCGATACCAGCAAGCCGCCCAGAATAGAACCGGTGCCCGCCGCCGCCGTGAGGGTGGCCAGGGTCGCTGAGTCGCCGGCGAGGAGTTTTCCCGAGACCGCCGGCAACAGTTCGATCACCGTGCGCCCCAGCATGCCGCTGGCAAGCGTGAGCAAGAACACCTGTTTGAGCATCGTGTCGCGACGCAGATACCCAAGACCCGCGCGCAGCTGTGCGATAAATGGGGGTTTTGCTTCGCTGCTCGCTTCGCGCTCGGTGCCGGTCACTCTGGTCAGCAGTAACACAGCACCGATGCAGATCAAGGCTGCGGTGGCAAAGGCCGCGGGCACGGAGGTGACCAGGAGCAGCCAGGCTCCCAGGGCCGGACCAATGATGCGTGAAGTGTTAAAGATAATCGCCGAGTAACCGATTGCGCTGGGCAAGGCCTCGCGCTCCACCAAACGGGGCAGAAACGCCAGGCGAATTGGCGTGTGGGCGGAGGTTACCGCGCCGAACACCAGGGCGAGCGCCGCCAGGGCCGGCAGTTCCAGCAACCCAAGGGTCGCCGTGATCGCCGCAAGAGCCGCCAGCAGTCCCGCCAGGCTGATGGTGACCAGCAGTCCATTGCGGGGATTGATGCGATCGGCGGTAATCCCGAAAACCGGCGTCAGCAAAAACGTTGGCACGAGCATGAGTCCGGCAATCGTGCCCACCCAGAAGGCGGACGCCGTCAGCTCCCAGGCCGTCCAACCAAAGAGAAACCGGATGATCCAACTGCCCAGGGTCGATAGGCAGGTAGAGGGAAAATAGCGACGAAAGCGCGGCTGACCGAAGGCCGAGCGGTGCACGGCCTGTGTTTTAACTAGCTTTGGGGTTGTTGGTGCAATGGGCCGCGTTACTCAGGCTTCTTAAACAGCAGCGTCATGCGGTTTGACTCGCCGATGGCGGTCATTGCTGCGGCGAGCTCAGGATCGTCGTTGCTCCCCGAGAGCGTCGGGGGCAGACGCCAGACGACATCGTCGGTGCTGGGCATATCCCGGGGGTTTTCGTTGATATCGCTCTCCCCCAGAAACTCAAATCCGGCAGCCTCAAAACGATTGATGACAAAGCTCTTTTTCAAATAGCCCGCGGAACCGTCGGCCCAGGCATCGGGGGCATCTTCCGGCGCGCTGTGCTGCACGACGCCCACAATGCCGCCGGGCTTTAGCGCATCCCGGGTGTTTTCCAGAGACGTGGTCAGAAACTCGCCATCGGATTCGAAGTGGGCAAGATTGTGCAGGGCGCGAATAAAGAGCACGGCATCCACTTCCCCATCGAGCCGCTCAGGCAGGCTGCCAAACTGGAATGCGTCGAGATCCGCCACGGGGGCGTCGAACCAGCCGCGGGCTTCCGCCAGCCAGTCATCTACCCAGGTTTCCTTGGCCTTGAGTTGCTCCTCGGAGAAAAAACCAAACAGGGGGAACAGGGCCGGATCGTAGTCAACGCCGATGAGCGTGCCTTCAGCCCCCAGATAGGGCGCGAGAATTTTGCTGTACCAGCCACCGCCGGGCAGGGCTTCGATCACCGTCATACCCGGTTCGATGCCAAAAAAGTTCAGGGTCTCTGCGGGATGGCGCGCGTCGTAACGGGCCTGCGCTTCTGCCGGCTGAGCCGCCAGCACCGCGGTGAGGCTATCCTGCGCCGCGGCGGTTGAAGCCGCTGCCGCGTTCTCAGCAGCAATCTCAGCGGCATTCGCAGCACTTGCAGCAGCATTATCAGCAGCATCTCCAGCCGCAGTCGCTATGCCGGCATCAGCTGTGGCATCACTGCCTGCGACGGTAGCTTCATCGGATTGACAGGCGCCCAGGGACAGGGCGAAACCGGCGGCAAGCAGAGCCGCGTATAGGGGATGACGATGGGAAAACGACATAGGAAACTCCTAGAACGCTGAAAAAAGGAGGCACGTACCGGCGAAATGGCAGAAAGCGACGCCAACAGTGCTACGGGGTTGTCAGTATACCCGCTGGACCCGACCCGAGCTCTCCCTTATTGTGCCCAGCTTCCCGATCATTCCTCTTAACGACAGGATCCGCCATGAATAACTTTGACAACACCGTGGGATTTATTACCGGCGGCGCCGCCGGCATCGGCCTTGGCGTCGGTCGCGCCCTGGGACTCAAGGGCATGACCCTGGTGTTAGCCGATGTGGAAGAAAATACGCTGGATAAAGCGGCGGAGGAGCTGCGCGCCGAGGGCATTACCGTGCACACGGAAGTTCTGGATGTGCGCGACGCCGACGCCTATCGCGAGGTTGCCGAGCGCACCCTGGCAACCCATGGCAAAGTGAATTTTCTGTTTAACAATGCCGGCGTAGGCGGCGGTCACACAAATGCCGGTGAAACGCCCCTGCAGGACTGGCGCTGGGTCGTTGACGTCAATCTCATGGGCGTGGTCCACGGGGTAGAGTTCTTTCTGCCGGCGATGCGCGCATGCGGTGAGTCCTGCTACATCATCAACACGGCATCCCTCGCCGGACATACGGCAAACCCCGGCATGGGCGCCTACTGCGCCACCAAGTTTGCCGTTGTCGGCTATTCCGAAGCCATGCGCTATGAGCTGGCGAACTCCAATATCGAGCTCTCGGTCCTCTGTCCCGCCTGGGTAAAAACCCGCATCGCCCAGAGCCGTCGCAACCACCCCGATCCTGAGGAAGCGGCGCAGGCCAGCGGAGAGCAGGATGGCATGAACATGATCGACCAGATCATTGCCAACGAGGGCATCAGCGTCGAGGCTCTCGCCGAGCGCGTCGTGGATGGCATGGCCTCGGGCACTTTCTATCTCTTCACGCATCCGGAGTTCTGGCCGGCGATGAAAGAACGCCTTGACCGCATCACCGCGGATTACAACGAAGTCATGCCCGGCTAGGATCACGGCGGCACGGCATGGGGGGGCTAAGAGACCAGGCGCGGCAGCACCGCAAGACCGTCACTGCCGGGGTGATCTTTGGCATCGCCATCGGACTCTGCGCCGGTGCGGCGGTGGCCTTTTTCTACAAATCTCCGCCCTCCGCGTCACCTCTAAGGTCACCTCTGTCCTCAACCCAGGCATCGGCGCCCCCTCTCCTCGCGGCAAGCGACTGTGCGGACACCGGCATCAACGCCGCGGAAGCGGAAAAAGCGTTTTCCCTGCGTGTGGAGTCCGAGGGCGTCACGCTTAATCGGGCCCTGGAAGAGAAGCTCGCAGTAGGCACCACCCGGACCTACGCCCAGTGGCAGGAATGGCTGGGGGATGGCGCTTTGCGGCAGTCCCAAATCAATATCCGCTTTGTGGGGGACGCCCGGCGGTTCCGCGAGATCTATGGCAAACCCAACGGGGAAGCATGGACCACCACGGGGTTCTACCGCATGCGCAGCAATGAGGCGCTGATTCTCTACACCCCTGCGTATCGCGGAAGCGCTCTGGGCAATGCCTTTCACGAAATCTCCCATCTCATCACTGCGCGTCATCTCGGCGCCACGCCGCCGTGGCTCAACGAAGGACTTGCGGAACACTATGAGTCCCTGGAGGTAAAGGGCAGCAATGCGCGATTCACAAGCAACGCGGACCACCTTCGCTTATTGCAGCGCCGGGGCGCCGTGAGCGTAGACACGCTGACCACGCTGTCGCAACAGGAATGGATGGGCGAGGATGCCGAAAGGCGCTACGCCAGCGCCTGGGCCCTGATCGCCTTTCTGCTGGAGACGCCCGCCGGCGCCGAGACGCTCAAGGGTACGGTCCTTACGGCCTACGCCGGCCGCTGTGACTCACGGAGGGACCTTAGAGTCACGCTGGAGGACTATCCCGGCGGCACAGCATCCCTACAGGAGGACTGGCAGGCCTGGCTGAGTCGCCGCTATACGCGGCTCCCTCATACCCGGGAAATTACCGCCGACGGTTCTTTATAAGACCGCTGAGGGCTCCTTACAAAACCGCTGAAGGCTCTTTATAAAACGGTAAAGGACACGCCCGCGTGTTCCTGGAGGCGCTTGCGCAGCGGTTCACCCATCACCGGCGCCGCGGTGAAACATCCCCCGTGACCCTTGGGCGTTTGCGCAAGGCAAATAGCCGCCTCGGCAATCATCTTGGAAGTGGAGCCATAACCGGGGTCGCGATCCCCGTAGACCTGCACGGTGACGCTGTCGCCGTTGTCGTTACTGCCGATGTAAAGCATGTCGTAGAACCCGGCCTCGCGCTCCTCCTTGCTCGGGCCCTCACCCGGCTTGAGGGTCATATCCAGCACCATGTCACCGCCGGCGGCATCGGGCTTGCTCTCCCCCAGAAGAATCATTTCGTTATATACCAGATCAGCGCCATAGGCATGGCCCAGTAACTGGTTGGAGCGATGGACGTTCTTGGTATTGATGGAGGCCATGATGAAGGGGCCGGACCAGTTGTTGAGTTCCTCTTCAAAGAGCATTTCGTTGCCCGGCGGCTGATCGGGACCGACAAAGCCGTCCGTGAGCACGAAGGGGTTCACGAGATCAGCAAACAGCGCGGGATCCGCTTTCACCGAAGCCATGGTGCCCTTGAAAGACGCCACGGTGCCACCGGAGGCCGTGCCTTGCATAGCCTTTACGCGACACTTCACCCGGGGAAGCGGTGCCCCGAACTTCGCATTGGCGACCTGCTGCAACAGGTGGACTCCAAGATCCGAAGGCAGGGAGTCAAAACCGCAGGAAAAGACGATGCGTGCACCACTGTCGCGGGCCGTTTCGTCGTGGGCCGCAATCATGTCCTTCATCCACAGGGGCTCGCCATTGAGGTCCACGTAATCCGTTCCCAGACGGGCGCAGGCGTCGACCATATTGCTGCCGTATTGCGCGTAGGGACCCGCGGCGCTGAGCAATACCCGCGTTGCGCCCGCCAGGCGATCGAGGCTCTCCTGATCGTCGCTGTCAGCGACCAGGAGCGGAACGCTGCCGTCGATGCCCAGTTCGTCGCGCACCTTCTCCAGCTTGGCGCTGTTGCGACCCGCCATGGCCCAGCGAAACTCCGGCTCATCGCCATAGCTTTGGTGCAGGTATTCGCAAATCAGCCTGCCGGTAAAACCAGTGGCGCCAAAGACCACAATGTCAAAATCTCGGGAATCCGTCATGCGGGGGCATCCTCTGCCTGTGAATTATTTTTGAGGGATCCAAAGCCTAGACCGGAAAACCTGGCCGGGCAACCGACAACGGTCCCGGGTCCGGTGGAGCGCTCTTAACTATCCGCCGACCACGCCTGTTTTGCATCATTGATCCACGCCTGAGCGAAGCGAGAGAAACGCAGCATTTGCTCGGCGATCACAGCGTCCAGGGTCTCGATGGCAATCTCACCCCGATCGCTGGCAACGGTCACCACGATGGCGGCCTCCTCGCCCGAGCCATTCCACTCAAAGGCCGGATCAGACACGTAGCGCGGCGGCATATCCACGACGAGGGCCAGGTCGAGATCTTTGCCGGCATCCACGCTTTCTTTTGTCAGCTCGTCGCGGACAGTGCGCTCATTGAACTCGGGCACCGGTTCGCCCCGGGCAACGGCGGCGAGGATAATGTTGTCCCAGGACTTCTCTTCGAGAGCCTTCTGGACCCGCTGGTACTGATAGGACTCCAGCACGCCGTGACGGTTGGATACCAGTTGAATGGCGTCTACGGTTTTACCGCGAAGCACGGTCCAGATACCTTTCATGGTGCCAACGCCCGGCAGGGGGTGGGCATGGTAAGGCTGGGTGAGGTCGCCGATGTAGTGCAGCCCCCAACCGGCAAAGCGCCACCCCCAATAGTCGTGGCCCGTCTCAAAAGCAAAACGCGACAGGGCACGGAACAAGGACACACGCCACTCGGGGTAGGTACGCAGCAAATCGGGCTGGGCTTTTCGCGTCACCCAGTCCAGATGATAAAAGCCCATGTGAAAGGGGGCCTGGGAGCTGTATTCCAGATTGGGATTGCCAAAGGGCTGATCGCCAAACCCATACCCGGCGCCAAATTCCGTGTCGTTATCCGCAAAAAGTCCGATGTCCATACCAAAGTCCGGCTCATCGCTGCCGCTCGCCAGCACATGCGCCGGCGCCACATGCTCACCGCTTTCAAGCGCGATGTAGACGATGGAATCGTGAGACACCCCGCCATCGAGAAAACTCAGATCATCAAAGCGCTGTGCTTTGAGGGGCGGCACGGCAGGGTCCTCCACGGTACTTTGCCGGTAGAGGGGATAGGCAAGCTCGGGGTTCACCCGGATAGCACGCAAAAACGCGTCGCGTAAATCATCGGCGTCGGCGGAGAAGGCCAAGCCCTCGGGTCGCGAGGCGTAGTGAGACAGAGTCGCCCGGGACATCGCCTCATGACTATTCAACAGCTCTGCCAGTCCCGACGCCTCGGCCTGCAAAAACGCATCGAGAGACTCCACCTCCAGGGAGGGGCTCAGGAGTTCCGGCTGAGTGCGCACCAGGGGCCACAGGAGGCTTGCATGATCGGACCAAGCCCAGACGGGGCTGCTGAGTAAAGAATAGATCAGGGGGATAAACCAGAGTCGCATGAGGAAACTGCACCGCTACACTACACAGGACCCAAAATCATACCGATACTCGAGAACTATCGCAGGATTCGTTTACTGTAATGCTGCCTAAAAAAAGGGGCGGTTACGGCCTTACTCCGGCGATCCTGACCACCATCACGCCCCGGTAGCCGAATAAACAGACCGCGAGGACGCGGCGTAAATCGAGACGCGATTGAATTCTCCCGCCTCGTCCATGTCGGGGATGGTACAGCTGATTTCTTCGCAGATCTTTTTGTAGGGCTTTACCGCAAAGTCGCGGACCCGGGAATCGGCGATGAGTACGGTATCGGCGCGCTCCACAAATCGCCGCAGCCACGGAAAGTTACCTTTGTCATAGAGCACGTCGGCCACCAGGATCAGATCGACCTCACCCTGCACGGCCTCAAAGTCGTCGCTGAAGCTGAGGGCCACATTATTGAGGGCTGCATTGTGACGCGTCGCTGTGAGGGCCAGGGGATCAATATCACAGGCGACAACTTCCTCCGCGCCAGCCATCGCCGCCGCAATGGCCACCACGCCGGAGCCGCAGCCAAAGTCCAGGACGCGTTTTCCCCGCACTAGTTCCGGGTTCTCCAGCACATGGGCCGCCAGCACACGCCCCGAGGCCCAGCAAAGAATCCAGTACAGGGGGTTATCCATCACCCGGCGCGCCGTTGCCTCATCGAGCTGTCGCTGCGGTGCCATGTCCCGGATCAACGCCAGAGACAGAGCGTGATTTGAGAGTACGGACTGGACACTCAAGCGCGCACCGGGCAGCACCCCCTCCAGGGCACCCTGCAGGTTTGCAGGGGCGTGCAAATTCGGGCCTCGCTCACTCACGGGCAGCTAGAAGGGTCTCGCCACCGTGACACCAAAAATAAACAGATGCTCATTGTCGACAAAATCCACGTCAATCTGCGGCGACAGCTCGTATTTACCCACGTGGAAACCGTACTCAAGGCCCACTCGGAGTAAAAAAGCACTGCCCTCTTCCTCGGAGTCTTCGATGCCGGGCCCGGCGTACAGCTTCCAGGGACCGCGATGGTACGCCAGGGGTACCACGGCAACGTTGGTATGGAAGTCGCCGCCTACATGCTCCAGGATAGCACCCACGCCAAACTGCTCATTCACGCGGTACTCGTACTCCAGACCCAGGGTAAAGCCCTGATTTCGGCGTGTTTCCGTGGTATCGCCAAAAAACACGCCAAGGGTGTGGTGAGGAAAACCAAGTCCGCCGTGATGAGAAGAAGATTCATGAACACTACCATGGACCTCAGACTGAGACGCATCCTCGGCAAGGGCGGATGCGCTGAGTAAAATCGTCAGCGCAGCGCAGAGGGCCCCGCCGACACCCGGTCTAGCTGCTCCTATGTATCTGCGCATAAGCTGCATCCCCCAACTCCTCAGTCACCTCGCGCCCCAAGCGATCTGCCGCCACAATGGCCGCCCGCAGCTTTTCGGCGCTTACTTCCATAGGCATGTTCGCCATAAACGGGAAGGCCAGAGCGGCCTCGACCACCGCATCAATGCTTACGGCATCGTCAGCCGAGAGCGCAAGCTGACCCAGGTGTACCGGGAGTCCCACGTTGACAAAAAAGGCCGTGGCGCGTCGCGCCTCATCATGCCAATTCTCCAGCGCCAGCTGCGCGAGGACACCCATGGCCACCATCTCGCCATGGAGAAACTGCTTATGCACGTGGTCCAATACCGTGTAGGCCTGGGCAAAGCCATGGCTCGCCGCCAAACCGCCGCACTCAAATCCAATACCACTTAACAGGGTGTTGGCCTCGACGATCCGCTCCAGGGCCTCGTCAATGCTCCCCGAGGCCAGGGCCGCCAGGGCCGCCTCACCATCGCGGTACACCGTCTCGGCACAGAGCTGCGCAATAGCGGCGCCCGCAAGGGTCGGCCTTGCACCAAAGGCCGTCACCGCAGCGGGGTTTTTGGAGCAGGCCCGTGCCTCGTACCAGGTCGCCATGGCGTCACCCATACCCGCAATGAGATAGCGGGCCGGTGCGGCGGCAACCACCGCAGTGTCCATCAGAACCAGCGCCGGGTTTTCCGTGAATACCTCAAAGGCCTCCGTAACGCCCTCGGGCGTATAGATGACCGAGGCCGCGGAACAGGGCGCATCATTCGAAGCGAGAGAAGGGACCACCACCGACGGAACCCTCAGACGGTGCGCGATGCTCTTCCCCGCATCCACCACCTTGCCACCACCCAGAGCGATCACCGTTGCGGGAGCGGCGTCCGAGGCAAGGAGTGCGTCCGTGTGGGCGTTGATTTCGGCGAAGGAACATTCGCCGCCAAAGGTGAGAATCGTCGCAGAAATACCCGCATCCTCAAGGCTCTGCAGCAGAACGGCGCCCTCTGCCTGCTGGCTGCGGGCGGAGAGCAACACCGCACAGGAATCAAAACCCAGCTTGCGCAGATAGCTTCCCGTTTGCCCGATAACCCCGGGGGCCTGCACATAGCGACGGGGGCTCCCAAAAACCCTGGGCAAGCCCTGGGCTGCGGTGGGTAAGGCAAAAAGTTCAAGAGCAGCTGTCTCGCCACCTTCGCCACCTTTGCCACCTTCATACTGCTGTGACTGTTGCGCATCAAAAGCCATGAGTAATCTCTTTTCTTTGTTCGGGCAAAGTTTAAGGCAAATACCCACCGCCCGCCGCTTCATGGCAAAATTGCGCGCCCAGACCCCAGCATGGAAACCCCAATGTCCAACCCGCTTCTAGCCGATGGCCCTCTACCGCAATTTCAATCCATCCTGCCCGAGCATGTGGAACCGGCCATCGATGAGCTTCTGGCCCTCAACCGGGAGCAAATTATCCAGCGGCTGGAATCCGACGAAACACCCAGCTGGGAAAATTTTGTGGAGCCGCTGGAGCTTCTGGATAACCGCCTGTCCCGGGCCTGGTCACCGGTGTCTCATCTTAACGGCGTACTGAACAGCGAAGCGCTCCGGGAAGCTCACAGCGCCTGTCTGGCCAAGCTCTCGGATTTCAGCACGGAAATGGGCCAGAACGAAGCGCTGTATGAGGCCTACAAAGTGGTGGCAGAACATGCCGACGTGCTCAACGCCGATCAGAAAAAGTTTCTGAGCAATGTTCTGCGGGACTTCAAGCTCTCGGGTGTGGACCTCCCCGAAGACAAGAAGCAGCGCTACAAGGAAATACAGCAATCACTCTCGGCGTTGTCGAGTGACTTTTCCAACAAGGTTCTGGATGCGGGCAACACCTGGAGCAAGGCGATCACGAACAGCGAAGAACTGGCGGGGCTACCCCAGACAGCCATGGACCTCGCAAAGCAGATGGCCGCCGACCGCGGCCTCGAGGGCTATCTTCTCACCCTGGATTTCCCTTCCTACCTGCCGGTGATGACCTACGCCGACGATGCCGTGCTCCGGGAGGAGATGTATCGCGCCTTTGCCACCCGGGCCAGCGATGAGGGTCCCCAGGCCGGGGAATTCGACAACACCGAGAACATGCGCGAGATTCTGGCGCTGCGTCACGAGGCGGCGCAGCTTTTGGGTTTTAACAACTACGCCGAGCGCTCCCTTGCCACCAAGATGGCGCGCAGCACCGACGAGGTCATGGGTTTTCTGAATGACCTGGCGCAGCGCTCCAAAGCCCAGGCCGAAGCGGAATTTGCGGAGCTCAAGGCCTACGCGGCCGAAGTGCATAATCATGGGGATCTTAAACCCTGGGACGTCGCTTACTTTAGCGAGAAGCTCCGCCAGCATCGCCACAACATCAGCGAAGAAGAGGTCAAACCCTACTTCCCCGTGAGCCGGGTGATTGCGGGTATGTTCGACGTCGTAGGAAAACTCTTCAGCGTCAGCTTCCACCGGGTCGACGATGTGGAGACCTACCACCCCGACGTCAGTTTCTATGAAATCCGCGACCCCGATGGCAGCGTGCGGGCGCAGTTTTACTTTGACCTCTGTGCCCGACAGCACAAGCGCGGCGGCGCCTGGATGGCGGACTGCCAGTCGCGTATGCAGACGGCCTCCTTCGAACAGATCCCCGTGGCCTATATGACCTGCAACTTCACACCGCCCGTTGGGGACGCCGATGTTCTCCTCAACCACCGCGAAGTGGAGACCCTGTTTCATGAATTCGGTCACGGACTCCACCACATGCTCACCCGCGTTAACTATCCGGGCATTGCCGGCATCAGTGGCGTCGCCTGGGACGCGGTGGAGCTGCCCTCCCAATTCATGGAGAACTACTGCTGGGAACGGGAAGCCCTGGATCTGTTTGCCGCACACCATGAGACGGGAGAGCGCATTCCCGAGGATCTCTACGAGCGCATGATCGCCGCCAAAAACTTCCAGTCGGGCATGATGATGGTGCGACAGCTGGAGTTCGCCCTCTTCGATTTCCGTATGCACCTTGAGTACGATCCCGCGACGGGCGATGCGATCTACAAGATTCTCGATGAAGTGCGAGAACAGGTGGCCGTGGTGCCCGCGCCGGCCTGGAACCGCTTTCCCCATGCCTTCTCCCACGTGTTTGGCGGCGGCTATGCCGCTGGCTATTACAGCTACAAGTGGGCCGAGGTGCTATCTGCAGATGCTTTCTCACGCTTTGAGGAAGAAGGCGTGTTTAACGAAGCCACGGGAAAACGCTTTCTCACAAGCATTCTCGAGCGCGGCGGTTCCGATGACGCCATGAACCTGTTTGTGGACTTTCGCGGCCGCGAACCCAAGGTCGATGCCCTCCTTCGACACACGGGCATCGCCGCTTAACCCGGCGGCACTTTTCTTCTCAGCTTATGCCGGGGCTGCTGCTCGGGCTGGACGTCAGGTTCAGGGACTCAAGAAACGCGCTCACAGGCGCCAGAGAACGAACAGGGTCCTCTTCCTGAGGTACGTGTCCCAGCCCCGGCAGCGTGACCAGGCGGCTGTCGGGGAGATTCGCCTGATAGTCGGCTGCGTTCTCGATGGGAATGGCGCCATCCTCCTCACCCCACAGCAACAGCACGGGCACAGGGATGCGCGATAGCAGGGGCCTTGGGTCCACCAGCACGGTCTGCGCCATGCGCTTAATCAACGCATCCCGGGACCCCGGGGCCAGCATCAGATCGTGGTAGCGCGATACCACGGCATCCGTAAGGATCTCGGGATTGCCGTAGGCGGGCCGCAGGCTCATCTCCAGCAAAAACCGCGGCAGCGTATAGCGCATGAGCTCTGTCATGGCAGACACCTCCGGGGCTTTACCGTATTCGAAGCCCTCGCTGGCGAAGCCATCGGGAGAGATAAGCACGAGACCGGAGACCCGCCCGGGATAGGCCGCCGCAAAGCGCCAGGCAAGCCGCCCACCGATGGAGTTACCGATCAAGACGACCCTGGCCACCGCAAGGTCCTCCATGATCGCCGCCATCAACGCCAGGGTTCGCTCATCGGAGTAATCGCCCGAGGGGTCCGGGTGAGACAGTCCGGCTCCAGGCAGGTCCATGCGAATCACACGGTACCGGTCCTCCAATGCCCGGGCCCAGGCGTCCCAGGTATGGAGGCTTGCCCCGAAGCCGTGAAGCAGGAACAGCGCCGGCGCGTCCGGGGGACCGGAAACCCGCAGGTGGAGACGCACGCCATCCACCTCCCGGAGGTCCTCCCCGCCCTGCAGGTATCGGGCCTCGAGTACCGAACGACTCTTATCGGGGGTCCACAGGGCTCCAACGGCGACAAGGAGCAGAACAAGCAGCCCGATCGTGAGCTTCAGAGACACAGACACCGCGTCAGTCTGTGCCCTGCAGCCGTTCACCCGGGTGATAGCGGCGTACCGCCCGGGCGTCTACATCCTCGCGATAAAAGGCCACGTCCTTAAACTCCCGATCAATATAGGGCTGAGCCTGATCGTAAAAATGCGGGGACTCGGGATCGCCGCTCTGGCCGCCGGCGAGAATACTTTTGGCGCGCACCCGGTCACCGAATTCCACTACCGCGACAAAGCTGTTGCCGGAGACCCCGTACAGACGTTTTGTGTTTCGCCCCACGGCCCGGTAAGACGCGAGGGCGCCCCAGTCTCCCGACGCCAGACCCACGGGGAGGCTGGGCTTATCGTCATCAAAACTGAGATTGATATCCCCCGATAATCGCTGGAAGCGGTTGATCTCCCCCCAGGGGGTGTTCCACTGACCGAAATCGTTTTCCAGGCGTTTTACCGCCGACGCAAACACGCGAAGCCGCTCATCGAGAGGCGACTCTTGGCCGAAATAGTTAATCAGCGCCATGCGCCGGAGCCCCCGGGGATTCGCGCCATCCTCCCGATACTGCATACCGTAAAACTGGGCCAGGGACATGGCGACGGAATCTTCGCGGGTACGCCTATCCCAATCCCGCAAAGCGGCAATGGGGGCTGCCAGCTCAGGATAGGGGTCTCCCCCGGCGTCATAAGCCTCAATCAGTCCGGAGATCAGGACCTCGAATCCCGGCAGGTAATTGTCGTAGGCCAGATCAAGAAGCCCCTCCAGCGTTAGATCAGAAACACCCTCTAATACCTGCTGCGCATGGATGCCCCGAAAGTTTTCTTTATCGGGTGCCATGTACACCGGATAATCCTCACGCCTGGGACTGAACGCTCCCGCTGCGGTAAAGGGTGTGGAGTTACAGTTTTGCAGCCAGCCGTTCTCGGGATTGATCACGGTGACAATCTCATCCACCGTATGCAGGCCCTGCCAGTCCGTCGCGGGATTGCTACCGTCCACCGGCCTGGAAAAATCAAACTGCGTATTGCGCCGGGGGATGAAGTTGCCGTGGTAGTAGGCGATGTTGCCCGATGAATCGGCATACACGGTGTTGTTGGAGGAATTCGTGCGCAAATCCATCATCTCGTTGAAACCCTCAAGACCGGATTTCTTGCTACGCACGTAGGACTGCTCCAGTGCCGTCACGGGATCCCAGTTGATCCGGGTCGCAACCCATTGACCGTCGAGCATATGGGTAATGGGACCGTGGTGCGTGCGGTAACGGGGGAAGGTTCGCTCCGCCATGCCATCGGCGGTTTTGTAGCGCAGGGTGACTTCTGACACCTCAACGGGCCGCAATTCATCGCCATAGCGATACATCAAGGCGCCGTCAGCACCATCAGCATCCTCGACAATCTCTTCGACGAACTCGTCCATAAAATCCACACCGGTGGAGGTATGCATCCAGCCCGTGTGTTCGTTAAAACCCTGGTAGACAAAAAACTGCCCCCAGGTGACGGCGCCGTAGGCGTTCAGGCCCTCCTCACTCACCACGTGGACCTCACCGCGAAAGTACAGCGAGGTGTGAGGATTGATCAGCAGCATGGCATTGCCGGAGCGCGTGTGCTCACCGGCGATGGCAAAGCCGTTGGAACCCAGATGCTGTTCGTAGCCCAGCGTCGGCTCCCGCGCCTGCTCCAATTGCGCTAGGGCGATGGAGCGCCCTTCGCCGTAAAAAGCCTTGATACCATCAAGCGGAATTTGCTCGATATCACCGCCGATAGAGCCCTCGAAAAAGAACATGGGCATCCAGGGCTCAAAGCGGGTGAGGACCTTGGGCGTCACCTCCGGATGTGTCGCCAGGTAATAGTTCAATCCATCGGCAAATGCGTCACAGAGGGCCTGAAGCCATGGCGGCGCCTTGGCGTAGGCGGCTTTCGCTTCGTCCGTGGACATATACAGCCGGGCGCGGAGGTCGCTGAAAAGCGCGGCCTCCCCCTCGGCTTCCGCCAGGCGGCCGATCGCCCAGTAATAGTTGCGCTCCACTCTCGGAAAATCATCCTCCGCCTGGGCATACAGCAGGCCGAACACCGCGTCCGCATCGGTCTTGGCGTAAATGTGGGGCACACCGTAATCATCCCGGATGATAGTGACGGCCGCAGCACGCGCCTCGAGACGCGCAAGCTCAGGATCCACGGCAACACTTTTCTCACTCTCACAGGCCGTGAGCACCACAACGGTGCAGAGGGCGACCCACCAACGGAACACTGCAGAAAAACGCATAAATCCACTCACTGTTTACGGGCTACAAAAACATCACGTTATCACCGAAGCGTCACAAAAACGTCACCGTTTCGCCGCATTTTCTTCATCAATCTGTCATGCAGCTGCCACAGGCTTGTCATCTTTGCTTTCGCCCGCATCGGGCCCCATCGGAAGGGAGTTAACGCATGTCCTACAAACGTTTACTAATCAGTCTTGCCCTTATCGGACCTCTGAGTCTAGCGGGTTGCGAGGGCGACGACGGTGCCGATGGCGCCCAGGGCCCGGCCGGACCCGCGGGCCCTGCAGGCGAGCCTGGCACGGACGGCTCAAGCAGCAGTGCCAGCACCATAGCCCTGAGTTTTCTGGGCCGTTATGAAACAGCGGAGTTCGATGAGTCCGCCGCAGAGATCGTTGACTACGACCCCGCCACCGAGCAGGCCTTCGTGGTCAATGCAAACTCCGGACAAATCGATGTTATCGACATCAGTTCGCCTTCGACCCCGACTCTTGCCAGCTCCCTTGACGTGGCCGCAGACGTTGCGGGGGCGATTGCCGACCTGGCCGATGCCTCTGCCCTCGGCGCTGCAAACAGCGTAGCCGTCTCCGATGGCGCCCTGGCCGTTGCCATCGAGGCAGACACCAAGCAAGACAACGGTTACATCGCTTTCTATCAGACCGACGGCACATTCCTCTCTGCCGTCGAGGTCGGCGCGCTTCCCGACATGGTGACCTTTACACCCGATGGCAACAGCGTACTGGTCGCCAACGAAGGCGAGCCCAATGGCGATTACAGTGTTGACCCCGAAGGCAGCGTCAGCCTCATTGACGTCTCAGGCGGCGTGTCTGCCGTCACCCAGGCGGATGTGACTATGCTGGATTTCACGGCGTTTAACAGCGGCGGCAGCAAGTCTCTGGGCAGCGGGGTGCGAATCTCGGCCAAGGCAGCCAGTGTTGCTCAGGACCTCGAGCCGGAATACCTCACCGTGTCTTCGGACAGCAGCACCGCCTGGGTCGCTCTCCAGGAAAACAACGCCGTGGCGGTGGTTGATATCGCCGGCGCAGAAATCTCCGCCGTTCTGGGACTGGGTTACAAGGATCACGGTCTCATCGGCAACGAATTGGATGCGAGCAACCGCGACGGTGGTGCCAATCTCCAAAGCTGGCCCCTGCGCGGACTGTTCATGCCCGACACGATCACCAGCTATGACTATGCGGGCAGCACCTATCTGGTTACGGCCAACGAGGGCGATGCCCGGGAGTACCTGACCGATGCCAGCGACGAGGCCGACTGCACGGCCCAGGGCGGCTTTGATTTTGACGACGGTGATTGCTTCCACTACCTCGACGAGATTCGCGCGGGCGATCTTCTGGATGTGGGCGCGACCGTTGAGCTGGGCAACCTCAGCCGCTTCGCTCCCGACCTGGAAACCCTGCTCCAGAACGAAAACCTCGGTCGTATCAAGATTGTCGTTGATCAGGGCGTGACCGGCTGCAGTGATCTGGCTACCACCGGGCAGCCCGATGCCAGCTGCAGCTATGAAGCACTTTACAGCTACGGCGCCCGCTCCTTCTCCATCTGGGAGGGCAGCACCGGTGCCCTGGTTTTTGACAGTGGCAGTGACTTTGAACTGATCACGGCCCAGCGTCTCGGCGAGGGCTTTAATGCCAGCAACGATGACAACGAGGGCGATGATCGTTCCGACGACAAAGGGCCTGAGCCCGAGGCTGTGGAAGTTGCTACCATCGGCGGCAACACCTATGCCTTCATCGCTCTCGAGCGCGTCGGAGGCATCATGGTCTACGACATCAGCAACCCCCAGTCCGCGGAGTTCGTGCAGTACATCAGCACCCGGGACTTCTCTGTAGATATCGGCGATCTGGTCGATGCGGGCGACTTTTCCGCTGCGGGTGATCTTGGTCCCGAGTCCATCAAGTTTGTCGCCGCCGATGACAGCCCCAGTGGCGAACCCATTCTCATCGTCGGCAACGAGGTCAGCGGCACCACGGCGATCTTTGGCGTGACGGTCGTCGGTAGCGACTAAGGCCCCTAACAGCAGCTAAAGCAGCCCCGCCTACTTCTCCAGGCGGGTTTTTTTTTCGCCTAATTTTCATCTTGCAAGCAGGCAGCTTCCGCTTCCTGAGCAAAGCGCATCGCCCGCTCCTTATCGCCCATGGGTGAAAACACATAGGTCTCGTTGAATCTGTTGTAGCGGTCCTGAGCCACCAGGCAAGGAAACTCCGACTGTGGTAAATCACCCGTGCAGCCCGTGAACCCCAAGGTGAGCATTACAACAGACGCCGCCATGACCCGAGATCGGTGCATATCGTAAGAAACCCCTTCATTGCAGATTGCATAAGCAACCCGGATAAATCAGCATAGCGCCCTCTCGCGTCACAACACAGTCATATTCTCAGGGGAACCCGGTCATGAAAACGCGCATCACGGAAATGTTTGGCATTGAGCATCCGATTATCCAGGGCGGCATGCACTATGTCGGTTTTGCGGAGCTCGCCGCTGCCGTATCCAACGCCGGCGGCCTGGGCATTATTACGGGACTCACCCAGAAAACGCCGGAGGATCTGGCCAATGAAATCGCCCGCTGCAAGGAGATGACGGACAAACCCTTCGGCGTAAACGTGACGTTTTTACCCGTGGTCAACGCTCCGGACTATCCGGGCATCATCAAGGTCATCATCGACGGTGGCGTCAAGGTGGTAGAGACCGCAGGCAACAATCCCTCCGAGTATCTGCCGGCGCTCAAGGAAGCCGGCGTCAAGGTAATTCACAAATGCACCGCGGTACGCCACGCCCTCAAGGCCCAGAAAATCGGTTGTGACGCGGTATCCGTGGATGGCTTCGAGTGCGGCGGCCACCCCGGCGAAGACGACATTCCCAATATGATTCTCCTGCCCCGGGCCGCCGATGAGCTTGAGATTCCTTTTGTGTCGTCCGGGGGCATGGCGGACGCTCGCTCCCTCGTGGCCTCCCTGGCCATGGGCGCCGAGGGCATGAACATGGGCACGCGCTTCCTGGCCACGAAGGAGGCTCCCGTCCACGAAAATGTGAAGCAGGCAATCCTCCAGGCCACAGAGCTGGACACGCGACTGGTGATGCGACCCCTGCGCAACACCGAGCGGGTGCTCAACAACCCCGCCGTCGAGAAAATCCTCGCCACAGAAAAAGCCAAAGGCAAGGATCTGGAGTTTGGTGATATCGCCGAAGAGGTGGCAGGGGTCTACCCCCGTGTGATGATGGAGGGCGACGTGGAATGCGGTGCCTGGTCCTGCGGCATGGTCGCGGGCCTGATCAACGACATCCCGAGCTGCGATGAGCTCATCAGCAGAATCATGGCGGACGCCGAGGCCATGATCCGCCAGCGACTGAGCGGTATGCTGTAGCTCAGTTATCCACTGCTCCACGTTGCGCTTAGCGCACCATGAACGTCACCGGCGCTTCCTTCCTTGATCTGGGAACCTTTGCCCGCATCGCGGGCATTCTGTTTCCCATTGTTGCCATCGTCATCGCCGGCTTCTTCTACGGCCGCAAACACAATCCCGAAATGTCCGTGGCCAATCGCCTCAATATGGATGTGTTTGTCCCTGCCCTGATTCTCGGCGCGATGATGAGCAAGAGTTTTGACCCGGTGCGCTATGCCGGCCTGGCAGCCGGAGCGGCGCTCATCGTTCTGTGTAGCGGGCTCATGGCCCGCCCCCTCGCCAAGGTCCTGGGCATCGAGTGGCGAACCTTCGTGCCGCCCATGATGTTCAACAACTCCGCAAACATCGGTATTCCCCTGGCAGTGCTGGCCTGGGGAGATGATGCATTGGCTGCGGCGGTTATCCTCTACAGCGTCTCCAATGTGCTGCACTTCTCCGTGGGTCTGCACATGCTCGATCGCGATGCACAGCTCAAAACCCTGTGGCGCAACCCCACGCTCCTGGCCGTATTTGCCGGACTCGGCATCTCCCTCATGAGTATTCCCGTCTGGCCGCCCCTGGTAGCGGCGCTGCAGCTCATGGGGAACGTGGCGGTACCGCTACTGCTGTTTGCCCTGGGTGTGCGCATGCGCGAAATCCGCTTTGACGCCCTCACCGCACCCCTCGTTGGCGCTTTTCTGAAGCCTGCCGTTGGCATGCTCCTGGCTTGGGGTTTCTCGCGATTGCTGGGACTCAATGAACGGGACACGGCAATGCTCATTGTCTTTGGCGCCCTTCCCCCGGCGGTCATGAACTTTTTGTTTGCAGAGCGCTACGCCCGGGATCCCCAGCGCGTCGCGGCGATTGTGCTTATAGGCAATCTCGCATCCCTGATCCTTCTTCCGCTAGCCCTGGGTATTGTGCTGCAATGAAGCGTGTTCAGTGGCTGCCCTTGACCTGGCCCCTCAAGTACTGGAGGGTGCGTCAGCACTATTTGCGGAGAACCTTCTTATGGCGACAGTTCTGATAACAGGGGTTAATCGCGGTCTGGGTCTGGAATTTATCCGCCAGTACGCCGCCGCGGGATGGACGGTCCTGGGCACCTGCCGGGACCCTGACAATGCTGTGGAAGCGAAAGCCCTCGCCGCCGCAGAACCCTGCGTAACGCTTTATAAACTGGATGTCGGCGATACGGACGCCATCGCGGAACTGGCTGACACCTTGCGGGGCACCGCCATCGACGTCCTGATTCTCAATGCCGGCGTCATGGCAGAACGAACGGGACTGGGAACTCTGAAAGCCGAGGAATTCCAGCATGTGATGAATATCAATGTCGTCGCGCCGGCGATGTTGATTCAGGCCTTCGCCGATCATGTGGCAGCCAGCGAGAAAAAAGTGATTGTCGGCATGGGGAGCACCCTGGGCAGCATCGGCGGTAATAACAGCGGCGGGCTGTACAGCTACCGCAGTTCCAAGGCCGGCCTCCACGCGATCATGAAGAATGCCAGCATCGATCTTAAGGAGAAGGCGATCATCGCCATCGCCATGCACCCGGGCTGGGTGGTCACAGACATGGGTGGCCACGGCGCTGACATTCAGACGGACACATCCATCGCCGGGATGATGGCCGTGATTGAACAGCTCACCCCCGACGACAGCGGCCGACTCCTGACCTACACGGGCGAGGAATTACCCTGGTAGTACTCTGGCAGGGAGGGGTCGGCGTTTCGCTGTGCGTTCAACCTGCTTTTGAATCTGCTTAAAACACACTTTTGACGCCGCGCCGCCTTTGTAGCGTGGCATAACCACTCTGGAGAAACGCCATGACCCCTTTATTGAGTATTGTTGTTTACACGACCCTGCTGACTTTTCTGGCGATTATGCTGGGAGCGTTTCTACGCAACCGCGAATGGACGCCCGAGGGCCTGAAGGCGGGGCTGAGCAATCGCGATAATCTTCCCGACGCCACGCCCCTCGGAGGACGCGCTGAGCGCGCTGCCAACAACAGCATCGAAGCCCTGATTCTGTTTGTACCTCTCGCCCTTACTGCCCAGGCAGCGGGCATGGCCGAGGCGGCCACCCTCGGTGCCACGGTGTTTTTCTGGGCTCGGGTGGCCTACCTGCCCATCTATCTCGTGGGCATTCCCTATCTGCGCAGTCTGGTTTGGGGCGTGGGCGTTGCGGGACTGGCCATGATGGTCATGGCGCTTCTGGCTTAACAGAGCCGCCGTGTAAGGCCCCGTGGAGACCAAAGCCTCCCACCGGGATGCCGACTTCTCCCGGGCGGTACTCGAAGACCTCTACCGCTATCCCAAAAAGCGCGCGGGCATCGCCTGGTTTCTGTGGGCGACTACGGGGCTCATCGGCGGTCATCGCTTTTATCTGGACAGACCGGCAACGGCTCTGACCATGGCCTTCACCGCCGGCGGGGCACTGCTGTGGTGGCTTGTGGATGCGTTTCTCATGCGGACCCTCCTTGAGTCTTACAATGATGATCAGGCCGAGCGGGAACGCCGGGGACAACCACCGAGAGCCCTCGCGTTCATGCCACCGAGTCGCGGTGCGGCGCTGCCCAAACATCCGGCGTGGATCGCCAAGCGCCAGGGGCATGCCCGACTCTTCGGTGACGTGTTGGTCCTTGCCCTTGCAGGCATCGCCGTGGGCAGCGTATCGACGAACACCGGCAATTACGAACCGATCATCGCCATCGTTGCTCTGAGTGCTATCACCCTCCTCGGTGCCCGCTGGGATGCCCTGGCCACCATTCCCGTACTGAAAAACTTTGACCGCTGGAGCCACCGCCTGCGTCTGTACTACTACGTCAATGATCCCGGGGGCCCCCTGACGCTATTCTTTAAACCGGTATTGGGCCTCCTCACAGCGCCCTTTCGAAAGCGGGCCCGGGCAGAAGCCTGGCTCTACCTGCAGATCGGATTGTGGTTCACCATCATTTTTACCGGCATGGACCTGGTGGAAGCAGTGGATATCAGCAGCCAGGGCATCAGCATTCACCCTCTGGACTTTCTCGCTGATGTTCTTCTCACCCTGATATCCGTTTATGCCCTGGCCACGCCCATCGGTGCCATTCTCACAACTCACGTGCTGCTGGAACGGCGCGATCTCACGGTGTGGGTTCTCACCTGCATTACCCTCGCCGCGATCTATCTCGGGTCAGCGATCTAGGGCCCGTCCATGGGTTTTACGTTAGTTTGGACTTGCAGCATTCAGGGTTGCCATTATCTGGACATCGCTCTCGCATGCGGTATGGTGCGCCCATAATCACAGCTGAGACCGATTGATGAGTGACTCCGATTCCTACGCCATTGGCGATTCCAGAGTGCCCTGGGGCATTGCCGAAAAAGCTGCCTGGCGTGCCGTACAGGAAAAGCAACGCTCGTACAGTGAACTTGTGGAACTTCGCGTACAGGCCCTCATGGAACACTACGATGTCGCGCAGTACGGCAGCTTGTCCTACGACAGCGATGAGTACGCCCTCCACGCCCTGAGTTCCAAAAACTGGAACCCTGAACTGCCGAACATACTGGTGACCGGTGGCGTTCACGGTTACGAAACCAGCGGCGTTATGGGAGCTTTGAGTTTTCTGGAAACGGCCTGCGAGGCTTACCAGGGGGCTTTCAATTTTCTGGTCATGCCCTGTGTCAGCCCCTGGGCCTTCGAAACCATCAACCGCTGGAACCCCCTGGCCATTGACCCCAACCGCTCCTTTGTCGCCAACAGCCCTGCAGAGGAGAGCGCGGCGGTCATGGACTGGCTGTCACGCCGGGGATGGGACTTTTTGGGGCACTTTGATTTGCACGAAACCACCGACACGGATAACAGCGAGTTCAGACCTGCCCTCGCGGCGCGGGACGCGAAGCCTCAGGATCACTGGGACATTCCCGACGGCTTTTACGGCGTGGCGGACAGCTCGCGCCCCTCCCCCGAGTTTCAGCGTGCCATCATCGAGTCCGTCGCCCGGGTGACGCATATCGCGCCCTCCATCGATGGAAGAATCATCGGCGAGACGCTGCAGCAGGAGGGGGTTATCTGTTACGACGGTAAAGGGCTGGGACTGTGTATGGGGGTGACGGACGCGCCCTTTGTCACAACCACGGAGGTTTATCCCGATAGTCCTCTGGTCACAGACAATGACTGCATCGCCGCACAGGTGGCGGCGGTGACGGGCGGCCTGGAGTATCTCCTGAGCGTTTGAAAGGCTTGCCGGCGAATAATCAGGCAAAGAACCGGCGGAACACGGCCTCGCCATAGACCAGAGCAAGGAGGCTCAGGGCTACGAACACCGCGGCGGAGCCCATATCCTTGGCCCTGCCGATAAGCGGATTATCCTCCAGCGTGACCGCGTCGGCGACCGCTTCAATGGCGGAATTGAGCAGTTCCGTGAGCAACAATAAAAGCAGACTGATAATCATCAGCAGCAGATGGTTGCTCGACGTGGACAGGTAAAAGGCGACAGGCAGCAATACGATGCCCAGAAAGAGCTCCTGACGAAAGGCGGACTCGTGAATAAAAGCGCTGCGAAATCCGTGATAGGAACACTCGGTGGCTTTCAGGATGCGCTCAAGGCCATCTCCGTTTGGTTTATTGATCGCGGTTCACCTGCTGTCGCCTGTAGTCGCCTGTAGTCGCCTGTTGTGGCCTGTTATTACCTACCGTCACCTGTCGCGCATGGTCGCAGCGCCTTCAGGGACGGCCGGGATTATAAATTTAAAAAGGAATGCGGAGAGCTTAGTGTAAAGCGGGGTAGCGCGGCTGATCAATTGCCAGCTGGCCCGCGACGGTCTGACGCAGATGCCCGGCAAGGCCCGGCGTATCGAGAGCCATGTCAGTACGCAAGCGATGAACCAGCTCCCAGCGCAATACCTCGAGGCTGCCCCGCTGCCCGAGAAGCTGCTCCAGACGTTCCTGCTCCTTTTTTGCCAAATCACCACCGAACTGAAATTCCCGCTGCGCAATGCCCAGGGAGTTTGCCGCCACTTTGGCAAGGAATGCCTGCCTACCCTGGAGCTCGGAGGCAAGCTCGTCCTTTAAGAATGCCGCCACTCCCGACAGCAATTCTCCGGGCATGGGTAGCTGTGTGCCATCTGCAATAACTGCCCCTTCGTCCGGCAGATCAAATTCACCGGGGATCAGCAGGTTGACGCAATCCATCTGCGCCTCGGAGGAGCGCCTGCCAATCACGGGACGCTCGAGACTGGGGGTTTCTCCCCGTCGCCAGGCGTCGGCCATTTGCAATGTCGCCATGGCCCACCAGAAGGAGCCAAAGACCTGCCAGTACTTGATTTCATCGCGGGACACCTCGATGCCGGAGGTCTCGCGATACCCCTCTCTCAGCTCATCGATGGTACCGAAACCACCCACGGCCAGGGCATCGTTACCAAAGCGCCAGGAATTCACGCAGAGCCATCCCAGGTCACGAAGGGGATCACCGATGTGTGCCAATTCCCAATCCAGTACGCCGTTGATGCCCTCGGGGGTCACCATCAGATTGCCGTTGCGGAAATCACCATGAACCAGGGTTGTACGCCAGGTCCCGGGCGCATTATCCAGCAGCCAGCGATAGCAGTAATCGATCATCGGTACGGGCACCTGCAAATCGCGATAGGTGGCCCAGGTATCCCGCACCAGATGCTCAGGGCTGATCCGCGGCAACGCTTCCGCCAGGGGGCTCGATGCCCAATCCAGGCTGTGGATGCGGCCGAGTATCTGACCACATTCCCGGGCAAGTTTGGCGCGGGCATCCGCAAGTGCTTCCGACCGGACAATGCGTTGACCCAGGGTCTCACCGTTCAGCCAATCCATGACAAAACCGCTGCCGAGGCCATCGTCCTCCCGGAGAACGTAATGCACCGTCGGACCGGGAATACCCGCAGCCCCGGCCAACTGCAACAGCTGCGCCTCGGTCTCCAGGGAGATTGTGCCGACTGCCGATTGAGGGTCTAGCTGGGCGGGCGAACGGCGCAGGGCGTAGCGTCGCGTTCCCGATGCCTCCTCAATCTCAAGGCGATAGGTTTCCTGACTCGCGCCGGCGGTAAGCTGCTCCCAGGCAAGAAGCGCCCGGCAACCCGGGAGCTGCCGCTTCAACACAGACTCTAACGCGGTTTCAAACTCCTGCGCCATGACGGTTACTCAACGCCCTTGGGTTTTTTCTGATTCATAAAACCAAAGAGATAACCCGCGGCGCGCCGGATCTGTATCTCGTCGGCGCCCTCGGTGATGCGATATCGCCGGTGATGCCGGTAGATATGTTCAAAAGGCTTATAGCGGGAGTAACCCATGCCGCCGTGAACCTGCATGGCAAAATCCGCTGCTTCACAACAGAGTCGGTTCGCCTGGTAGTTGCACATGGACACCTTGTCCGAGACCGAGAATGCGCCATCGCGATCCATGAGCCAGGCGGTTTTGTGGATAAGGGCGCGGAGCATCTCGCAGCGGGCATTGAGCTCCACCAGGGGAAACTGAATAGCCTGATTGCTCGCCAGCGCTTTGCCGAAGGGTTTTCGCTCCCGGGCATGGGCCACCGCTTCGTTAACGCAGTACTGCGCCGCCCCCAGGCTCGATGCCGCCTGGCGGATGCGGTTTTCGTTAAAAAAGTGCTGGATCACCATGAGCCCTTTTCCCTCGCCGCCAAAGATTGCGCTGTGAGGCACGCGGACATCGGCGAAAGACACCCGGGCGTGATCCGATGGCATGTTAAAGGTCCAGAGATATTCCTCGATCTTCACACCCGGTGTCTCCATGGGCACGAGAAACGCGGTGATTCCCGCCGCCTCCCCCGGCTGCCCGGAGGTCCGCGCCATGACCATGTCCGCATCCGCAATATGCACCCCGGTGTTCCAGGTCTTCTCACCATTGATCACCCAGTGATCGCCGTCACGCACCGCGGCGGTCTCCATGTGCGTCGCGTCGGATCCGTGCTCCGGCTCGGTAATACCGAAGGCAAATCCCTGGCGGGCGGACGCCATGCCCTCAAGCCACTGGGCTTTTTGCGCGTCTGTGCCGTAGTGGAGCATCAGCAGAAGCGCGATGTTATTACCGACGATGGAATGCTCGTTCTGAAGGTCATTGTGCAGACCCAGACCCTTGGCGGCTAAATGCTCGCGAATCAGCGCCATACCCAGATTGCCACCCTCGCGCCCGCCGAACTCTTTTGGGAACGGGTAGTTGAAGATCCCGGCCTCTATGGCCAGATCTTTTGCCTTGCGAAGCAGCGCTTCCCACTCCTCATTGGGCAGGCCATCGCGCTCCCAGTCGGTCCTGGCGTCTTCGCGCCGGTGATCAAAAAAACGCATATTGTCGTCGCTGTTTTCCAGCGGCCTGATCTTGTCCTCGATGAATTGGTCGACTTCCGTCAGAAATTCAGCAACATCGGTAGGTACGTCAAAGTTCATTCAGCTTCCCTGGTATCTGCGATAGGACGTTTCCATGAGGAATGGTAATACAATGAGATTAATGGCGTTGGAGGCTAAAGACCGGCTACCGTTGACCTGCATCAAGACTGTTTCAGGCGAAAATATGATACTTACCTGAGCTTCGGTCGCGTTCCCCCCTATGACAAGGAGCAACAGTATTCGTGTTTGATCGCATCATGGCCACAACGCTTCGTGGCTCTCTTCCGGCAGCCCTGTTTTTGCTCGGCCTGTTCGCGGGGGTCATGGCGCTGACGTTCACCCCCCGGGAAGAAGAACCGCAGATTGTGGTCCCCATGATAGATGTGCTCGTGTCTGCGCCGGGGCTCTCGGCACGACAGACCGAGCGTCAAGTCACCATTCCCCTTGAGAAGCTGCTGGCGCAGATACCGGGAGTCGAACATCTATACTCCAGCACGGATGCGGGGAAGACTGCCGTTACTCTACGCTTTTTTGTCGGCGAGGATCGTGAAGACTCCCTCCTCAATAGCTACAACAAGCTCTACGCAAACCAGGACCAGATACCAGCCGTTGTTACCGAGTGGCTGCTCAAGCCTGTGGAGGTGGACGATGTCCCAATCCTGGTGCTGGGACTGTGGAGCGAGGACGAAGCGCTGTACAGCGATTTTGAACTGCGGCGGATGGCAGACGAAATCTCTACCGCTATTCAGGCTATTCCCCAGACCAGCGAAGTCAACGTCATCGGTGGGAGACTCCGCACCCTCCGAATTTTACTGGACCCCGAAAGCCTGGCAGCGCGCCATACGACAGCTGCCGATATCGTGTCTGCCCTGCAGATTTCCAACGTACTGCAGCAAGCAGGCACCTGGACCATAGGTAACACGGCGATTGCGCTGGAAGCCGGCGATGTGCTGAGAGCGCCCTCGGAACTGGCACAAATGGTTGTGAACGTCATCGATGGCGCCCCTGTCTATCTGCAGGATGTAGCCACCATCATCGATGGCCCGGCTGAACCGGACAGCTATACCTGGTTGGATTTCTCCGGCCTCGACAGTGATAACAATCAATACCCCATGGTCGCCATCTCCGTCGCCAAGCAACGGGGCGCAAACGCGGTGACCCTGGCAAACGACACCCTCGATCTCATCGAGGAGCTTCGTGAAGACCTCTTACCTCGGGAGGTCGATGTCGCAGTTCTCCGTGATTATGGGGAAACCGCGGACGCCAAGGTGAACAATCTGGCAAGCTCCCTTGGCTTTGCAATTGTCACCGTTGTGGTCTTTATTGCCCTGTTCCTGGGATGGCGGCCGGCTTTAATTGTTGGCCTGGCGGTACCTGTTTGCTACGGCATCACATTAGCCCTTGATATGCTGATGGGCTACACCATCAATCGCGTCACCCTGTTCGCGCTGATTCTGTCTCTGGGACTGCTTGTCGACGACCCGATAACCGGGGTAGACAATATCGCGCGCTATATGAAACGTCAGCAGATGTCTCTGACAGAGCGCGTGGTGGCGGCCATGCATGAAATTCGCACTCCCCTGATCCTGTCGACGCTGACCATCGTTCTCGCCTTTCTGCCCCTGGCAGCGATTACCGGGATGATGGGGCCTTACATGGCACCTATGGCGTTTAACGTGCCCGTCAGTGTGATCAGCTCCACACTGGTTGCCTTTCTGGTGACTCCATGGCTGGCCAGCTGGCTCCTTAAGGAGCCCGTCAATGAACCCTCCGGTGCCCCTGATAAAGTCACAGCTTACGCCCGCCTGGTCAGCCCCTTTTTAGATACCCGTGCGCATGCCCATCGCCTGCTGTGGGTTGTGGGTTTTCTGTTTGTTTTTGCCGCTCTCCTGCCGGCCTTGAGATGGGTGCCCCTGAAGCTCCTTCCCTTCGACAGCAAAAATGAGGTGCAGGTCCTCATAGACATGCCGGAGTCCGCAAGCCTCGAGCGAACGGCCGCTCATACACGGCGAGTGGCCGATGAAGTCCTGCGTCTACCCGAAGTTGATTTGGTGGCTGCATTCATCGGCGAACCCTCTCCCATAGACTTCAACGGCATGGTCCGCCGCTACTATCAGCGCAGGGGCCCTCATCTGGCGGAGTTGAGACTGGTCCTCAAAGAAAAACTAGATCGCAAGCACCAATCTCACGCGGTTGTCCTGCGCCTTCGCGAGCTGCTGGGCCCGCTGCAGACCGCAGGTGTCAACATCAAAGTCGTAGAGGTCCCCCCCGGACCGCCGGTGCTGAGTACGCTGGTAGGCGAAATCTACGGTGAATCCCTGACCCCCTATGCCAGCCAGCAGGAAGCCGCTACGGTACTGATGGAGCGACTGTCCCGTGAAGCCCATGTCGTGGAGATTGATGCGTCCCTGGAAGGTCCCCAGGCGCGTCTCCGTTTTACTACGGATCAGAAAAAAGCGGCATTGTCCGGTGTATCCACCAGCGACATCGCCCAGACGCTCACCATGGCCAACGACGGTTATGTTGCGGGATATTTACAACAGCCCCAGGAACTCAAACCTCTTCCCATCGAATTACGCCTCGCACAGGAACAGCGCGCCTCACGGGTGGACCTGGAGCGCTTGCAGGTTCGGGGTCGTGCCGGCGTAGTAAAAACCCAGTCACCCCAGGGCCTCGATCTGGCACCGCAACCCCTGGTAGCCATGGGGGAATTAGGTGAATTTGTTAGCGGACACGCCGACACGCCTATTTTTCGCAAGAATCTTCGCCCGGTGGTATACGTTACCGCAGAACTCAACGGTCGCACGCCGGGAGCCGTCATCGCAGATCTGGTTGCGGATTATCAGGAGCCCCGGAGTGCTGCGGTGCGCCCCTGGCAGAGTCGCACATTTTTTACCAACGGCGGAGGTGACGGCTGGGCACTACCCGAGGGGACATCGGTAGTCTGGGCTGGTGAGGGCGAGCTGCAGATCACCCTGGACGTATTCCGGGACATGGGACTGGGTTATCTATTTGCCCTCCTCGCTATTTTTGTGGTGCTACGCATCCAGACATCGTCTACCGCACTGTCCCTCATCATAATGCTCGCCATTCCCCTCACCATCATTGGGATCATGCCCGGCTTCTGGCTAATGAATCACCTGGGCGAACGCGTCATAGCCGGAGCGCCGGAGCCGGTGCTGTTCACCGCCACCGCCATGATCGGCATGATCGCTCTGGCGGGCATTGTTGTTCGTAACTCTCTGATACTCGTTGAGTTCATCACTCAGGCTCGCAACGAGGGCATGCCTATTCGGGAAGCACTGTTACAGGCGGGATCTGTACGCATGCGCCCGGTATTACTCACTGCCGGTACAACAATGCTGGGCAACCTGGTGATCACCCTGGACCCCGTTTTCAATGGTCTGGCTCTAGCGATCATCTTCGGTATTGTGGCTTCCACGCTGTTCACGCTCATCGTGGTTCCGGTGGTTTACCTGCTTGTATTCGAAGGAACAGAGACCGCAGTCACAGCGGATCCTAGGGAGGACTCTCCATGAACGCTAAGCGCACAATCCTGTTTTCCCTGGGGGCATTGGCCGGGCTATTGTTACTCATTGGCCTGATGGCTGGTATTTTCCGGGATCGCACAGAGCCGGGAGTGCTTGCACAGAGTCCCATTGATGACGGGGATAGCTACACCGTAGCGCTCAGGGACGTGCCGGCTGTTGAGAGTATCGCCGCATCTGTAGAAGCTCGGGAAACGACGATTATCGCCTCGCGCCTGCTGGCCCGGGTAGAACAGATAACCATGCGGGCGGGCGATTATGCACAGGCAGGACAGCTCCTCGTTACCCTGGAAAACGAGGATCTTGAGGCACAGGTCGCTCAGACAAGCGAGGCCATGAAGTCCGTAGAGGCACGACTTATCGAGGCGCGACAAAACCGGGATCGAGCGGTAGAGCTCCATGAACGCAAACTCATCGCGGATGCTGACCTTGACGCCGCGAACGCGAATGCCGCCGCTCTCACTGCGGAGCTCGCCGCAGCAAAACAAAGCCTCGAAATCGCAAAAACCTCGCTGTCCTTTGCTGAAATCCGCTCTCCCATTGCCGGACGGATTGTCGATCGATTTGTGGAACCCGGTGATACGGTGTCGCCGGGGCAGAGCATTCTCTCTCTATACAACCCTGTTTCCCTGCGCATAGAAGCCTGGGTACGCGAGTCCCTCGCCCTGAGCCTGAAAGAAGGACAGGAGGTGGCCGTAGAAATACCCGCGCTCAACAGTCGGCTTACGGCACGTATCGAAGAACTCGTTCCCGCCGCTGACCCGGGCTCCCGGGCGTTCAAAATCAAGGCCACTCTGCCCGCTGCACCGGGGCTATTGCCTGGTATGTATGCGCGAATGCTCGTAGCAGGAAGCCCACAGCACGTGGTGGTGGTACCCCTGGATCGCATCGCTGAAGTTGGTCAGCTCAACATCGCCTGGGTGAACAGTGATGCGGGGCCTGCACGGCGATTCCTGCGTTTGGGGGAGCGGGTAGATGATGAGCACATCATTGTTACCGCCGGACTCGCCCCTGGTGATGAGTTACTGATGCCACCTGGCTGATAAAACTGCCATTCGCCTTAACTGCCCTGCCTTTGACCTGGGTCATGATCCTGCCGAACTTAATAAGCGATAAATAAAGCTGGCGTGTCCGGCCTTTTCGGCACGGGCGTGGCGAAGCAGACAGCAGTAGATAACACTCAGACCCCTATCCTGAGGTCGTCGACAAAATAAGACAGGAGATTAGTGATGGCTCACATCGTTGTACTTGGCGGGGGTATCGGCGGCATGACCGCTGCCTATGAATTCAAAGACATGCTCGGTAGAGGTCACGACATCACCGTTATCAATGAGCGGGATTATTTTCAGTTTGTACCCTCAAATCCCTGGCTCTGCGTTGGCTGGCGCGACCGGGAAACCATCACCTTCGATATCCGCCCCTATCTAGAACGCAAAGATATCAACTTCATTGCCAAGCGCTGCGAGCGCATTGAGCCTGACGAAAACTATCTCATGCTTGATGGTGAGGAACGCGTTGATTACGACTACCTCATGATTGCCACCGGGCCGCGTCTGGCCTTTGAGGAAGTGGAGGGCGCAGGCCCCGAGGGTGGCCATACGCAATCCGTATGCACGGTAAGTCACGCCGAAAAAGCCTACGAAAACTATCAGCAGGTTCTGGAAGACCCTGGTCATGTCATTGTTGGCGCCATGCCCTTTGCCTCGTGCTTTGGCCCGGCCTACGAAACCGCATTCGTTATTGATGCCGACCTACGCAAACGCAAGATGCGCGACAAGGTCCCCATGACCTATGTCACTTCGGAGCCCTACATCGGTCACCTGGGCCTGGGGGGCGTGGGTGACTCCAAGTCGGTCCTCGAGTCCGAACTGCGTCAGCATCACATCAACTGGATTTGTAACGCCAAGGTCACCAAATGTGAAGCGGGCAAAATGTATATTGACGAATACAACGAGGATGGAGAGCTTAAAAAGCAGCACGAGCTGGAGCACAAGTTTTCTATGATGCTGCCGTCTTTTAAGGGGGTAGATTGTGTCGCCAATGTGGAGGGACTGTGCAACCCCCGCGGCTTCGTGAATATCGATGAGTTTCAACGCAACCCCAAGTGGCAGAATATTTATTCTGCCGGTGTATGTGTGGCAATTCCCCCCATCGAAGTCACACCTGTGCCTACGGGCGCGCCCAAGACCGGTTACATGATTGAATCCATGGTGACGGCGATTGTGCACAACGTTGCCAATGACATTGCGGGCAAACCACCAGAGACCCGGGCAACCTGGAATGCCCTGTGCCTTGCGGACATGGGGGATACCGGAGCGGCTTTTGTGGCGCTTCCGCAAATGCCACCTAGAAACGTTGCCTGGATCAAAAAAGGGAAATGGGTGCACCTGGCGAAGATCGCCTACGAAAAATACTTTATGTCAAAAATGAAGTCGGGAAACTCAGAGCCGATCTACGAAAAGTACATTTTGAAGCTCCTGGGAATCGGCAAACTCAAGGAGTAGCCATCCCCCATTCGCGATACCAGGCGGCAACCGCACGTTCGGGGTAACGGGGATTAAAAAACCCCCAGTCGGCTGTCGACGCGGGCATTTTGTAGACCTCCCCGGCTTTCTCGGGGGACCAACCCCGCTCCCTTGCCTGGAGTGCGGCGCTATCAATGCTGGCGATTAGCTCCGCATAGGGCGCCATATCGTCCGTCGAAACCAAACCTCCGTGGCCCGTCACCATGAGACGGGATCCGCCGGACATGAGAGTCTCCACGGAGCCCGCCAGCTTCGAGGGCACCGCGTCGACGTAATTGGGAAACAGCCCCCACCAGGCCAGGTCACCGCCAAAAGTAATCGGCAGATCATCCACAAGAATGGCAAGATCGGACGGCGTATGCCCCCCCAGGGGCAGAATAGTGACGCTGCGACCACCGAGATCCAGGGTGTGTGACTGCGATTCATCATCGATGACCCGGGTAGGTCCCACGAGGCGTGCAGGGGGCGCCAGAAAGGATGTGCCATCCACAGCTGTCCCGCTGCTGTACTGATCCACCATCATGGCCCAGGTGCGCGCCGTCATATAGATCTCGGGACCTGTGGCACCGTCCTGAAAGCCTGCCAGTCCGCCCGTGTGATCGAGATGGAGATGGGTGCAAATCACATCGCTCACGGGCCGACCGAAGAGCTTTTTTGCCTGCTCATTCACCCAGGCCGCGCCCTCGGGCTGATAGTAGCCGTCGACGGATAGAATACGCTCATCCCCGACGACGAGCCCGCCGTTGCAGAGGGTTTGTGGCGTTGCAAAGTTCCCTGCGCTGTCCAGCGGTGTGGAGACCACGGCAAAGACGCCGTCACCCACCTCGACGATGCGTGCGAAGGAGCTTTCCGCAACGACCGGCTTGCTGAGGGCAGCAGCGTTTGTCCCGCGAAGCGTTACAGGTAGTGTCGCCAATGCCACTGCAGACGCGATGCCGGCTTTGAGCATTGATCGTCTCGTCGGATTAGTCATTTATCGGTCCCGGGTGTTTATGAATCTCTCTGAGTTCACCATAGCCTTTATGCATCAAGCGCTATCACCGACACCTTCAGGGTCTTGGGCTCCTGCGGATCTCCTGGCCGATGATCAGACGCAACTGCCATGGTTGCACGCTCTTTGCACCAATCTGCCAGGGTGCCCGCAGCGCTGGGCGACAAAACCAGTGCGTGACTGTAGCCCTGGCCTCCAAGCATTTTTTCGATTTGTGTAGCGAACATTGGAACCAGCGCGGGAGATCGGGCGTAAAACGCCCCCAACTCAGCGATGGCGCTCCGCGCTACGGGAGACCCCTCATGCCGTGCGATATAGTCATCGGCACGCTCTTCCATAAATTGCTCAAGGAACAGACCTCTATTTGCCCCGCGTACACCGCAAACCGCCGCGAGCTTTGCATGGCGGTACATGCAGGCATAGGACGGGAAGGCCTGGCGGATAGACTGCAGGGGCGAGGATCCATAGGCCGCCAATGCAAACTCCACCGATGCGGCGTAGTCCTCGCTGGCAGCGTCCACCATGGAGAAAACAAAGTTGTTCATAAAGGTCGCCGCGCTGTTCGCAACACAAAAAGAATCCGGAGCATTTTATATGTGCGCCGGGATGTGCATGGTATCGTAATTAGCCTGACTGAATTCACGTGGAAACGACTGATGAAACACCCGAGAAAACGGCTGGCACCGGGTTGATAAAGGCCATGAGTGTAATGCGGGTAAGCATCGGCTTTTGTAGCCTGCTTCTACTGACGCTGTGCCCGACCGCGTCGGCAGCCGTTGATCAACAGGCCTTCGACAGCTGCATCGCGGATCTTGGGGATCGCGCCCGGCAGGCCGGTGTTGAAACATCGCTGGTAGCGGCGGTGCTCCCGGAAATTGCGCCTCTGGAGCGAGTCATCGAACTCGACAGGAAGCAGCCGGAGTTTGTGCAAACCTTTGGCGCCTACGTGGACACGCGTGTCACGGAAAGCCGGGTGGAGCGCGGTCGTGCACTTCTTGCCAAACACCAGCCTTTTCTCCAGACCTTATTGGAGCGCTACGGCGTACCACCCCGCTACCTCATCGCTTTCTGGGGGCTTGAAACAAACTTTGGAAGCTACCTGGGGAATATTCCCACGCTGAATGCCCTGGCCACGCTGGCCTGCGACCCCCGGCGCAGCGATTTTTTTGCCGGGGAATTCGTGAATGCCCTTGAGCTCATGGAGCGCGAGGCCCTGCCGCTGGACACGCTTCGCGGCTCCTGGGCCGGGGCGCTGGGCCACACGCAGTTTATGCCCTCGTCCTATCTGCGCTACGCCGTTGATGGCGACGACGACGGACGTATCAATCTCTGGGAGAGTGAGCGTGATGCCCTGGCCTCCGGCGCCAACTTCCTGCGCAGCCTTGGCTGGACTCCCGAACTCCGCTGGGGTCGACAGGTAGTTCTTCCAGAAAATTTTCCCTACGAACTTGCTTCCCTGAGTGGTGAGCGCAGCCTGCGCGCCTGGGCGCCTCTGGGCGTTCGACAGCTTGACGGCGCGACGGTGCCCGCCCTGGATCTTGAGGCCGCGCTGCTCCTCCCTGCCGGCCACCTCGGTCCCGCTTTTCTGGTTTATGAGAATTTTCGCGTGGTGATGAGATGGAATCAGTCCCTGTCCTACGCCCTCTCCGTGGGCCTCCTCGCTGACCGTCTGGCGGGCGCTCCTCCCCTCGCCCTGGGCGACGCTGCGTCGGCGCCTTTGCGCAGGGCGGACGTTGAGAATGCACAGCGGGCACTGAATAGCCTGGGTCACGAAGCAGGAGAACCCGATGGTGTCCTGGGCAAGCGCACGCGGGCGGCTCTGCGCGCCTTCCAGCTCGAGCAAAAGCTACCTGCGGACGGCTATCCTGATCGTCGAACCCTGGAGACTCTTACCGCAATCACGTTACCCTGAGGTTATGACCTCAAGCTGCTTTCCTCAAAAAACGCTGATCCTCGCTGCATTTTGTATCCTCTTCACCGCCTGCGGAGGACATAGGGACAAGCTCCCGGACCTTGCGGCCATCGACGATGTGTCGCGCATGAAGGCCACCTTCTACGATTACCTCGCCCCGATCGTGATGGAGCAAAACACGCGCATTCTGAAGCAGCGCGCCGACCTTGGCGAAATTCGCGCTATGCTGGAGGCGGGTGACAGCCCGGGCTGGTTTCAGCGCCGCAGTCTTAAAGCCCTCGCGCAGGAATACGAAGTGGAGTGGGACCGGGACGAACCTGGCGCTGTGGCCGACAGGCTCTGGCGTCGCGTCGACGTGATTCCTGAGGATCTGGCGCTGGCACAGGCGGCTAAGGAATCTGGCTGGGGGCGTTCGCGCTTCGCCGTGGAGGTCAACAATCTTTTTGGCCACTGGTGCTACCAACCCGGTTGCGGCGTTGTCCCGGCGCGACGTACGGCGAGCGGCACCCACGAAGTGGCGGCCTTTGACAGCGTGTCGGAGTCCGTTCGGCGCTACATGAACAACCTCAATACCCACGAGCGCTACGCGCCCATGCGTCGTCTGCGTTTACAGCGACGGAGCAGTGACAAGCCCATCACCGGCGCCGCCCTCGCCCCGGGGCTGGAAGCTTACTCTCAGCGCGGCGCGCCCTATGTTCAGGAGCTTCTGTCGATGATGAGCCAGAACCAGGCGCTCCTGGACGAGGCCACCGCGGGCTGATGGCGCGCCGGCTACTGGTAGCGTGTCTGGCAGCGTTGAGCCTTGGCGGAGTTAGCACAGGCGCCGCGGAGCACGGCGTCATTCTCCTTTATCACCGTATTTCTGACGAAGGACCCCATTCCACACGCGTGTCCCCAAACCGCTTTGCGGCACATCTCGATCTCATCGAAGAACAGGGCTATGAGGTGATACCCCTGCAGGACCTCCTCGATGGCGTTTATAGCAACGGCGTACTCCCGGAACGAGCCGTGGCCCTGACCTTTGACGATGCCTATCGCTCCGTCGGTGACCTTGCCTATCCCATGCTTCGCGAGCGCAACATGCCGTTTAGTGTGTTTGTGGCCACGGACGTCGTTGACGAGAGCAGTCCCGCCTTCCTTAACTGGCCGACACTGCGGGCCATGGCCCGGGATACACTCGCTACTTTCGGTCCTCACTCTCAATCCCATAGGCACCTCGAGAGCCTGGATCCCAAAAGCGATGCCAATACGCCGGGGGCAACCCGGGCAAACGAAATTGATGGCAGCCTGGCGCGGCTGCGCGAGGAGCTGGGCGAGATACGGGCAGACGCGGTGCTCAAGGTGTTTGCCTACCCCTTTGGTGAATACAGCCGCGCGACGGAGGCGTTGCTGTCCGAGCGCGATCTTTTTGGGCTGGCTCAACAATCGGGGCCCGTCGCTGGAACAACACCGCGAACGCGCATACCGCGCTTCCCCCTGTACCGGGGCGGCGATAGCGACGCGCGACTGAAAACTGCCCTGGCTACGCGGCCCCTCCCCGTCATCAATGACACAGACTCACAGGTTTTCTTTACACCGGGCGCCCCGCTGCCGCGGGAATGGCGGCTGCAGCTTGCAGATGCAGCTTTTGACCATCGACAACTGCAATGCTATGCCTCCACGGGGGGTGCCCTGGAGCAGCGTTGGAATGACGATGTGCTCCTTGTCTCGCTGCCCGCGATGCAAGCTGGTCGTAACAAGGTCAACTGCACGGCGCCTTCCCGGGAGCGCGGCGTCTTCCACTGGTATTCGCGGCTTTGGTTAATTGCCGATGAAGACGGCCAGTGGCTGCTGAATTAGTCAGGCCCCGGGAACCTGCGCTCCGTGCGACGCCTTAAAAACCCCTATCTTTGCTGGGTGTAATTGGGGCTTCAGCTGGGCTAGGATCTTCAAACCGTCTTGGAGTGCTGTGATTGCATGAACGTCAATCCGGGTTTTTCCTTACCTACGATCAAGAGCTTCCACGTTGCAGCGATAGGCGCTCTCTTTCTGTTGAGTGCCTGTAGCGGGACGCAGGTGACGCCCTCGGACACCGCGACGTTTGCTGCAACGGCCTACACCGACTACGCATGGCGCAGTGCACCACCCTCTGCGTCGCCCCACAGCAAAGATATGCTCGCGCAGAAGAGCCCCTCGATCCGCGCCGGCGTGGAAGAGGCCATGAAGGAGCTGGGTTATCGCCGTGTGGACAAGGCTCAGGCCGAGTTTCTCATTGAGTACGTGGCAGCACCGGGCTTTGCCGAAGGCCAGCTTTTACGCGGCGGCTCCAACACGACGCTGTACGGGAGCTCTGTAAACCGGCAGGTTGATGGTGCCCTGGAAGACAATGCCTATGCCCTGAGCGGCCCGGTGAAGACCGGAGAAATGAAGCTCATGTTTCTCGACGCAAGCTCATCGGAAGTTCTCTGGCGGGTCGACATGAGCATTGTTGTTGAAGACGCTAACCGCATAGATCATGAGGAGGTCCGTGCGGCGGTTCGCAAAGGGATCGCCGCATTACCGCCTGCCCCCTGAGGCAACGCGACTTTCGTCTGGCGCTTCGGAAACACCCACAGGCGCACCTGCATTCGCACCCACGCGCGCGCCCGTTTTATTCTTTGTAATTTCCCGGACACTTTTGCCCAAAACAGGGTAGGCTACGCCCCCGTAACTCAGGCCTGTTTTGAATCATCGGGAATTTAAAGAATAAGACCAGACATGAATAGCGAACTCCAGAGCGCCCTCGCCGCCTGTAAAACCCTTCCCACGCTGCCAACGGTGGCGGCACAAATCATTGAGCTTTCTTCCCAGGAAGACTACGGGCTCATGGACATCATCGAGATTGTCCGCAACGATATCAGCATCGCCACAAAGCTCATCGCCAGTGCCAATACGCCGCAGTACTACCGCGGCGAGGCCGTGGTGGATATTTCCCAGGCGGTATCCCGTCTGGGCTTTAAGTCCACCATGATGATCGCTTTGAGTTTTTCCTTATCCGTTAAATCTTCCGATTCACCGCCGGCGAATATCGATACCGACGCCCTGTGGCATCGCTCCGTAGCCAGCGGCGCCATTGCAAGACTGCTTGCCCGGCAGCTGGGCAGTAAAGACCCGGAGGCCTGCTTTCTTGCAGCACTGGTGCAGGACATCGGGGTACTCGCCCTGGCACAGGCAGCGCCCCAGGCTTACGCGACTCTCGCGGACAGCTCTCATGAAGCACTCTGCGCCGCTGAGGTAGCGGAGTTTGGATGCGATCACGCAGTCGTGGGGGCCTGGCTCCTCGAGAGCTGGAAGTTACCGTCACAAATCAGCGAGTTGGTCGCAAGCAGCCACGACTTTGCCGAGCTTACCCTGGAAATTGGCGCCCGGCAGGATCATTGGTGCGTCGCGGTTTCCGGCCTCCTGGCCGATGCGATGCTCGCAGGCGACCAGTTTCAAGCTGCGCGCATGGTGTGGCTCATCAACGGTGTCTGCGATGAAGACGGTGGGACAGGCACCAATATTGTCCCCCTCGTTGCCGAAGCCGTTCGCGAGGCAGAAGGACTTTTTGACGCCACGCTGGTCAAGGACCCCATGGCTTTGCTGGAAGCATCAAAGGAGAAACTCTTTGAAGTGATGAGCGAGGCATCGCGGGATATCAGCGATGAGAAGGTGTCGGAACTTGAACAACGGGTATCGATGCTCGAGCGGCAAGGTCAGCGGGACAGCCTCACAGGCGCTATCAACCGTGGGCACTTTCACAGCGAGCTGGATCGCCTGTTCGATGAAGCCACGCAGAGCGGCCAGCCATTGAGCCTGATGTTTATCGATGCAGATCATTTTAAGCAGGTGAACGACAGCTACGGCCATCTTGCCGGCGATGAGGTCCTGAAGTGGCTGGCGGAGGCGTTCACAAAGCTTGTGGGCGACAAAGGCATCGTCGGACGCTACGGCGGCGAGGAGTTTGTCGTCATCCTCCCCGCCTCTACCGAGGCGGAAGCAAACGCACTGGGACAGACAATCTGCGATCACGTACGAAACGGTCACATTAGCGCCGGCGATGCGAACATTCAGGTGACCGTCTCCGCCGGCATCGCGACCATCGATAAGACCTCCACATTACGTGGTACCCGGGATCTTATCTTTGCCGCGGATCAGGCCATGTATTTTGCCAAGCAGAGCGGCCGCGATCTGTGCATTAGTGCATCTGCCTTGCCAAAACCTCCCTCTGCACTTGCCACTGCACAGTAATTGCAAAGCCACCGGTGCGGGAATGGTGAAGCTGCTTCCATGCTCGGCCTGCCAGGCTGAACCGCCCCGCCTCAAGCGCTGCCAAACGTGCCTCCAATAGAGGCGGTAGTCACAACTCCGGGAAGTTCATGCGACTAATATTTATTTGCAGTAACCGTTCACATGCGCATAATTTTGTTGCTTCTCTGCCCTACCGGCCTTAAGTTCAATCCTTGCCGAGTGTGCGCTATGAACTGCGAAACTTAGGCTCGGGGCATACGCACACTCTTTTGCAACAAAACCGCGGAATAAAGGCACCGTCGCGATGCCCAGCACCAATGCTTACCTAGGCAGCCCTACCCAAGACCCGGATACCAAAGTCTGGTCGTTGGACCTTGATGAAGAAATACAGACCAGCCTCGACAGTGTTTGCGACCTAAGCACTACCATATTTGAGGCGAAGGCCTCAGTTTTTATTGCCAGCTTCCCCCAGGGACCGGTTCTAGTATCCCGCGCGGGTCTCCCCTTTGATTTATCCGCAGAAGCACAGCAGCAGTTTTTGGAGACAGACGAGCTTTCAGATATTCAAGTAAACGACAGCGACTTCTTGATCAGAGAGACAGCACCAGGCTCTGACGAACGAAGTGGCTATCGCATTGTCGCACCGATAGTTATGCCCTCGGACCTGCACATTGGCTGCTTAGTATTCTTTCGTCGCTCAGAAGCAAAAATGTCTCCGAAAGAACACGCAATCTTGAGTGTGCTTCATCGCAATATCGTTCGACACTTGCTCCATGCTAAACAGGTCTTTGAAAGCGCCAAGGCAGAAAGCCTCCAAACATTGATTTCAGAAAACAATGACGATTGGATTTTCGTAAAGGATGAGCAATTCCGTATTGTGTACGCCAACGAAGCGTTTCTGGCAGTGTATCCCGAGGACAAGCGAGACAAAATCATTGGCTACACTACGGTGGAAGAGTACGACGCTGCCGAGGCTGAGCTTTTCTTGGCTCAGGATAAAGTCGCCTTCGAACAGGGTGTCAGCAAGGTTATTGAAAAGCTGCATATGCCCAACGGGAGCTACAAAATAGTCGAAACCGTCAAACGCCGTTTTGAGGATGAAAACGGTAAGCGCTACATTCTCGGAATATGCCGAGATATGACGGGTAGAGAAGACCTCATCCGTGAACTAAAAAAAGCGAACGATGAACTGGAAAACTTTACGAGCATAGCCTCACACGATTTAAAGTCACCGCTAAATGCGATTCGTCGCTTGTTAGAGTGGATACACGAAGACTGTGCGTCGCTCCTTCCCGAGGAGCATCGTGACAATATAAACCTCGTCATCAACCGCGCCAATCGAATGCAGACGCTTCTCGACGACCTTTTGAGCTACGCTCGGATTGGACAGGATGTCACGGAGAGCAGTGACATCGTTCTGAGTACGCTTTGCGAGGACATCGCTCAACTTCTCGATGTACCGGACGATTTTGTTATCTCGGCACCGCAAAAGACCCTTCATCTACCGATGGTGCCGTTCAAAACCGTGATGCTCAATCTGATTGGTAACGCCGTTAAACACAACGACAAGCCCACAGGAAAAGTGGAAATTACCGCCACAGAGTCGAAGCATTACTACTTGATTGAGGTGAGAGACAACGGCCCTGGCATAGAACCGATTTACTTCGATCGAATTTTTAAGCTTTTCCAGACGCTTAAACCCCGCGACGAGGTTGAGGGAAGCGGTATCGGACTGTCCGTTGTACTCAAATATATTAACAACTTCAGTGGCACGATCACTGTGGACTCCGACGGAGAGTCTGGCACCACCTTCAAACTCTCGTGGCCCAAACGGACATCAAAATTATGACAGCCAAACAAGCAACTATCTTTGTCGTTGAAGATGACGATGTGGACTTTAAGCTTCTAATGCGTGCTTTTGACAAGCGCAAGATCGCCAACGTAGTTGTCCGCGCAGTTGACGGCATAGATGCCCTTGAGAAACTCAGATCCGGCGAAGTCTCAAAACCTTTCATCATCTTGCTCGACATCAATATGCCTCGAATGGATGGCCAGGAGTTTCTAAAGGAAATTCGTCAAGACCCGGAACACCAGGACACAGTAGTCTTTCTGGTGACAACCTCTAAGGAAGATGAAGACATCCGCCAAGGGTTCTCACAGCATGTGGCTGGCTATTTTCTCAAGGACAATGTTGCTGGCAGCTTGGACAAGATTGTCGATGTCATCAACGGATATTGGCAAATTGTAGTTCTGCCGGAATGATTCAGATGATGGAAGTTCTTGTTGTATGAAGGTACTTATTGTTGACGACGATGTCGTAGATCGTCGGCTGATCAAGCGAACGCTCAACTCCATGGCTACGCAGTTTCACGAGATTCGTGAGGCGACGTCCGTGAACGAGGGCCTGCAAGCAATCGAGGAGGAGCGTTTCGACGTCATCCTCTTAGATTACAGCATGCCTGAGGTTGATGGCATCGAAATGGTGATCGAACTGCGTTCAAAGCCTGACCTAGGAAACACAGCAATTGTGATGGTTAGCGCCTCTGAGGACCCTCAACTTGCACTCAATTGCATAGAGGTCGGCGCCCAGGATTTCATTCCAAAAAACGAAATCAATCAAGGAAAACTCAGCAAAGCCATTGTGCATGCTCGCAAACGCTTCGAAGTTGAGCAGCGAATGCACGAAAGTTATCTTGCCGTAAAACGCATGGCGGAGCGCGACCCACTCACCGGCCTGTCAAACCGCTACCACTTCGAAGAAATATTGAAGGTTATGATCGCAACGAATCGACGATTGAACAACAGCGTCGCCTTGCTTGCCCTTGACCTCGATGATTTCAAAAATGTTAACGACACTTTAGGTCACGGAGTTGGAGACCAAGTCCTCATTGAGGCGGTTAATCGAATCAGCACCTGTTTGCGCGAAAACGAAGGCTTTGCCCGGATGGGGGGAGATGAGTTTGCGATCATCATTGGCGGCGTCGCCAATCTTCAAGAAGTGAGCGCAATTGCCAATCGGATTTTAGGGAAATTCACCACTCCATTTACCTGCGACGGCGTCGAAATCAGCTGTGGAGTGAGCATCGGCGCTGCACTTTGCCCCGCTGATACCACCGCACCCAACCAATTGATGAAGTGCGCCGACATCGCGATGTATCGATCGAAGCAAAGTGGAAAAAACAAAATTTGCTTCTACGAAGCTCGCTATCAAGCCGAGTTTCATCGTCGGGTCGGCATTCGCAATGAAATTGGCAGCATCCTTAAAGACTCGGGCTTCCGTCTTTTTTATCAGCCGATCTATGACGCAAAGACCTCAAAGATCGTTGGTACAGAAGCGCTGGTCAGATGGCCTGAAAAAGATCCAAGTTATGGACCGGACGAGTTCATTCCAATCGCAGAAGAGTCACGTATGATCGACGGCCTGGGTAAATGGGTCATCACCACAGCCATAAAGCAGCTGGCTAAGTGGCAGGAAACAAACTCACTGTTGACAATGTCCATCAACATTTCGCCTGTTCAACTAGAGCACGACGACCTCCTTAGCTGCCTCTCAGACGCTATTACCGCCGCTAAGGTAGCTCCTGAAAGCGTCGTGTTAGAAATCACCGAAACAGCCTTTTTTAAACATAGCGATAAAATAAGCGACGCTTTACACGCGCTCTCCCAGCATGGCTTCAAGATAGCGTTGGATGACTTCGGCATGGGGTTTTCGTCTATTGCTCACCTCATGGACTACCCCATCGATATTGTAAAACTCGACAAAAGTATGCAGATCCCCAGTGCTACGGGAGGTAGGCGGCAGCAGGTACTCGCCGGCTTAGCGCTCATGTTGCGCCAGTTAAACTTCGAAATCGTGGCCGAAGGCATTGAGACTGCAGCACAACAAGATAACTGCATCGGCCTTGAACTGGATAAGCTACAAGGGTTTTTGCTGGCGCGGCCAATGCCCGCTTCGGACCTTCAAACGCTACTCGCAGCAGCAGACGAGTAATGAGGGGCATGTTCAAGACCTAGGGTAAAAGACGGCGCTATGGGGCGATACCCAAGGACAAACCACGCGTTGCGAACATCATTCCGATAAATGCGCTATTCTGGGAATCTCAAGCGGCTGTTCTGGCCCTCCCCCCAAAGTAAAAAGTAAAGAGAGCAAGCTGTATGTTCGACGAACCTGGCTTTCCCCTCGACGCGGACCTGGGGGACGCTGCGACGGCCCTCGAGACCTTCGTGTACTGCAGCCGAGCATCGGAAGGGGTTGGGGACGACGAGGTCGACCGCATTATTGAGTTCTCTCAACGTCGCAATGCCGCCCGAAGGGTCACGGGGATGCTGGCCTTCGGCAACGGCGTCTTCTTCCAATGGGTGGAAGGACCGCCCAAGGAAATACAGGATCTGATCACGAGCCTCCATGGTGACTCACGGCACCACGACGTTGTCGAACTGGAGCGAAGCGCTGACATGCGCGAGCGTCTGTACCCGGGATGGGAAATGGAGCGCGTCGAGGCCGACGAGATTCGCGCGGTGCTCCTCGACGCCCTAGAGAGCACCGAGGATAAAAACAACGTCGCCGCCCTAAAACGTATCCTCGAACATGTGGATGCGGGGCCGCTGGCTTCCCTTTCGCGATTTAAATCAGGCTAATCGATACGGTCGCCATTCCGCGGCAACGCCGCGTGTAAGGAGCGCTCGTCGTTTGTTCGAACAGCACCGGCATTGGCCGCTACCCCAGCCACTTACCGCTCCGATGACATTATAGTAGCCACCCTCAGGCATGACTTTGAAAAAACTTCCTGTGCGAGTGTAAAGCGCATGATCAGGTAGCGCGGTATCGGCAAATCAGAACGGGAAATCAAAGCTATGCACAAAGTGCAACGGGAGATCGCTATACCTCTCCCCCTCCCCCCCCCTCAACGCGGCGCCTGAGCTCAACATCGATGAAACAGCAAGCCTATACCTCCGTCGGCGGTTTTGTGCGAAGAATCACAGAATGCTTCTCACCAATATCCCGCCTTAGCGGTTGATATTGCCAGAGCGTCCGAAAATGGCGAGCCTGTCGTCTTGGCACTGACTTTGCAGCTGGCTAATACAAAAACAGGTCCAATGCAAAAGCTTAACTTGTAAACCTTAAAAAAAACCGAGACGCCCAGTATGAGCACTGAAATACGAACCGTGAATATCCAATCCCGCCATGGCCCTGCGCGACAGAAGAGAGAAGTACAGAGACTTCGAAAACTGGCCACAAAACTCGATAGTGCGATTACACTGCCCGGCGGGTATCGTATTGGTTTTGATGGTTTGCTTGGTCTAGTGCCCATCGTGGGTGATGGGGTCTCGGCTATTATATCTTTATTTATAGTCTATCGAGCGGCGCAACTTGGGGCTTCTTTTCTACAGCTAACGCGAATGCTTCTTAACGTCTTCGTTGAGACCCTCATTGGTGTCATCCCCCTCGTCGGCGACTTATTTGATTTTGTCTGGAAAGCAAACGAAAAAAATGTGGCCATACTGGAACGTCATTTGTCAGCGACGCGAGTCGCCAGCACAGCGAATGCTCGTCTTTCCGGGGCCTTTGTTCTGCTCATCAGTATCGTAATTGTGATAGCAGGGGGATTTGTGGTTGGCGCGACAGCATTTCTTTTAAGCTTACTCATAGCGTAAGCTGGAAAAAAAAAGCAGTGCCTTCGCACTGCTTTTTCTCGTACCGAGATAATAAGGACGAACTGCAATTACAAAGTGCTGTCTGCCGCTTCCTCGATTTCTTCGCGAGCATCGTCGGCGGCATCCGCAATAGCATCGGAACTATCGTCGGCTGCGTCGGCAGCTTCATCGACAGCGTCCTCTGTGGCGTCAGCGATGTCATCACCGGCGTCACCAATCTTGTCTTCAGCGTCGTCTGCCATGTCCGCAACGCCATCTTTGATATCTCGGGCTTTGTCTCCTACGGCGTCAGCACCCTCTTCGACTGCTTCACCGGTCTCATCTGCCCAGTGCTTAACTGACTCAGCGGACTCCTCGTAAGCTTCACCGATTTTGTCTCCGGCACGTTCCATAGGGTCGTCGTCTGCAGATGCAGTCACTGCCGTGACGAGAATACCTGCCGTAGCAACTCCTCGAATAAGTCCTGAGTAAATCGCTGAGCGCGTAAAATTCTTCATCATCGTCTCCTTTGTTGGGATTGAAGGTCGAGACCTATTTCACCAGCTTGTGTGCCTAGAATCTGGTCTCTCAACAAGTAGTAAGCACAGAGCGTGCCATGCCAAACTCAAAAATTCGCAAAGGCTTGTCAAGCCAGTCGGCCAGTGGCATGCAAGATCTAAAATGTTTCAGCGCGCTGCGAATTTTTGTTCGTACCGCCGCATTAGGTCAAAAAACGAGAAAAAAAGACTATAGGCTCAGTAATATTTACCAATCACAGAAGCGAACTTTCAGGAGCGCGATTGTTTCCACTGCCTCCAGCGCTGTCCGTAACGCGCGACCACCGGCTTACCTAACCATCGACCGGCGCGAAGGGCGCTCTTTAGTGAACCTGTGGTTGAAAATGCAGTTTGAGCAGCTTGAGTGCGCAGGCGATTGAGCTGAATGCCGCGAGCCCTTTGGGCTGACTCAGCCAGTAGGCCAGATAGGACATCAATATTGTAAAACTCGATGTTTTCACTGACGGCAATGGGGACTGCGCGACAGGCCGCTCCCGCGTCGACGACCTCACGGAGGTACTCAATAGCGTCACGCATCGCCTTTGCTTTAGCCGATGGACAAGTGTCTAAGTTATAGGGTGGTTGCCACTCCGTCGACGGACTCAGCCTGTCATTGTGCGTGGTGACGAGCACAACCTCGGGCTTTGTACGATCCATCCGCTGTTCAAAGTAAGCCCTCCATGCTTTAGTGAAGCGATACTCAGGCTCTTTATTTGGCTGATTTGCAGCCGACACAATTATCACAAGGTCAGCGTTGACAGCTGTTTGCAGATTGAGTTGCAACGCTTGCTCTGATCCATCCAATCCCATCGAGTCTATGAGTTCGATCTCGGTCCCATTGGGCAGTTCACAGAGGAAAGCGGTGGGTGCTGTTTTGCAGGGCAAGGCGTCTACTTCTGAGACGTAGGTATTTTTCAAAGCGTTGGTGAGCGTCGATTTACCCGCATTAACCTGTCCGACGAGTATCACTCTGGGAGGCGGCAAGACCGGATCCAGGACAGGCCTGCTAGTCCCCTTTATGTGATGCTGCAGCTCTTCATCGGATATCCGCAAGCGACCGGAGTAGAGGTCGATAGCTACCTGCGTTACCTCTTCAAAAAGAACTCGTAATAAGCCGTTCCGTGCCGAGAGGGATAGATCACCAAGGAAAGCGTCCATTGCGTGGCCTCGCACCTCGCTAGCAACGCTACCAATTGGATTGAGGCCTGCGCGCAGAACTCGCCAGATTTTGTAGGCCCCTTCGTATCGCCCGTACCAGCGAGTACCGGAGTTGTAGATATGGCGCGCTTTACCGAGGGTCAGCTGCCGCGCGACGGGAAAATGCAGCAGGACAAGTCGCCGATACTCCCTGCTTAGAACCTCTGTAACCAAAAGGGCCTCGGGAAGCGTAAAACTTAAAAGAGGGTCGTCATCCGAATAGCGCGACGCTACCAATTTCCATTGTTCCAACGCGGCTTGCTCTAGATCCTGATAACTCGAAATCTGATTGATTCGTGTTTCGAGAGACAAGAGGGCCTCTTTCCATACGCTCTTATCAAAGTCCGACCATTCTCGCTTGATCTCCAGGTATTGGGGTGCCGTAGTGTCCTCGTCGGTTTCGACGGGCTTGTTTGGTTTGGGACTCATAACAATGAGCGGGATGGCAGTCAATGCAATGCCGAAGAAAAACCACAGTAGCCAACCCTCGCGCCAAAGGAAGTACACGCCTACGCACGACAGTGTCAAAACGGGTATCGCAAGTCCCAGCACGGCGGCGGAGTACCAGTAGAAACGGGATCTGAGCGCGAACAATGAGCCAAAAGGGGTCTTCATACCGACGAAGTGCTCGGCCGTCGCGATGAATTCAAGCCCTTGTTCATGAGCGCCTCGCGGTACATGGCCTTTAGATGGTGAGTATCAACTTCGCGTTGATGTAGCTTGGCAAAGAGATAGTAAAAGAGGCTGCGCCCGAGGGCAAAAGTGCTGGCATATGTAGTGGTTGCTGCAACCGCGGTCCCGACCGTCTGACCCCATCCCGGTATCGCTTTTATTAACTGACGCTCTCCCAAGTGGAGAGCGTACTTCATGGCAAACGCCCCGCCGAGCATCGCGAGGAACTCAGCAAAAAGGCGCTGGCTCCAAGCCATATTGCACTGACCTACTACCCAGTGCATCATCTTTCCCTGAATTGTAGGAACAGCGACCAAGCCCGCGATCGGAAGGGTGTCGCTTGCAGCCGCCGCAGTCGCATAGCCTTGAATTTTATCGCGAATCTGATCGAAAGCGTGTTTTTCGCGTTGGCGAAAGCGCGTTTCCTCAAAAACGGCACCAGCCCAAGGCACGAAGCTCTGCAGTAATTTGTCCAGCGAATCGCTGCCTGGTGATGTGCGGTCATGGGGATCCGCAAGGTTCACCAAGCAGTGAGCCACCTCCTCTCCCCAAGCCTTACTGATCATTTCTTGCGATGAACGAAAAAGCCTTAAACGAGTGCGGTCATCGTCAATTTCATCCGAGTGGGTATAAATCACACAAACCTTTCTGTTCAGAGATCGACGCTCAATTTTTCGTAATGCACCCAGGATGTCAGCAACGGGCTGCTGCATCGCATCACTAAGATTAACGACGATGATCACCGCGTGGCTCAGGCTGCTGAGCGTTCGTAGCTCGACATCAGCGTCGAAGCCCGCCTCTCCAATCCCGCGTGTGTCCAAGAAACGTAACAAGGGCGATGACTCTGGCACGTCGTATCGCGCGGTCCGTAGTGTGCAAGGCCGAACTCCGGTCCCTAGCTCGGCGGATGAACTCATGGTCAGTTTCTGTATCAGCGATGACTTACCCGCACCACTTTTTCCTATTAACCAAATTGTCGCTACATCTGATGCAACTGATCGCAGGTCGTCTGATGGTTCCGTTCGGTTTGTGCTTCGGGCTGTCTCACTGGGATTGTTCATCTCTGTGGTTAGACCTCGAGAAATTACAGTAACAGGAGATAGTAACTAGCGAAATACGTGCCACCTCCATTATGGCGGCCCCATGGTCTCTTCACCGAACAGGAGATACGCGCTTTAGATCAGGCATTTCCACACCCTGTCTTTGCCTCGCACTGGATCGAAATGACCGAGTTTGGCATCGCGATGCGCCAGCACACGCGAATGACTCGCTGGTTCGCTGCTGGCGATCTTTTTGCAAAATCTTGAAAGAGTCACAAAGGAAGTGGACGCAGAAAGGTTTACCAGACGCAAGGGATTACAGAATTCACTACCCTGCCGCAGTGGTGCGCCACGGAGAACGAGTTAATCGAGGGTGATTCCGTTTAGTTGGGCGACGCTTAATCCAGGTGACCAATAGGAGGTGCTCAATATTGACCCGACGATAAAATAGGGAGCTGGGGGAGCAGGGCGTAAGGCGCTCTGGAGCGCGTCTGCCCCCTTAGTTTATGGCGATTAGTGTCGTGTCACCCACGGAACGGCAGTAATCGATCAAGCGTCGGTCCATCCAGCCCGGAAGGTCACGCAAGATTGGAGTGCCTCTCCGTCAGCTCAAGTGATCCGACGTTTTCTACCGACTGATGCAAGTCTTGCAAACTGCGAGGCAATTTTTTCCGGTCAATGCTTTCTTCGGTGACAGTGCGCCTCCCAAACCGCTGCAGTCGCAGAATGGCACAAAGTCTGCATAGAGACATTGGCGCTTTGATGAGTTAGTGCTTCGCGATGGCGCTGAACACCACCCAAACCAGCCAAAAAGGCCGAAACCCAAAAGGATCTTGATTTTCCATGAGCGTCGCAGAAACCAATCGCCGGCCTGATATTGAAATTGCTGACAAAGCGGGCGTGTCCTCGGAAGCAGCGCTTCTAGACGCGTCTGACGAGGGCAGCTCAATGCTCAGAATAGATGATTCGCAGAGTGCGAGTACAAACGCTCTGGAAGCTTTAATACTTCCTTTGCGAGTGCTCGCCTTGCTAGCCGTGCTAGGCGCCTTGGTGGTTGGCGAGAGCGTTTTCATTCCCCTTGCATTGGCGGTGTTGGCAAGTCTCGCGCTCCGCCCTATCGTGCGCTCAGTGCACGCAACGGCCGGAGTGCCGGCACCTCTCACGGCAGCCTTAATCGTTAGCATCATTACAGTGCTTCTCGTATCTGGGTTGTATTCCCTTGGCGAGCCTGCAAAAGAATGGTTGAAAGAGGCGCCGAATGCCTTGAGAGCCCTGCAGCGTCAGGCTTCGGAAGTGCGTGGCCCCCTGGAGGACATGCGCGAGACTAGAGCGGTGATCACGGATCTAAGCAACGGCAGTGCGAAGGGCAAAACAGAAATCTTTGTCAACTCGGAAAGCGTGGTCGAGCAGAGTGTAATGATGAAAACAAGCGAGGGCTTTGCTTATTCTGTGGCAACGCTTGTTATGTTGTTTTTTATCCTCGGCTGGGGTGACAGGCTGTTTCGCAATGCCATTGCATTGCTTCCCGGCTTCGCTGAACGTCGCGGAGCAGTCCAGGTCGCTCAGGCAATCGAAAGCGCTATTGGTCGTTATCTGTTGATGATTACGCTGATCAACAGTTGCCTTGGATTTGCAGTGGCTGCTCTGTCTTACTTCATCGGACTGCCGAATCCCGTTTTGTGGGGAGTCGTCGCGGCGCTCCTAAATTATATGCCGTATATTGGCGCTGCAATAACCACCCTTGTGCTACTCGCTGTGTCACTCATATCCCAGCCTCTCGAGTTTCCGATACTGACGGCGCCGTTAGCCTTTCTCGTTCTCACGACGTTTGAGGGTTATATCGTAACGCCTTATGCCGTTGGGAGGAGTCTTACCCTAAATCCCTTGATTGTGTTTTTTTCGCTCCTCGTTTGCTTCTTTCTATGGGGCGGCATAGGCGCCTTACTCGCTGTGCCGATTTTGGTGTCTTTTAAAGTTGCGTTAGAGGGTAGTGGTCGCTCCGCGTCACTCGCAGCTCGGACTTTAAGCTAACACCTCCAGCATTCAGGCGTGGTTAGCCCTATGGTAGGACGCTTCGGCCGGGTTCGGGTTTCCAGCTTCAAGCCAGCAATCCTGGAGTCTGAAAGCAGTGCAAAGTCATGGCGTAGCGAACCCCGCAGCCCACGATCCCAAAGCAGAGCGGATATCGCCGCATTAACTGTCGAAAAAAATTGAAACAACCTAAAAGGGATGTCATTGAGCGATCAGGTGGTCCTGAGGCCGCAGAGGGCGCGGAATTAACAATGCTAAAACGCGGGGGCTTAGCGACGCTCTCGAAACGTTCAGGTCCTGCGACAAGCCAAACATGCGCTGCGAACCCAAAGCACGACGCGAAGGTCGAACCCCGCGCCCGCCTAGACGTAAGTATATTGGATGCCAGGTCGCGCACAAATCAAAGCGCGCACCAGAGGACTAAAGCACCTAAAAGCACTTGGCAATGCCGTGACTGAGATGGGGAGCGCTTCTTGCCGCGCCAAAACGTTGTGCGTCGCGGGTCAGCTACTCGGAAACCAGCTGGTATCAAGATGCTGGTGTCGATTTTCATAATCGCACAAGTCGATCAAACGTTCCTCGTCGGCAAGCGTTAACTTACCGGCCCCACGTTTGATGAGGTTTTTAGCCTCCATCGCGCGCAACGTTCGGCTAACCGTGACGTTTGTTAAGCCCAGCGCATCACCCAGATCCTGCTGTGTTAGTGGCATGTTCATCGTAATCGTCATGCTCGAATTCGTGATTCGCAGACGATCGGGCGTATTCAGAAAAAGATACGCCAAACGTCCCGAAGGCTTAAGACTGCTTGTTGCCCTCAGTCGATCCGTTAGGATTATTTGCTCTCGGGATGTCAAGGTAAAAAGAAGTGCAGCAAGTCGAGGTGACTGTAAGAAGATTTTTTCAAATGCGCTCTTCGGAAAAGGGCACAGTACAGCTTTGTTCACGGCACGCACGTCGGTGGAAAAACGGCTGAAAGCCAGAGTGGAGAGCCCTAGGATATCCCCTGCATGATAAAAGCGTGTGATGTGTCGTCCACCTTCGGGTAGATGGGAGTAGCCGATAAGCCAACCCGTCTTGACTACATAGAGGTTCCGGATTTTATCGCCAGAGCGATACAGGAGCTCATCGGCAGCAAAATCCTGTTCCGTCTTTTCTATGTTCGCCAGCAGCTGCTTATCGGCTGCACTCAGGTTCACGTAGTGCGAAAGCTTTGAAACCAGACAACTGTCGTGATCAGCCATGCGAACTTTACCTAAAACAACCGTAATGCCATTTTTGCGATGTTATGGAAGCACCCAGTAGTCTTCTCCCAACCGCGGTAATCTCAATGGTACATCTTGCTTGTAAAAACGTCTCCGCAATTGCTCATTTTACAAACAGCTGAAATATTCTTAGATGCGGAGCGTTAAAGGTTGCCTTTACGGTAGCGTCTCATCCTCCCTGCGACACCTTCCTCTCAGGGCTCAGGAAAACGGAAGACCCGCAAAAAGCTTCTGTTTAACAGATACTTACCAGAAATTCGCTGTTCGTAACTACAGTCTCTGGAGAGTCTTAATGAAAACTTTATCCAGCAACCCACCGATTGGCACGTTGTATGCTTCAGTAAGTGCAATTCATCAAGATCATAGCGAGGAGCGAAAAGCGTATGAAAAGTCGAAAAGTTAAAAGTCGTTTTCAATGGGTCGGGCGTAGAGTCGTCACGCCACTTCGCATTGTGATCACTTGTGCGGCCATCACGGGTCTGAGCGCCTGTAACACTGTAGAAGGGGTGGGTGAAGACGTAGAACGGGCGGGCGAAGCCGTGCAAGACGCGACTCGGTAAATTAAGTCTCCAATGGAATATGTTGAATAGCAGTAACTTGTCGTCGATTTTGGAAAGCGTAGGCGACCGAAGAAAATCGGAGTTCGAAATCTAGCTAAGAGGAGATTATTATGATTGGTTGGGCGGTAACATTTTTGATTATAGCGTTGGTAGCCGGCTTATTAGGCCTGTCCGGAATCGCCGCAGCAGCGGTCGATATTGCGTGGATCCTATTCGTTGTTGGGCTCGTCTTGTCCATCATATTCTTCGTGATAGGACGCGGCCGTAGGAATTTGTAGGCCCTAGAAAATTGTAGTTTGAACTAAGTGGTGCCGAGGAACCTGCTCTCCTGGCCTCTGAAGAGGGTGCTGTGGGAAATGCGGCTTACCTCAGGCTGAGCGGGCGTGCAAGGTGACAGTGTCGTTTCCGACATTTGTCCCTTCCACGCCACGTTCGGCTTGCCTATCTTGGTAAAGCTTTAGGCGGCTATACAGCGTCTTAAGACTTATACCAAGGAGTTTGGATGTGGAGGCCTTGTCGCCTTGCTGGGCGCGCAACGTTTCGAGGATAATAATTTTCTCGCATTGAGCCAAAGACGTGCCCAAACGCAGATTCAGCGCTCTCCGAGATACTGACGATACTATTTTGGCTGTGATGTCACTGTCCAACAGAAGGCTACCCGGCGTAACCGTCTGGTCCGAGAGAATGTAAGCCCGTTCGACACTATGCCTTAGTTCACGCACGTTTCCAGGCCATGGGTAGTCAGAAATAAGCGTCAAGGTGTCTTCATCAAAACTAACGGCAGTATCGTGCTTATCGTTGAGTTGCATCAGAAAAAGGTTGGCGAGACCTCTGACATCGGTGCCTCTCTCACGAAGGGTTGGCACGGTTATAACAATGTGAGCTAAGCGATAAAACAAGTCCGCGCGCAGACGCCCATCATCAACGGCGATCCGAGGATCGCGGTTTGATGCTGCAATCACCCTGACGTCTACGCTCATTGGGGTAACCGAACCCACTCTTCTTATCTAGCCGTTCTCGAGTACTCGAAGTAGCTTCGCTTGAAGCTCGGTCGACATCTCCGTGATCTCATCAAGAAATAATGTGCCTCCGTGCGCGCGCTCAAAGAAGCCCAAGTGCCGCTTTTGAGCACCGCTGAAGCTCCCTTTCTCATGACCGAACAGCTCGCTTTCAATCAGGTTTTCGGCGAGCGCGGCACAGTTCAAGGTTAGATAGGCATGTTGGGAGCGCGCCGAGACTGTATGCAAGGTTTTGGCGATCAGCTCCTTTCCCGTGCCCCTCTCGCCAATGATGAGAGCGGTGGTGTCGGTCCGGACCAAATTTTCGAGAAAGTCGAAACAACTCACGCATGGGACCGAGGACCCCCGAATCAATCCAAACTGGTCTAGCGATGGGCTCGCCATAAATTTTCGGTTGCGCCTACTCGAGGACCCCCGCTCCTCGTACACATCGCCAAGCAATTCGCGGACGTTCTCGGCTGAAAAAGGTTTGCAAAAATAGTGACTAATCCCCGCTCGTACGCAGTGCTCAGCAACTACCGGCTCGTCATGCTCAGCCATGACAAAAATCTCAGCTTGATCGAGTCATTGATTCGCCAGAAGAAATAATAGCGGGGGGCCGAGAGCAGCATCGAGAAATGCCACATCAAAGTGTTCAGCATCGACCACAGCTAAGGTTTCTTCATTGCTCTTTAGTTGAGCGTTAAGGTGGACGGCTACACTAAAACCTACATCCACACAAACTCCTCTCAAAGCGGTTGCATGCGCGAAATCTGCATCAATGATTAAACACGCGGGCTTGGCAGGCATTCTCTGGTCCACAACATCAAGGGGAAGATGGTGTGCTTGCCAATCGACGACAGTCACCCGATAGATGTTCCCCTGACCGCGCTTCGCGCGCCTTAACTCAAAGCAAAAGCCAATGCGGCAGCTTAGAGACCCAAATCATTGCCAATATCCCCTGTATGCACGCTGTCGGATGGGCTGATGTTGACGCATGCCACCCCTAAACATCGCTTAGCGCGCTTTTTAGAGTGAGAGCGCGTGCCCCGAGAGATAATAGCGACGTGAGTGACGGCACTCCCTTGCCTTTCATTGCGGGTCGCGATGCGGCTAAGACAAAGCCAAGACTCGCGCTGGCTGCCAAGCTGGACGGCTGTGCCACGCGCTTAGACAACGTGGCGCTCGCCATGTGTCTCACAGCCTGCTGATCGCGCTTGAGCCTAAGTTTGGACTCCTCAACTTTACTCCTTAATCGCTCTCGCTCATTCTCAGGGTGCGAAAGAAGCCACTGTCCGATTTGCGAGAATTTCATGCTTTGTTTTCCCTGGTGCGGACGTTGGTAGACACCCCAGTTTTGATTGCTGCGCCTATTCTGTCTCGCACCACAGTGCGCAACACCCAGCTAACCGCAGCTCCTGTAGCCGATGCACACAGAGTCAGTGCGCTAACCGAGGTCGCCGTCGCCGATATGTCGATTACCATCAATCCCACAGCAGTGAATGCGGAGATCCAAGCAATCGCGACGAAAAGAGCAAACATCACATTGAGCGCGACAAACACGCCCGCCGCGTTGACCGCGGTGCGAACTTCGAAGATCGCGAGTGCTGCATAGTCTCCCGCAAGCTCCGAGACTGCGACCATCCACTCTTCCATGGCCGCGCGGAAGCCGCCATCATCACCTGGCCTCCCAGCATGCTGCCCCGTCAAGTCTGGGTCATTCTTAGGTCCGGGGACAGTTCCGCCACCTGACGGTGGCGGCGTTGCCAACGTTTCCACGCCGACTATTTGCGAAGCAGGGTAGCGGCGAGGGCACCAACGCCAAAGGCGATCGCCAGCGATTGTACGGGTCTCTCCTCAACATATTGCATCGCGCTGTTTTTGAATTGGCCAGCCACGTCTTGCACCTGGTGAGTCGCTTCTTCACCTTTCTCACCCAATTGCGATGCTTGCTCTCGTAGCAACTGCTCTGTGCTCGATGCTCTTTCTTCGAACGCATCGATAGCCGTGTGGGCGGCGGCGGCAACCTTGGCCGTGGTGCTACCTTCACTTGCATCTGAGCGATTTACCGAAGCTGTGAAGGGAGCAGTCGTGGAAGCTTGCTCCGGATTCGCACCCGCTTTCGTTACGTTCTGATCGATGTGTTTACTGACGCCAGCTTTTAAATCACTCATACCTTTCCTCCTAAAAAGATTGTCAAATTGCATGCGCCCATGTTTATTGCGCCGTGTCCTAATCGCTCACCAGGGTCGCTCACAAATACTCCAAGCATCAACCGTGCCACAGACCTTCCATTCCCCAATTCCAGCGTCTTCTCAGACCCTGCGTCGGCCTAAGAAACGCTATTCCATCGTGATCAATGGAAAAATATTCTTCTCAAAAACCCAATCTTACAAAGGTGGTCCGACTGCGAGGCGTGCTGGAGGAACGATTCACCTGGGTGTGACCCTGCTATCAACCTGGCATAAGTTTTGCGTCATAGAGCGCTGCAGGGCTGCGGTGGGCGGAACATAACCAATCAGTCAAGCCGGCCACATCAACATCATAGTAAAAGAGGCTAGAGATTAATGGACCCCTCTCGGAACGACCAGGGCATAAAGGTAACGTTCGAAAAACCCGTACCACTGTTGGGCTTACATGCGCAACATCTTGGATTCGTTCGACGCTGTCGCCTTACCAAAAAAGCATGCGTTGTGGACGCATTAGAGTTGCAGACGAGCTGGCAGAGCATTGAGATTGACCGGTCTGCGGTAAGCTATGACAGTGAGCAGGGTGTGTTCAAACTGTTGAAGGGTGACGCACTGGTTCGTAACGTTGACTGGTGATTGTAGCGTGGTTAGGCACCGCCGCCCTGAAACACTAAACCACCGCTGGCGCGGCAGGGGCTTCTGCCATGCGTTATTTGCCTTGGGGGCGCCTTGGGTTTGCGCCACGTCTCACGCTCAGCTCGACATAGACGTATCGGAAGGCCTAAACATTACCGAAAACGTTACGGCACCTTCTAAGGTGAACATCCTTCCGGACGCTGGTGACGCGGACATAGCACAACGCTTGGTCAAGATACTTGACGCGACCAACTGGTTCGAAGATCCCGGCGTGAGAGTTGATGAGGGCGTCGTATTTCTTTCAGGCACAGCCGAGTCGGCGGCACACTCTGAATGGGCGTCTCAGCTTGCAGCAAGCACTCAGGACGTCGTTGCCGTCGTCAACCACATCGCCCTGAAGACAGCGTCGCCCTGGGACTTCTCAGCTAGCTTTGAGAGCCTTGGTCAAACTTTCGTACATGCGGCTCAGGCAACACCGGCTATCCTGCTCGGGGGAATTCTTCTAATTCTCACTGGGGCGCTTTGTGCCGCGATTGCAAGTGTCGCGCGCAGATCGCTTGCGGGCAAAGTGAGGAGCTTGTTACTTCGCCAGGTACTTGCCCGAGCAATTGCTATTCCAGTATTTTTGGTGGGTCTGTACCTCGTTTTACAGCTCTCCGGACTTACCAGTCTTGCTTTGACAGTTTTAGGAGGTACCGGAATAGTCGGATTGATTATCGGTTTTGGCTTCAGAGATATTGCTGAGAACTTTCTTTCCAGCATACTTATTAGCGCCCAACGTCCTTTTGCGATCGGCGACCTTATTTCCGTTGCCGATCATCAAGGATTCGTGCAAAGAGTAACGACGCGGTCGACCTTATTAATGACCCTGGAAGGCAACCACGTACAGATCCCGAACTCCTCAGTCTACAAAGGGACTATTATCAACTACACAACCAACCCTAAATCCCGTGCAAGCTTTTCGGTGGGCATTGGTTACGCGGATTCGATTCAAACAGCCCAAGCAACTGCAATGCAGGTACTCCGCGAGCATCCGGCTGTTGTCACTGATCCGAAACCCATGGTCCTTGTAGATTCCTTAGGGCCAGCAACCGTCAACCTATCGATTTTTTTCTGGGTCGACATTACCCGCAACAGCCAATTGAGAGTGCTCTCTGCAGTGATTAGATTAACAAAACGAGCTTTTGAGAGGGCAGGCGTGTCGATGCCCGACGAAGCAAGAGAGGTTGTGTTTCCTGATGGGCTACCTATCGATTTACCTTTAGGGCAGCAAACCCCGACGAACACGTCAGCGGCAAAAGTGCCTCTGGATACTCGTGACGTCGAATTAGAAATTACATCGTCAGATAGAGATGACGATAGGAGCGTGAACGACGCGGAGGGAAATCTAGAAGCAGAGTCTGAGGATATATATTCTCAAGCCGCGTTTTCCCGAGTGCCTGAGGCGTCGGGCGCTAACTTGATAGCGGACGTCGACGGCAGCGTAGAAAAGTGAGTGTGACCCCGTCGATCGAAAATTTCCGACCTGCGACCTCTGGCGTCTAAAGCACTGGCGTCTAAGCAATTTGCTCATAGAGCCAGATCTTCCTCAGGTTGTCCCTCGTGATCTGACTCGGGAAGCATGGAAGACAGGGCGAGAGCGACAGTTAGGGGGCCCACCCGCCCTATAAACATCAAAATCATTATCGTCCACCGACCCGCACTACCCAGATCCGCGGTTATCCCCGTAGATAAGCCGACAGTACCCAAGGCAGAAGCCGCCTCGAAGCTCAAGTCTGCAATAGCAATAGAGGGCTCGACAGATAGGAGTGTAAAAGTCCCGACAAAAAGGAACAAAACGTAGAGAGTGATGGCGGCAAAAGCAGCGATGACTCTACGCGTCGGGATTTCGCGGCCGAAAGCGAACACTTGCCCAGGCCGGCGATGACTCAACGCCGTTGTAAGTGTTCCAATACCGGTCATCCATGTTGTCGATTTCAGTCCTCCGCCCGTCCCTGCTGGTGAAGCTCCTAGGGTCATCAATAGCATGAGAAGAAACAGCCCAGAGTGCGCAAACCTACTGACAGGGTAGGTATCAAAGCCTACGGTCGTGAGCGCGGAAGTCGCCTGGAACAGGGCTACCGCTAAATGCTCTTCCGCCGGAAGATTGAAAAGCGCGTTCTCAAAAACGTACAAGACCATGGTCGCGAGCAAAATCGATATCAGCGTAGACATGAGAATGACTTTGCTCGTGAGCGAGAAATGATGGTTAGACCAGTCCTTGATCTTGCTCCAGACGTCATTAAACAGGATGAATCCTAATGCTCCTGCAAGACTTAGGCAGATCACCACTGCATTGACCACGTAGTTGCTCCTGTATTGCTCCAGGCTGTTAGGAAAAATGGAAAAACCTGCAGTACAGAATGCTGATATTGAATGAAAAGCAGCGGCCCAAGCACGGTCGAAAGTTCCGGTCACCTCGGAAAACTGCGTCCATAGGATAATTGCGCCGATAAGCTCAATTAAGACCGTGTAAGCCACAACGCGAATCAAGAAAAGACGCAATGCGAATGTGGGTGGCAGGTGAAATGCCAAGCGCCCGATACGAATGCGGTTGGCCGACAAGCCGTTTCCCATCGTCAAAAGGACGAAGGAACCCAAAGTCATGTAACCTAATCCCCCCGCTTGAATTGCAAGCAATATTGCGAGTTCGCCCCAGAAGCTGTAAGTGTTTCCCACATCAACGGTTGAGAGCCCCGTTGTGCTTACCGCGGAGACTGCGACGAACGCATGATCCAAGCCGGTGGCCGGGTAGGTGCTTTGAGCCGTCGGGAGACTCAGAAACGCGAACAAAACCACCATGTACGCGGCATAACCAATGACTATGCTCCAGACGGGCGGGATGCGCCTCAGCATCCCGCTCAGCAGCCGGCCCAGGCCCATAACAGGCGCCTTAGCCCCACTGGAATGCTTTGGCGCCTTACCGCTCATTTCGTCGTCCGAGCTGCTTTCAGGGGGCCATAGTCAGGTTGACAAGAACGTTGAGACGCATAACTTCGTCAGGCCAAGCTGGTCACCAGGCCACCCCTAACGCCGAGCGATGATCCATACCGCATGAATAATTCCTGGAATGTAGCCCAGAAGTGTGAACAAAATGTTGAGCCAAAATTGTCCTCCAATTCCCACCTGCAGGAAGACGCCAAGGGGTGGCAGAAGAATTGAGAATATAAGACGTATAATGTCCATAGTGATGTCCTTAAACGCGAAGAATAGAGTGAATGCTGGATGTGTCGAGCGTGATTAAGCAGCTTTCTTCGTCAGCGGCTCTTGCGCTCGCAGATGCTCCAACGCGTTATGCTCTGACCCAAAAGCTCGAGCTTTCACAGGCAGAATGTTGTCGAAAAATTCAATCAAAGACTTCGCTGATTCAGGAGCGTATGCGACACAATAATTTCTAACGCTAGTCAGCGCACGAAATTGAGCTTTTATGACTTCCACGTTCAAGCCAGCACCCAACTCCGCGCCCTCGTCGTTCTCGAACGATACGAGCATGTCTACTTTATCCATGCGATCAAACACCTGATTCATTCTTTCAGCCATATCCTCTAGATCTTTACTGGAGATCTCGCCCTTAACTCGAAAGCCATAGACGCCGTGTAGGTGCGTAGCAAATTCTTCGATAGATTGAGTGCGTAACATGTTGTCTCCTCTGCCTGAATTAATGGGTTCATCGTCGCGAAGTGTGTTGTTGTGCACTCAGCGACGTCCACATAGCATGAGCAAAGTCCGGGCCAGTCCGAAGCTAAAAAAAAATACTTTCGCTATTACAAGGACTTAGGGTGGGACCGGCTTTTATAGAAAATACCGAAACCGGAGTTCATGAATAGACCAAGGGAGGTTTTTTACAGACGTTTGCAAAATTTGCATCGCGCTCAGCACGGAGAGTGTTCAGGAGAGGGCAGAATCCAATGACTCGTCGATCACGGAGGACGCAGACGTGTCGTTGTCATAGTCACGGAGGCGATTGTAGAGCGTCTTGACACTCACACCCAAAATTCTCGCTGTTTCTTTTTTGTCGCCGTCATTATGCTTTAAGTTGGCCGTTATGATTTCACGCTCACAGTCTGCTAGGGACATGCCCACCGTTATCGGTATAAGGCCCTCCATTAGACTTACAGGCGTGGCATGAGCGTGAAGAGCAAACGCTGAGGCCTCAACAGTGCTTTCAGAAACAATGTAGGCCCGCTCGATAGAATGTCGTAGCTGGCGCACATTACCTGGCCAATCGTAATTGCTGATCTCCGCCAACGCTTCTTCGCCAAGTTTGATTGATGTACCGTGCTCCTCATTGAGCTGCGCCAAGAAGAAGTGAGCCAGTCCCTTAACATCGCCGCCGCGACGACGAAGGGGTGGCACATGCACAGAGATGTGCGCCAATCGATAATAGAGATCCTCTCGAAGGATCCCCTCTTCTACAGCTAAAAGAGGGTCCCTATTGGTAGCTGCAACAACTCTGACATCGACGCGAATTGGGTCTACGGCACCCACGCGTCGTATCTCCCCACTCTCCAAAGCGCGTAAAAGCTTAGATTGCAGGTCCGGCTGCATCTCGGTGATTTCGTCAAGGAACAAAGTGCCGCCGTGAGCTCGCTCAAAAAAGCCGATGTGCTGTTTGTGGGCCCCGCTGAAGCTTCCTTTCTCATGCCCAAAAAGCTCGCTCTCAATGAGATTCTCCGCCAGTGCAGAACAATTTAGCGTCAAGTAAGGCTGATCTGAGCGATTCGATAGCGTGTGCAAGGTCTCTGCAACCAGCTCCTTGCCCGTGCCACTCTCCCCGACAATCAATACGGTAGTCTCCGTAGGCCCCACTTTGCGCAGCATTCGAAACAGCTTTCGCATAGGGCGCGATGAGCCGCGCATTAAGCCGAATTGGTCCAGAGCAAGATCGGGCTCCACACCCTCCGTAAATGCATTTTGGCTGCTCAGCTCTTCATTAATATCTTCAAGCAAACCAGAGACGCTGACGGCAGCGAGTGGCTTACAAAAATAGAATCCAAAACCTGCGCGAATGCAGGCGTCTGCCAATTGCGGATCATCTTCGCCCGCCATCGCGAACAGTTCGGCGCCGGCCAGTCCGTCGTCACTAAGACAGCTCAACGACGTCAAGCCTAAGCCGGTGTCTAGAAATGCCACATCTACGTCGTCGCATGCAAGAGAAGAAACGAACTCTGGCGATGCGGCTTGATCCACATCGTTTTCGCCATAATGGCGAACTTGCGTCCGATACCCTTTCTCTTTGCACAGGGATGCTATAGCCGCTGCGTGCTCTGGGTCACTGTCTACGATAAGACATAAAGGCTTTGGCATCCGTTCATTCCCTGCGTGCTGATGCGAGGCGAGCGGCTCGCTCGCGGTGTGAATCCTGTCTCCGACGCATCAGCCCTATCGCGCCTATCGCGACACCTGGACCCCGTCGCGCCGAGTGCGCGAATAGATATATTTTCGCGAATATCTACGCGAGCTACGTGATGTCAGATTGTTTCTGTGAATGTTACGGACTAACCACTGCAAAAACTAGAGCGCACCTGCGTGCGCTCTTGTCGCCTGCTGGGGGCTTGTAACGCTAGGAAGTAAACTTATCTTTTAGATCGTTGACTTTATCTTTCACCTTATTCTTCGCATCGGCCGCCTGCTGGTCACTCTCCGCCGCCGCTTTCTTGCGATCAGCTTCAGCCTTTTCAGCCTCTACTTCCTTTTGGATCTCATCGGCTTTACTTTCAACGGATTTCTTCACTGAGTCGGTAATGGAAGAACTCATGCTGTATCTCCTTTCTAGGTTAGGTTAATTAGCAACAGCTCGGTTTCTTTTTCTCGTCCCGACGAAGCTTGTGCGTAGCTGCACCAAGATGTTCGTCACCTTCGAAAATAAGTTCCACTCGAGCGTGCCCACCAATTTAGGAAGCACACGGCATGCCAGTTTTTATTTGCATCCCTTTGAATAATCTAAGCTTATGAAATATATAGCTTATCCTGATACGAGCGAATATCTAGTTGTGATACGTACTGCTTAGATACGCTGCTATAGGCAAAGTTTGCAAACGCTTTGCAAGTTTCACGCTGACCCAGGCTCAGTCCGTTGCTCTCCGCAATAGGATTCATGCTGTATGGCGGATGGTTTTACCCAGCATCTGCCGTTCGATCTCGAGAATTCGCCACGGTTTCCGTAAAAGAGTTTCGATCGGCCCTGTCCATCAATTTCCATGTGAGCCTGCGGATGCAGCCCCCCCCCCCCCCCCCCCCCCCGCACAAGACCCAGCGAAAGATGAGCGATGGCCGAAAAGCTCAAGCCTGTCCTTCTTCTACTTTTCTTTCGTCATCTACTTTTTCCTTTACGTTTCCACCCGTGAGTTCCAGTGGTTCGGCAAAAGTAAGCGTTCGATAGGGGAAGGGAATCTCGATGCCTCGATCGTCCAGAGCGCGTTTAACCGCCCGAATAACGCTGTCACGGGAGGAATGTAAACCCGGCGGCGTCGACGTCGCCCACCAACGAATCGTAAAGTCTACCGATGAGGAGTTAAATTCACTCGCGTAGATCTCCACACCCTTGCTTTGATCGATGTCACTCAAACTTTCGACAGCGTCTAAAATCACCGCACGAGCGTTGTCCGCGTCCTCACCATAAGCAACACCACAAACTGTTTCGTAGCGACGCAGGGACTGATCTGTCTCGACATACACAGGGTTTTTAAAGATGTAACTGTTCGGGACGAGGATGAGAACGCCGTCCGTGGTGCGAACGTAGGTGTCTCTGATTGTAATCTGCTCGATCTTCCCACTCACGTCTCCACAGTCAATAAAGTCGCCTATGCGCATAGGTTTGCGAAGCATTATCAAGGCCCCAGCGAGGAAGTTCTCGAACACATCTCTAAAGGCGAAGCCCACTGCGACAGAGCCCAAACCGATAGTGGCGAGCAACTTAGCGGGGGTCAAACTTGGGAACACAATGGTCAAAGCAGTAAGGATACTGAGCGTCCACAAAGCGGTGTGTACAACCGTTTGCAGTAAATTCGCAAGAGACGGCCGCATGCTGGACTTTCCAAGAGTGGAGCGCAAAACCCGTCTAACTACACGCAGAATTATCCACGTAACCAAGAGCAGGAGCGCAGCTAAACTTAATAACGGTAAGGCCTTTACCAGGCTGACCCACATAGTCTGTAGCTGATCAAATAGTGGTGTTAGAAACTTCACGATCCCTCCAAATCTTCGACAATGGAGCGCTGGACGCGTACCGCTACACTCTCGGGCTGCACAACACACCCCCTATGCTCCAAGTCAGCGCGCACAAATGCGGCCCCGTAAAGCAAGATGAGAGACGAGTAATTTACCCAAAGCAACAGTAGCACAAGAGACCCCGCTGCTCCGTAGGTTGACGCGGTGGCAGTAACGGAAAGGTAGAGTGCAATTAGAACGCGGCCAACAGTAAACATCGCTGCAGTTAGCAACGATCCCAGCAAAACGTTTCGCCAGCTTAGTTTCACGTCCGGGAGAGTCTTAATGATCGTACCAAAAAGGAGCGCTGCTACAGCAAGTGACAGCCCCGTGTCCAGAGCACTGAACGCTGCATCATGCCAAGGTATCCACTCTTGCATCGATTGAAGTACCACTCGTAGCACCACACTCAAGGACAGAGAAACCAGCATGACGAAACCGACCGCGAGTACTATCGTGAGAGATGTCAATCGTTTGCGAATAAGCAGCCAGACTCCACTCCTTGATGGTTTGGGCGCCACACCAAAAATGGCGTTAAGAGAATCTTGCATCTGGCCAAATACCGTAGTCGCCCCGATCAACATAGCACCAAGCCCCGACAGCGTGGCGAAAAGACCATCCTCCTGGTCACGAGCGCGCGCGATCGCCTCCTCTACCGCTTCTGCAGCTTTCGACCCAACCGCTGCTTGAATTTTTGCTGCGATCTCTCCTTGCGCTGTTTCTTGCCCATAAAAAACACCCACCACGGACACGATCATGATCATCATCGGCGCCATGGAAAATATAGTAAAAAACGCGAGTGCTCCCGCATTTGCGAACGCATTGCTATCTAGCCAATATTCTCCGGCGTCTCGAAGCACAGTCGTCCACCGTTTCAGCCCGACCTTGAGTGTCTTAAACATTGCCGCCCGCCGGAACGCTGACGCCGCTTACCTCACCCCGCGCGGCCGCGCCCTGTGTTGGGACCACGGTTCCGCCGCCGGCGACACAGGTACCCGTAGCCGGTGTACCCCTGGGCTCCATCACAGCGCCATTGGCAGCACCGCCTGTTAGACCGCTATCGGGGAACACATCTGTCAGGGCTACGTCATCAAGAGCAACATTGCTGCGAGGGTTGTTGACGGTGATCGTCAGGGTTCGTGTACTGCCACCCACGACCAGAATATTAGTACTGCTACACGCTTTGCTAATCGCCGGTCGGTCTACCGCCCGGACAGTAATCATCTGAGGTCCTCCAGTAGCATTCACTCCCTGATCTGAGTTGACTGCGCCCGCCGCTACTTCAAGGTTCAGCGTGGTGCTGGCACCATCAGTAGAAAAGGCTCCGGTGGAAAGGTCAACGTAGCACTCACCCGAGCCGGCAATGCCATCATCTCGCGTCGGGTTATCTACGCCGCTAACAACAATAGAGGAAGACCCCGGCGTGACGGTGAGCGTGCCACTGCCGCAACTGCCGTTCAGCACTCACACCCCCTCTCCAATGACGAGACCCGCAGAACCAAAGCTCTGGAAAGCTCCATTAACAGAAACACCGGTGATGGGATTGACGATGGAATTGTTGCTTAGCGTTACGCGCAAGCTGCAAATTTGCCCAGGAAAACCGCGGTGGAGCTTGGCGCCACAGGGCCAATGTTAACCGTGACATTGAAATCGGGTTTTTGAGACCAGGCGAAGCGCGTGGCGAACAATGCAAGGAAAAAAACGCCTAGATATCCCAGGAGACGAGGTACATTGCAGCGGGATCCGTTTTTTGCCGCAGGGATAAACCGAAGCTCGCTGGTACGCATATTTTTATCCGATTTGTGGTACCCGAAGCACGCCAATAAGGCCCTGCTTATTGCACAGCGCACCGTTTTACACCCTTGTCATTGTAATTGAGGATTGGGCGACGTTAAAGGCGTTAATCTTAGCAGCTATAAAAGATCTGTGACACGCGCCACTTTGATGAGCAGGGCGGAGACCTGCTCTGTGAGGGACTTGTTAGTTGAGCTCCTCAACGGCAGCCGACCAATCAGTGCTGTCCAGCTATCGCTGTATCGAAGACCGGTGTCCTAGCGGCGCCTACCTAAATCCCTCACAAACTGTAATGATAATTATCCGCATTTGTGTGGTAGCTTATGAGTTCGGCTAACGGTCGATGACCTCTTCTCTGCAAGTAGGCGATGAGACTATGGACAGCTTATTCTTCAATGTGGGTCTGATCTTAGGCTTGGCTGCCTGCGGCGGCTTCATTGCAAGATCGTTGAATCAACCTCTGATCGTCGCGTTCATAGCAGTAGGCATAGCGCTTGGCCCCTCCGCTTTAGGTATTGTTGTTCCCAGCAACGAGATCGAGCTTTTTGCGCGTTTGGGAATTGCTTTACTTCTCTTCGTTGTCGGTTTGCGCCTCGACCTACACGTCATTCGTTCCGTAGGTCCCGTCGCTCTTGCCTCAGGCCTTGGTCAGGTCGCGTTTACCACTGCGATTGGTTTTGGCTTGTCCCTCGCCCTGGGCATGTCGACTACCGTTGCTCTGTATGTCGCGGTAGCACTGACCTTTTCGAGTACGATCATTATCGTAAAGTTGCTTTCGGACAAACGGGAACTGGAGACTCTCCATGGCAGAATTGCCATTGGTTTTCTGATTGTTCAGGACATTGTGGTCGTTCTGGTAATGATCGCCCTGACGGCCTTTGGTGGCATGTCCAGCGGCGATACCTTGCTGCAAGAGGCCCTGGCAGTCGTCGTAAAGGGCGCGCTAATGCTGCTGGCTGTGTTAGCTCTCATGCGCTACGTCCTGCCTCTCATCCTGCCGCGATTAGCAACGTCTTCAGAGCTATTGATGCTGTTTTCTATCGCCCTGGCAGTGCTAGGGGGAGCAGCTGGAGTAGCCCTTGGGTTCAGTAAGGAGGTGGGGGCTTTTCTTGCCGGTATATGTCTTGCCTCCACACCCTATCGCGAGCAAATAGCAGCGCGCCTTGTCAGTCTGCGAGACTTTTTACTCCTGTTCTTCTTTATTGAGTTGGGCGCAACTATTGATCTTCTCCATCTGGGCGCCCAGCTTCCCAGTGCAATCCTCCTATCCCTTTTTGTGTTGATCGGCAATCCTTTGATTGTCATGGGCATCATGGGCGTGATGGGGTATCGGCGCAGAACCGGTTTCCATGCTGGTTTAACGGTGGCGCAGATCAGCGAGTTCTCTCTCGTGTTGGCAGCCCTGGGACTTGGATTGGGCCATCTCACCGAGGAAACCGTGGGGCTGATTGCGCTGGTGGGACTAATCACCATCAGCGCGTCGACCTATATGATTTTGTATTCGCAGCCTCTATACGCGGTCCTTGCTACGCATCTGAAGTTCTTCGAGCGCCAAGACCCTTTCCGTGAGCGCATTGAGGGTGGCGAGCAAGTAGCCAGCCCCGACATCATTGTCGTTGGACTGGGTCGTTATGGACAGGTTATTGCGGATGGTCTCCATCAGCAGGGGCACAAGATCCTTGCCGTCGATCTTGATCCGGCGAAAGTAACGTTGGTGGAGAGCAGTAACGTCGATGTAGCGTATGGCGATGCGTCTGATGCAGAGTTCCTTTCCACACTGCCCTTGAACGAGGCTGAATGGTTAATCTTCACGGTGCGCGATGCAGGTTTGATCAAAATGGCCATAGAATCGCTGCGACAAGTAGGTCATGAATGCGGCCTGATTATCGCTGCCCCAGATCGGGAGTCGTCGGCCTGGCTCAGGCAGCACAACGTGGACCTGATTTTGATGCCTTACCGTGACGCTGCAGATTCAGCGCTGAGGCAACTGTCGACAGTCCTACCCCAGCGAGAATCTCAAGCATGAAACGTTTCTCGAACGAAAAAAATCCGAGTACCGTAACCGTGTTTTTGAGGCGACACTGTTACCTCGCATTGCTCAGCACGCTCTTGATCGGATGTGACGACAGCGGCAACGCGGTGAAGTACGTGTGCACGGAACCATTAAACAGCTATCTTGATCAAGCACGAGTAAACATTACCAACGACTACGAGGTAGAAAGAAGCCAACAGCTTCTCGCGGTGTGCCCGGACCAGGGCTACCACCGCCGATACGAGTTTGAATTCGATGCCAGCGCCCTGCTCGCAAAAAGACAATCTGACGCAGAAGTAGACGCCAAATGGTGCAACGAAACCACTTCAAGAAAAGTGACCGCCGAACTCGACGCTTCCACCAGCGTTTTAACTTTCAGCTTCATCTACCCCTGGGCAACATCCACCGGTAAGTACCCCAAGACAAAATTTCGCATAGAGCGAAACTCAATGAGAGGCGGGTTTTTCAACGACATTGATTGGCAATGTGAGCTGGCCGGTGTCAATCAAGAGTGAAGTGGGGTCGCCAATAGCTGTTTCGCAATCCGCGTCTCAATAGGGTGCATTGGATAAACCGAAGGCCACTCGGCAGGAGATGCCTAGGAGGATGGCGCTACCGGACGCGCAGCACCAGTCATGTCGCGCCACTCAAGGTCGAGTAGATCAAACTTAAGTCAGGTTTTTGTTGAAGTGCGGACCTTTGAACTGCGTCTCGCATGCGCACGCAGCTATTCAAGGTGAGACGCTACAGGTTGCAGGGGTTTGACGTGCTGTACTCACCGAGGTAGAGCGCCCCGCCCTACTGCGGGACTGGCGAGCAAACCGGTTTCAGCCGTAGTTGTTAGGCTCTGGGTCGCTCGGCTGGGCGTACCACCACAGCAGTAAAAGGCTGCCAATGATGGGCACGATCTGGATCAAGATCCACCAGCCAGATCGGCCAATGTCATGAAGGCGGCGCACGGCCACGGCCAGAGTAGGCAGAAAGATCAGCAGGCTCATCACCAGGCGGAGGGGTTGGCCCGACTCAGGTGCAAACGGCTCAAATCCCAAAGCGGGCGCCAGCAATGCGCCTTCGATGATCGCCAGCACAACGGACAGCAGAACGACGCTGAGCATCCAGTACCAAAACTCGGGACGCCGCGCCCGCCCGTTAAAGTCGACGTACTTACGAAGCACTGTCTTAATAGCTGCGGTCAGATTCACAGATACTCTCTTATCACGTCAGTCCGCTTTTTATGTCCGTCCACTGTCCGCGCCAGAGCGCTGTGGGTGCTTTGTGCGCCAAATGAACTCGCGACCGACTATCACTGATATTTGATCAGCGCCGCGTCCATAATCTTCTCTTTGGTATCCGTGGTGATACTCGTGGAACTTGTCTTGTAGCTGGAGTGATGCTTGACCTCTCCATCTTCAGTGATAACCCACTCAGGACCTTTGTCTTTGCCGTAGGTGGAGGTGTAACTCCCCGTGGATTCGGTGTGCACGTCCTCGATCACCAGGGCGTCGGCACCTTTGGCCGTAGCCTGATTCTTAAGCTCCAGGACCATGCCCTCGGAATCCCAGCCGTCCATAGCCGAAGCCTTGATCTTGCCCATCACGGTGTGGGGTCTGTTTACATCGTCCATGCTGTAGAAAACGTCGACGGAGGTCGTCGGCGCATAACTCTCGCCGACATAATCCGTGTTGACGCATGCGGCGAGAAAAATGGAACAAGCCGTAATACCGATGAGCGTAGTGGCGCGCATGGAAAAAATCCTTTGGTGATGTGGTTTTGTCGATGAGAATCAAACGGTGGGTACTGCGCCATCTGCGTGCTGTCGTCCCCATGGGGTAGCATTATGCGCATTACAGTAGCCCGCCGCGGAACGCAGCCCTCGATAGAACCAGTAAAGGATGACAGATAAATGAAACACAGCATTCGATTTTCAAAGTACCTAACGGCCGCTTTCGCAGCGACTTTTCTCCTCGTTTCGATGGGTGCCGGTGCGGCGGGAAAAATGGACCGCCAGAAAACTTATTCCGACAGTATTTCGAAAACCGCGGCGATCCACGTACACCCCTTTGGCACCGCAGAAGCAGACCTGGGCAAGCCAAAGTTTCGAGACACGGCGGCCACCATGGCCAAGTCAGCACCCCATCTGCTGGCAACGGATATCGTGGAGAGTCTTCGCAGGTCAGGGTTTAGCTCCGTAACGCTGGACGAGTCGGAAGAGCCTATTCCTAGCGATGCCATCAACGTGACGGGAAGGTTCACCAAACTTGACCCCGGCAGCCAGAACCTTCGAGTCTGGATTGGCTTTGGGGCTGGCAAGAGCAAGGTGTGTATCGAAGGGGAGATCACCGACTCCGACGGTAACAAGCTCGCTGATTTTGCTGACTGCCGTAGCGGCCTGGGTTGGGGCTCGAGCGCACCCCAGGGCAATAAGGGTGCCGAGATCCTTGGAGAGCGCGTAGCTGGCTTCCTCATCGACTGGCAGGATTCCTAATCTCCGTTCAGACGAGGGCTTGACTACGTACCTAGAGACCACTTTGCAGGGTTCTGGCTAGTTCATTCCTTCGAATCCGCCGCAGCGGAAATCGATGGTGTTCATTGACAGAAACCAGCAATCCCAGCCGGTTAGTCTGGCGCTACCTCGCTCCAGCGACCTATCCGTAGCGCTGTTGCCCCGCACCGCTGGATTGAGAGCCTGTTGCTCGATCGTCCATCATCTCCACCGCCTCTGCCGCAGGCACCGCCTGACTGAACAGATACCCCTGAACGAGCTCGCAGCCCATGGTCCGTAAAAGCTCCAGCTGTTCCTGTGTTTCTACGCCCTCCGCTACCAGTCGGTAGCCAAAGGACTTTCCGAGATCAATGATCGAACTCAGAAGTCGACGGTCCACCGCATTAGTGGTGGCGAACTGAATAAAACTACGGTCGACCTTAAGGCTGTCGATGGTCAACGAGCGGAGGGAGGCCAGCGAGGCGTAACCCGTGCCGAAGTCATCGATGGCTATTTCAACTCCCAGGGCACGCACCGCCAGGGTCGCTTCGCGAATCTCCTCGCCAGATTGGATCCCGGCCTCGGTAATCTCTATCTCAAGCTGCGATGCCGAGATACCGTGACGGCCCATTGCCTCCCGGAGGTCGCGCGCCACAGTACCTTCACTCATATGGCGGGGGGCGATATTGATCGACACGCGAGTGTGGGGTCGCTCCTCGCGCTGCCACTGTGCAAGTTGACTGCTCACCGAATCGATAACCCAGCGACCTATATCGGAGACCAGCCCGATGCGCTCAATGTCGTCGATAAAGGCGTAAGCCGACAGCAGCCCGCGCTCGGGATGTTGCCAACGCAGCAAGGCCTCCCATCCCTCGATGGCACCGGACTCGAGACTGATCTGGGGCTGGTAGTGAACAACAAACTCGTCTTCTTTTACGGCCCTGCGAATATCCCGCGACATACGCAGGCGCTCCCGTGCTTCGGCCGATATCTCATGCTCATGAAACAAATAGCTGTGATCGCCGCGTCGCTTGGCCGCATACATGGCGTTGTCCGCCGCGTTCATAATGCTTTCTGCTGCTTCGCCATCAACCGGGTAGATCGCAATACCAACACTTGCCATCGGTGTAACCGTTGTGCCGTGTATCTCAACGGCTGCGGACAGCTGATCCAGCAAGCGCTGGGCGACTTCGGCCACGTCGACCTCGGACGACACATTATCCAGCACCATGCAGAACTCGTCGCCGCCGAGACGCGCAACAAAGTCACTTTCTCGAGCTGCCGCTCGCAACCGGGAAGCGACCGTGACGAGAAGCTCATCGCCCGCATCGTGTCCTAAGGAGTCGTTGATCTCCTTGAATTTATCGAGATCAATGAACAAGACGGCAAAACCCTCCTGACGCCGCCGCGCGGTTCGCACCATTTCGTGAAGGCGCTCGAACAGATACCCGCGTTGGGAGAGACCGGTCAGGGAGTCAAAATAGGCGAGGCGGCGAATTTCCTGCTCCGCAAGGCGCTGGCGACTGACGTCTTGCACAGCGGCGACCAAATGAAAGCCTTTGATGGAAGGATCCGACTCGACGCGGATAAATTGCCGTATCCAGACTTCGTCGTGGTGAGGCGACGCCGCGCGATAGACATTCTCGACGGAATCATCCTTGCGTTGACAGCTGGCCAGATCGCGTGCGAATTGATCGCGGCTATCCGGGTGGATCACCGTGTCGGCAAAGCCGCTGCAGTCGAACTCGTGGTCGGGCGGGAGACCGAGCAGGTGCAAGAGCTCGCTTGAGGCTTCGAACTCCCCGTTTTCGGGGTTACAGCGCCAGTAGCCCAGCCCCGCCATCCGCTGCGCCACGGACAGGTTACTCCGCTCCTCCTCCAGCTCAACGTTGAGTGACTCTAGAGCCTGTCGCTGCTGGTGCAGATCCTCAAGATGGTGACGGGTAGCCCGCTGTATCTCGCTGAAGTCATGCGCGATACGTGCCACCTCGCCGGCACTGTTGTCGATCTCGCTGGTGTCAGCCTCTTCCGTGAAACGACTTTCGACATAGCGATTCATTTTTAAGGACAGCGCGGCAAGGGGGCGGGTGAGAAAGCCCGAAAGAAAGCCGCTGAACAACAAGGCAAATATCGTCACGGAACCCACAATGATCGCCAGCCGCTCGCCGGCCCGGCTAATCAGCTTTGCCGACTCGGCGGCCACGTTACGCATCAGTTCCTGGTGACTCTGAAACAGCTCGGACTCAAGCATCTGTATCTGACGGTAGAGCCCCGTGTCGCTGCGTATGCCGATCTCCCGGTCCAGCTCCACCACACGGCTGAACGCGCCGGTATAGGCGTCCAGCAGTTGAAAACCCTGCTGAAGCTCTTCCCCGGAACAGTCCTCGCAGGCACCAAGGTCGAGGCGGAGAATGGCGGCTCGCTCACGATGCGCGGATGTATAGCGATCGAGGTCACGGATGATGTAATCCTTCTCATGACGTCGCAGCATCAGGAGGTGTACCAACAATTCCGGCTCGTCGAGGCGTTCTTCGAGAAGGTGTACCGCCTCGCGCATGTCACCGGCAATACCGAAATCCTGAATGCCCCGTTCCCGCAACATCGGTGGCAGCTGATCGAGCAATTGCGAGTAGGCACGGAGGTCGCGCTGCATGCTGTCGAGCAGGTCCCGATTGCTGACGGAGTCGTCACTCAGTAACTGCTCCAGATCATCGTTCGCTGCGGCCAGAGACTGACGCCAACCATTGATCGTGAAGTGATTGCCGGTGCGGTAGAAATCGAGGCTGCGCTGAGCGAGGTTACCGAACTGGTCTACCGATTGGGCCGCCTGTCCCAACAAAAGACCCAAATCGCGCACGGTATAAAATTGCTCTGTGAGGAGGGAACGTCTCTCCACATCCCGATAAACCAAAACACCGGCCAACGATGGAATCAACATCTACAGCATGAAGGCGATCATCAGCTTTGAACGGAATGTTCTAAGGAGCGCTAAATTGGGCATACAAGAGTGATTTCCGGTAAGAGCACGCCTCACCGAGTATGAATGGCGGTCAGGCCACCAAGGGCGCTGTCATCAAAATTTCACGAATACGTCACAATTGCCAAATGACCGCTGACAACTTAACAGGGCGAAGCTGCCGCTAAAGAAGACGCGGGAAGGGACTGCAATCTATCGCCGTGGACCAGAAACTTCTCGTAATCGCCAAGAATCTCCGGTCGCTCAAAGTGCAGGAAATGTCCGACGCCGTCTACCAAGATACAGGTGCAGTCTGGAATGAGCCCTTCAGCGAGCTGCATGTCGTCGAGGTCGATAATACGATCTTTTGAGCCGTTGACGATGAGCGTTCGCGCCTGGATACGGCTCAGATCAATGGTGTCGGTCAGATGACCCATTTTCAAGATATTGCGACAGTGAAGATAGAAGGACTCCGCTGAGCTTTGACTTAGACTGGCAAACTGAAGCTCGATCTGGCGCTTGTAAGTCGGCCCTATTTGCTGACCGAACATTTCTACAATGAGGCCAGCTCCCGCCGCATAATTACCCGTATCGTAAAGCGCTTCGGCGCGCACAATAATGCTCTGCATCACGGCATTGGGTTTCATACCAAAGCTGCTGAGTATGAGTTGCCGCACAGCCTGGGGTTTTTAGGCTGCGTAGGCAGCGGCTATGGCCGTCCCCCAGCTACTGCCTGCCAGTAATAGCTCGTCCAGGGGTTGGGCATTCTCGACGAGGGCATCAATCACCTCAAGCTGTTCTTCAATGGTCACATGAGGACTGCCCGAGAGGATCTCCGAACGCCCGACGCCGGGCATATCGAAAATAATCACACGAAAATGGGGGGCGAACTTTTGCGTTACCGCACGCCAGACAGCCATGGTCTGGAGCACCCCACTGACACACAACAACACCCCAGGCTTGTCGCCATAGACCCGGTAAGGAATGCGGAACCTCCCATGATCGAGGATTCCTTTGGTAGTCTTCATGCGCTTTTTACCTGCGATGCAGCTTGAGCCAGAGCTTCGGCGTGCGTACGTTTCCAACTGTACCACCTCTGTGGGGCAACTTTATTTGCCAGTCGATCGATGGGAGAGACCACCAGGAGATTGCCCCAACCTTTGATTCGCTCTCGCCAGTGCGGCGATGCAGCACGTAGAGAGACCCCAATGCCGGCCTCCAGATAATGAAACTCATGCCACCATCCCGCGGGCATGTACAAGGTCTGTCCCGGCTCTAGGATCACCTCGAAGCAACGTGCCCGGGAAAGCGATGGGGGCAAGGCAGATGTGGGCCCATCCAGATCCAGATAGCTTCGCACGGTGAAGGGATGGCGATGGAGCCATACAGAATCCTCGGGCGCAAAGAGGCGAATGCGCCGGCGCCCGCGCACGACCGCATGGAGCACATCTCCCATATCAATGTCGTAGTGCAGCGGGGTTGTACTGCCTTTGCAGCCGAAGAAACTGAACACAAACTGACGCGAAAACTTGAGGCCAACCTCGGGCAATACAATATCGTCGAGAAGCTGCGGAATCTGCTGCGAGAGATTGTAGAGAAACATCCGCAGATCTCGTCCCCCATGCAGGGTTTCCTCAAGAAACTCGGCGAAGGACATGGTATCGATACTGCCCATGTAGTTGCGGCCGGGCGTTCCGAAACTGGCGTCATACACTCGCACAGGCCTGTTGCCGTACAGCGCAGTCAATTGATCGGGGGTCCATTTTTTCAGGGCCGGCCAACTCGCTGCCAGATCCGTGAGTACCAGGGGCTCGCGACGGGCTATGGCTTGCTTTAGGGGACTACCGTCAAGGTAGGGAGTGCTTTTGAGATCGAGGGACATCCACAGGGGTGCCTTGTCGTTTGGGTGCTCTGCCTGGCCCATTGTCGGTGCTAATCGACCTGTGCAATTGATTGAGCCAATAGCGCATCGATATCACAGGCCGGCTCTTTACCGAACCAGATAGACCAGATGAGCTTGGCAAAGGCGGTATCGTTTGCAGTGAAGGCAGGTTCACCATTGAACTCGGCAAAGATTCGGCCGCCGGAAAGCCAGTAGAAAATCAACTGATCGCCCTTCTGTGCATCACGATCGATGGACGCCATAAACGCGCTGATGGTCCCTTGGGCGTCTTCCAGCCAACCCGGCTGGGCATTCTTACGCAGGCTTCTATCGAGTTCATCACGAATCTGGTCCCGGCCAAGCTTACGGGAAAACGTGATGGCGATGGCTTTGGCAGGACCGTCATCGATGAGGGACTCGGGCGAGAAGGGCGTGGGAGAAGCCTCGGCATAATGGGCAATCTCATAGACCCGAAAGATCAGTATTACGCGCTCGGAACTACCCGTGTAATGTAAATTGTGGTTCACCCCGGCGTGAGTGAAGCCCATGAAGAGAGGAAAGTCCTTGGACTTGGCTGCCAACGCACCCGAGGCCATGCAAAGCAAGCCGATCACAGTCACAAGCCATACAGACCATGCTGGCCGTAAAGACGCAGAGGCGAAAACTTTGGGCATGTGTTGGTCCTGCTTTGAACGAGGCGCTTTTTTCCAGCCCGGGCAGCATAGCCTAAATTGGCGGTAAGCACTTCCTCATCGCAGCGTTTTTAGGCGCGTGCTAAGAAGCCATGGCGGTGAGCCTGGAAAAATTGTGATCGGCAAATTGCATGACGCTTGTAGATACTCATGGGCCGATTCTATGACAGAGGGCGCCTTAACTTGGCGATACCGGCTGACCGCTCTGAGGCCGAGCATACCCGGCACCGTAGGATCATCTAGCCGCCACAGGCGCCGTGGCGGGAACGTCAGAACTCTATCCGTTTGCGCTCACTCCAGCGCGGCCTCTTTGAAAGCATCGAAATGCTTGGCTTGACCCTCCCGACGATGCCACACTTTTAGGCTCTGCCAGTCCACAGCTTGTCGGCGCGCCACCATCAGGGCCTGCTCGAAGCACTGCACATCACCCCAATGATAGTAGGCAGCCAACCTATCCTTAATGCAGTCGGTTGGATTCAGTAGACGAACGACGCCCGCGTCAGTTTCCCTCTTGGCCACCCGCTGCTCCTCGACATGCTCATTGCCAACCATGAGCGGGCCAGTCGGGAACTCAATGAACATGTCTGTTTCTGGATGGGTGAAGTAGCGCCCTTTTTGATCTTGAATGAAGCCGATCTCTTTCAGCGCCAATCCGATCGCGCGATTGCTGTCCAATCCCAACGTAATGAAATCAAGGTCATTGGACGCGTATTCGTTCTCAGACCACACGGACACGCAGGAGCCTCCCGTCAGAACCGCGTGTATACCCTTCGATTCCAATGACTCACAAACCCGCGCAGCAAGCTGCTCTACATCAAGATCAGCAAGGCTCAAAGGGTCTTGTCCTTCCTGCGGGGCCTTCGGCGGGTCATTTTGATACGGTCCTGCATATCTTTGGGATACCGCGACAGCGCGTCTTTAAACAGATCAACTACTGCTGACTTGAAAGCGAAGCGAGGATTGAATTCGTACACCCGCGTTTTTCCCACATTCACTGCCACCAGTAGCCCATCGCGCTCCATGCGCTCCATGACGCGCTGAACCTGGCTGGGGGCCACATCGAAGGTTTTGGCTATTTCCCTGGGATAGCCGCGCTCCCGCTCTGCCAGAAACAGAAGAACGCGCTCAGCATTGGGCGATCCAACAAGGGACTCCAACATATACTTGAACTCCGTAAAACCAATAACGCTAACGATACACAAAGTGTTATATAAAATACACTAAGTGTATCTTTAATCACTACCAGATCACGACGGGCGGTGCTGACAAATTAACTGCGCCAGGTTGATAGCGTTCAGTTCTCGTCCTCAAGCTACTACCTTAATCCATTGATTGAACGCACTCACCCTCAGAGCTCGACAATGCTGAGCTTTGATCAAGTGCCTCCCTAGATTGAACAAGTTGGATACAGCAGCGTGGGTAGTCAAAAATCTCTGGGCCTGTTTCACCGACTTGAACCGCCGCATACCCCGCTCTCTCACTCTAGTCGCCTCATGCCCATGAAGCGGGGCAGACCCTGAGATTACCCAGCCCGATTATTCTCATACTGCTCCGCACTGTGCACTGTCTCTGGCATCAACTCAGGATGAGCAAGCCCATAACTACGCAACTTATCGGTCACGATCTTCCCGGCTTCACGGTCATTGGTGCGCAGTAGACGCTTGAAGAATCGCTTAGCCGCCACCCCATCTCGCCTAGCCTGTAGGAAAACGTCAACAACCTCGCCATGCCCAAAGCATTCGCTTCTCTACTGACTGTAATCCCACGCTCAGCCAGCAAGTCTTCAATATCCCGGTGGCTAAGATTGAAACTGTAGTAAAGCCAAACGGCGTAGCTGATGATATCTGGTGAAAATCAGTGGCGTATATAGGTATGTACGGGCCGATTCTATCAATTCGGCCGGTTAATTTGTCGGCACCCTCCGTGGGGCTTGTGGGCCTTGATGGCTCGACTCTGCCAATCTGACTCCGCTATGCTGTCAGCATCAGGGGAGCCGCATCACCGGTTTTCGCGTCAACTGTTTTTTACATCATAGGGACTAAAGAGCGCGATCTTCCAGTCACCCTCATCACGAACAAGCAAATACAGCGATACGGTTTCGTAGACGACCTCTCCCGCGGCATTCAGTCCGTGACCCACATTGTTAGCGAGTATCTTGTTAGGCGTAAGAATCTGCAGCTGTACTCGCTGCCACTCAAGGCGCATTACCTTCTTGCTATCCAACATGTTTACGAAGGCTTCGAAGTTCTTTGTGAACGCGCTCACAGACGCCGGCACCCTCGGCTTGGTCATTGGCGGCGCTATCATTAAAGGCATCGTGACCAGCTCGCCGAGCTCTTCTCGAAACTTTGCGCCGCGTTCTGGGTGTCCAAACCTCCTGTTGTAGACCGCCAAATACCGATCCATAAAACCCCTCGCCTCTAGCTCGAGGATTTCTCGGTCACTTGGTTCGTCGGCGCCCGTGGTACAACAGCTGACAAACATCAGGCTGGCAAAAAGTAGTCTAAGTGCATTCATGAGGGTGTTACTCCTAAGTATCTTCAAGGATTGCGAATGGGGCCCCTGAGAGCGGCCTTTTCTTTGAGTGGGGTTACTTGCAGTAGGTCGATAGCGGAGCCGGAGCGATCGAATCGTCTGCCGAGGAAGAGCGCCAGCGCGGACCACATAGCAGCGATGCCCGCACCAATTAGAGCGACCGCCGCCAAGCCGAAACCCAGGCCCTCTGTGAGCAGTGCAAACAGCGACCCACTAACGGCGTCGCCGCCGCGATACACGACTACGTCGATCACCGCTTTGGCTTTGAAGCGCTCGTCGGTGCTCACCTCCGTGAACAGCAATTCACGGGCTGGCCTCGTCACCGCGTAGTTACCGACACGGCGTGCGATCTGCAGGCTGAGGAGCACCACGACGATCGGCGCAAAAGCAAGAACAAACAACCCAGTCATCACCAGCAATGGAACAACCGTGAGCGTGGCCGCCATACCGAGGCGCTGGACAACACGGCCGGTGACGAAAAAGGCACAGAAAAAGGTGAGTACGTTAACCACCCAATCAATAGCGCCAAGAATCTCTGCTCGCTCCGGGCGCGAGTACGCCGCCAGAAGATTTTTCTGCTCAAAGTAAACAAACGATCCGATGAAAACGTAAAGGGTGATGAAAAGCGCGATTGCCAGTAGATAACGATTTCGCACGACATCACGAAATCCAGTCCACCATTGCCCACTGATGCGCTGATCCGCCAAGTCGACGTGTACGGTCTGGTTGTCCAGCGCCGTTTCCTTGAGTCGCTGCAAATAAAAAATCAGGGGAACAACAAGCAGCAGGCCAAGGGATGCAATGAGCATCAGAACATCAAGCCCCAAAGAGCTTGCAAAAAGTGTCGGTAGACTCGGTCCTACGATTGCGCCAGCGCTTGCCCCGGAACCAATAATTGCGAAGAGTCTTTCACCCTGCTCGCGACGAAAGGTGTCCGCCATAAATCCCCAAAAGACCGACAGATTGAAAAGGCTGAAGGCCGCGACCCAAAGGTAGAAGGCCTTTTCGGCCATAACCGGATCAGCCAGCCTGGGTATCGCCAGAACGAATAGCAAAAAGCTCGCGGCGAAGCCGCTGTAAACGACAGGAACCACCCAACGAAAGGGCATTCGCGAAACCGCCAGACTGTAAATTGACACGAGACCTGCGCTGATAAAAAACTGGATGTTCCAGAGGAGACTTACCTCCGCGTCACTCCAGTCGCTTGCCATTGCATCTCGCACCGGTCGCAAAACAAAATACGAAGCCATCAGGAGAAATACCATGGCGAAGGATGCAACAGTGGCACGCAGCTCCTGGGGCCTTATCAGCGTCATCTGCTCAATGGCTCGCTGAAAAATCATTCGATTGCCGCCGTTTCAAGGACTTTATCCAGCAGATTCACCAACGCATCGCGGGAAAGCGTGAATGGATGATCCCGATTGAGTTCCTCCACCCTCTGTAGCGCTCGTCTAATTGCGTAGTGAGCCTCGTTGGCGTCAGGTGCCACCAAGTAACGCCTTTTTGGCTCAGGCGCTGTCATGAATTTGTAGACTGCATCGGCCACAGGGGTTGGTGGGAGATGTCTAGAGCGGTCGCTCTGCGTGAAACCGGCAAATCGGGTGATCTCATCCTCGAACAGCGAACTCCTTTCGCCCGAGTCGATTTCCGCCATGCGCTGTCGCATGTTTTCCATGATGTTAGAGCGAAAGTTTCCGGGCTCTACGACGCTAACCTGCACTCCAAACTTGCTCATCTCAGCAGCGAGGGAATCGGCATAGCTTTCCACGGCATGCTTACTCATGCCGTAAGGCCCCATAAGCGCGCCCGAGAAAATACCTGAAAGGGAGCCTATCGTGGTGATCCGGCCTTGATGCTCAATCAATAGCGGCGCAAACGCCTTGGTGACCCTGTAGGGACCAAACACGTTTACATCCATGACAAACCGCATATCGCGTTCGCTAACTTCGATAAGTGGGTCGAAGACGAAAACCCCCGCGTTATTGACGAGGCCGTGCAAACCACGCCCGCTCTGCTCAATGGTCTCAACGGCTGCATCGATGTCCGCCTGTATCGTCACGTCCAGACGTATTCCGCGCATGTTGTCGATCTTGCTGAGAGCCTCGATATCAGCGGACTTACGGGCTCCTGCGTATACAAAAAATCCGCGGCGCGATAGCGTAAGCGCTATCTCTTTACCGATTCCCGACGTGGCACCCGTGACCAAAATGGCTCGCTGAGGGGTGGCACCAGACGTGCCGGATTCAAGCGCAGATGCCGAAAAACTCAACGTGCAGGTAATGATGATCAGAATTAGTCGCTTCATGCGCACTCCAGAGAAGAGAAAGAGGCGCTGACCCTATCCGCTTGGCCTCACTCCGGAATTCCCGCGAAGACCAAAAGCAGAGATTTATCGACGAACACTGCCCTGCACCTAGAACAGCGGTTCGTCGACGAATCCTTGGGGTTGGTCCACATAATGGGCGACAACATCGTGGTAGGTCTTGTTAAAACGGGGAAGTAGTTTAGATTGCGCAGATTATTGACCAGCAGATGGATAGTCGTGACAGTACGCGTGAATCGAGCGCTTGCAGGGTTTCATTCGGCCTTCTGGTCGGTTGTCTTCCTCCTTAACGTTGGACCTGATTGGCACCGCTACTCTTCGACACGAGAGGTATTGGAAGTCGCCGGGACCACCACAGCCTTACAAGCAATGGTCGCTTTCATTGCCCTTAATTTTCTCGTGCCGCGGTGGCTGGACCGAGGCCACATCCGCTTATTCGGTCTGTTGCTGCTCGCGGCCCTATTCCTGGCTGCGGAAAGCAACATTCTGTTCAGCTACTTTTATCTGGAGCCCGCTTATCCCGAATCCTATGGCAAGTATTATCAAATATTGAGTGAACTCAGCCTTTTGGAGCGCCTCGGATTTTCGTCGACGATCCGATGGATTGTGTTCTCCAAGCTACCGCTCCTCGCGTTTCCAGCTGCCGTTCTCGTTGCGGTCAGCTATTACCAGAGGCAGCAAGCCGTGCTGGCATTACGCGAGCAGAAACGAGTCGCCGAGTTGGAGGCGCTGAAGCGTCAGCTAAACCCCCATTTTATTTTCAATACCTTGAACAACATTTATGCTCTCGCCATCAAGCAATCTGAGCAGACACCTGAAGCAATAGCCAAGCTGTCAGGTATCCTCGACTATGTGCTTTATCGCTGTAATAACGAGTACGTCTCTCTTGAAGATGAAGTGGAAATGATTGATGACTATATCGCCCTTGAGCGTTTGCGCTTTGGAGAACGTCTGAATGTTAGTTTCAGCAAGGAGCTTTGTGCCGGGGTGATGGTTGCCCCCCTGATGTTTCTCACCCTGATCGAAAACGCTTTTAAGCACGGCGCCAGTCAACAGCTTGACCAAGCATTTATTGATATCTCTTTGAAAGCCACGGCCGAGACCATCGTGTTTACCGTAAGTAACTCTAAGTCGGCAAAGATAAAGCCGAAGGAAAGTTGCGAAGAAAAAATCGGACTGGCCAATCTGCGGCGGCAGCTAGCCCTGCTCTACCCCCGGACGCACAAGCTTGATCTAGAAGAAACACCTGAGCACTATTCCTCGCGCATTTACCTACAGCGGCAAGTGGCATGACGGATGCACGCGTTCGCTGCCTGATCGTCGATGACGAACATCTTGGCCGCGAACTTATTGAGGGTCATGTGGCCCAGCTGCAACAGCTGCAGCTGGTCGCGTCTTGTGCCAATGCACTGGAAGCAGGCGAAACACTGGCCAGCGAGTCCGTTGACCTGCTTTTTCTTGATATTGAAATGCCGATGCTCAAGGGCACCGATTTTTATCAGGGACTCCGCCATCCGCCGGCGGTGATCTTCACGACAGCATACCGTGAGTATGCCCTGGAGGGCTTCGAGCTTGAGGCCATCGACTATTTGCTAAAACCTGTCACCTTCCCGCGGTTTTTCAAAGCCGTCAATCGGTTCCTGAATGCGCGACGGGCAAGGGCTACTACTGATGAGCTTCCCCGGGGCTTGGCGAGGGACTTTGTTTTTGTACGCTGCGACCGTAAAGATGTACGTTTATGTATCGCGGACATCGAGTATGTCCAAGGGCTTAAAGACTACATTCGTATCCATACACAGAGAAAGATATACACGGTGAAGGAAACCATGCAGTCCTTCAGCGAGCGAGCAGGCTCCGAACTTGTCCGTGTGCACCGATCCTACCTCGTGAATCGGCTTCGCGTCACGGCCCTCGCCAGCATGGATGTAGAAGTTGGTGATATCGAAATCCCTCTCGGGGAGACGTACCGAGCAGAGGCCCTACGCAAGCTCGGCGACTCCTGAAGCGTTATCATCAATCGAGTTTAGTGAGTCACGGTTTATCCCCCGTTAAGTGGGGAGAGCCGTAGAGCCGAGAGCCAGTGGGTAGAGCCTAGAGCCCCTGCTAAGATACTGAAAATAAAGAAGAAAGTTGGTAGCTACGGGTGGACTTGAACCACCGACCCCAGCATTATGAATTGTGCTGGATTTGTTTAACTTATTGATTTTATTAACTTAAATTCGAGCACCCACAGCGTACTTTGCACCGTTGAGCACAACGAAGCACAGCAAGTCCCGCAAATCCCCCGCAAGCAGCGGGCGGGCTTCCCCGCCAACCTCCACTCCGCTAGACCTTATTGGCATATATTGCCAGCACTGCTAGTATCTGAATCAATTCAGTGAGGTGACATATGCCAACCAGAAACGTGGTCTTAACAGAACAGCAGGAGATCTTCGTAGGAAAACTGGTCGAAAACGGCCGGTATCAAAATGCGAGCGAGGTCCTGCGCGACGGACTGCGGTTGTTAGAGGATCGGGCGCAGCAACGGGAAACGGAGCTGGCAAATATCCAGGCCGGCGTTATCGCCGGGCTTGATCAAGTGGAGCGAGGAGAATTCGCCAAGGGGTCAGGTGAAGAGGCCATTGAAAGAGCATTTAGCCGAGCTGTCCTTAAGCAGGGTCAATGAGGGGTTATCGGTTATCCCCGCAGGCCGAACAGACCCTTGAGGATGTTATCAGCTGGACGATCGAACACTTCGGTGTCGGACAGGCGGAGCGTTATAAAGATCAACTGATCAGTCGGTTAGCGGAACTTGCCGCCAACGAAATGCCACATGGGCTGACGTGCAGTGGTCTCCTTGCAGGGCAACGCGACGTGGTTGATCTTGAGTACTATCGAGAAGGCCGGCACTACATCATTTACCGCAATACCTTCGATGAAATTCTGGTGCTCGACTTTGTCCATGGTTCTCGTGATCTCAAGGCAATTCTTGATGAATTGAGCTGAACACTCAGGCCAGCCTGCGCGTTTAGAATTGATAGGAAATTGCGAGCAACAAACTGCAGTGGAGCACCACGATGCGGTTTTCACCACGCCGTGGGCGCAAACCTGGTCCCAAGGGACCGTCAGCCGAAATAATTCATGCCATCGGTGAGATGAAAAGGCGGAACCCTCGTTTTGGCTGCCCTCGGATTGCCCAGCAGACTAAGCTGACATTTGGTTTGGATCTAAATAAAGACACGGTACGGCGCGTAATTGCGGCACATTACAAGCGAGAACCGAGCAATCGTGGGCCATCATGGCTCACTACGATGGGTCACGCCATAAATAGCCCATGGAGCGTTGATCTCTTCAGGTGTGAATCCATCGTGCTGAAAAGCCACTGGGTAATGGTGGTCATGGATCAATACACGCGCAGGATTATCGGTTTCGGCGTGCATGCTGCTCACGTTGATGGGCCGATACTGTGCAGGATGTTCAACGAAGCAACATCTGGAAAAAGCTAGCCGACATACCTTAGCTCCGATAACGACCCACTGTTTCAATACCACCGGTGGAAAGCGAATATGCGCATACTTGATATTGAAGAAATCAAATCATTGCCATACGCACCTATGTCTCATCCATTTGTAGAACGACCGATTGGTAGTGTTCGGCGAGAACTACTAGATCAAACTTTGTTCTGGACAGCGACTGACCTGAAGAACAACCTGCGTGAATATCAGTGCTGTTTCAACGAGTCCCGGACTCATTCTGGGCTCGGTGGCGTTACTTCAGTAGATTTAGGCGCCGGAAAGATCGTTGATATCAATCACCGCCGATGGAAGAGGCATTGCCGCGGATTGTTTGAGCTACCCATTGCCGCTTGAATTTGTAATTCGCAGGGACAACTGCTCGCCAAATGTAATGCTGATTGCCATTGCGCTTTACAAAAACTTCGTCGATAAAGACGGTCGCCGTAGCCTCGATGCTTTTGCCTCAGCCGGCCGGCGTAAATAGCTCCAAACTTTATGCTCCCGAGCTTCACGGCTGACGGTGATGCTTCGTTCTGCGAGGAGATCCTCGATGTCTCGGTGACTGAGATTGAATCTGTAGTAGAGCCAAAGAACCTGCCCCGCTTTATGGGTACTAAGTAGGAGATGATTTCAGGCGGGAATCGGTGGCGCTTGTAAATATTCATGGGGCGAGTCTATAAATTTGGGGCACTTAACTTGGCGATACCGCGTAAACGACTGATGAAATTACTTGTACTTTTGCATGATCGCTTGCACTCGCTTCTTGTGCTCGCCCCGTAGCGCGACCAACTCCTGCTGCATCTCTGCGCGTACTTGCATCAATTCTGCGCGCGATCCACTTTGTTGCACCTGCAAAAGCCTATGATTCATTGCAAGAGCCTCTTTCTGATATTGCTGCTGAAGGTCAGCAAGCTCCTGACGCATTCTCTGCTGTTTAACCGCCGGGGACATGGTTGCAATCGCATTTGATTTATCGCTACTCGAGGTTTGCGCGCCGGAACCCGTCGCTTGTTGAACACCATTCTTTGAAGCCGTTGGTAGACCCTGCTCAGCTTGCACTTTATTAAACATGTCTTGCAACACGGATTTTCCCGCAGCAACTGAGTCGCGAGAAAAATCATCTTGACGACGCTCTTCTGCTGATCGACTTCTTGGCGGGTTGGTACTGATACTTACCAAACCCGAAGAAGCCACTGGCATAGACGTCGGCATCAATCGTGCTATAGAAGAGACGCTTACCGAGCTCGCTACCCGTTCTGGTTCTGAAAAAGGCTCGGCCATCGTCGCGGAAACTTCGGGTGGCCGATTTTCCGCTGCTACCGACAGCGTTCCCGGGCTCTCTAAAATCTGGAAAGTAATACGTCTAAGTTGCTGTTCAAATTCCTTGACCTCGGGACTATCGCAGGCGTATCGCTGCTTCATATCCTCCAAACCAAAAAACAGCTCTCTTGTCATCAACGTATGGGTTGCACTGCTTGCATCTGCACTTCCCGATGCGCCGGCAATCCGATCACGTAGCGGGAAAAACTCCGGGTTCAAGCTATAGACTGCCGACGACGTACCTCCGCCATACTCTTCGGTATAACCATATTCATCAGTAACGATGTAGGTCGGATAGGTTATTGAATATTCCTTATCTTCAGCACCTTCAACAAAACAGGTCTTCCCCCACTTCTTGTAGCTGTACATATACTTATTCGCGGCGCCGCGCATTAGATGCGCCGTTTCCACCATTTGTTTTATGCCAAATAACGCATTGAATGCCTCATTGCCTTTACTATCCGGAAAAAGATCATCGGCTGTATCGCGGAATTTGTCTTGAGCAAGTTTATCCATTTGGCGAATTTGACTGTCATCACCGCGATAAATAGCGTTTAAGTATCTCCCTGCGCGAAGCTCGCAAAAGACCCCCTCAGTGCAGCTCGGACCAAACATATTGTCTGCCTTCCACTTACGGTAACTCTTGGCGGCATCGCTCTCATACAAGCTCTGTAACTGATAGTCTTTGGCATCGGCAAAAACAGATTGTGACGCCGGCTGGAAACTAAAGATCATACTATCCCAGTATTCATCGTCACCGAGTCGATAATTGTCGACCGTTGCGCTTCTGGGTGTATCGCATTGCTCAAACGCGATTCTTTGAACAAGTTGTCCGATGAAGTTCTGATATCCCTCGCCATTGCGACTCAACTGATCGTCGCGGCGTTCATGGTTAATACGGTAAATAGCGTCGTATCTCGGCGAGCTACAGTTGCTATTACGCGCAGCGAATACTTGGATTAAGTCGGTCTTCAACAAGGGTACACGCGTAGCCAAGAATGCATCTTGCGACTGACCTTGGCTGATACGTGCACTTGCAGCTATCTTGCCGGCTAAGTCATCAGCCAAAATAAAAGGGTCGAGGTCAAAACCTGGAAAATTTGTGCGTAAAAAACGGGGTGTCACATCGCTAAACGCAATCACCTCGGACCTGGCGTCCTCGCCTTGTAAAGCACAGGGTCTTCGGGTGATCGTCACATAGTCACCAATGACAGGGATTTTTAGATCAAATGCGCCCCAAAGAGCGTAACCCTCAAGTGCGTTATCGCAAGTACCATCGGCTTGCTCGTTGCCAACTTCATAAAAGTATCCACGAACCAAATAATGTGACAGCCGATCGGGAGAACTTTCGTGGAAATGTTTTTCTACATGATTGGCCACCAAATGGCCGCCCAGCTGATTACCATAGATCCCGTCAAAACGACCATTTTCGAACCGAACAAACACGCGCTCATGAAACGGTGCTCTACCTATCGCTGGAAGATAGCCGGCATCCAACAGATGTTTAAACAATGTGTGTCGAGTTGAGACATCCGATACTTGCCAATTGCTTTTTCGCTCAAGCGTAAATTGATAGTTATTCTCAAGCGTTGACGGACTGTCTTGGACATAGGCTTGAATGGTCTGTACGCGCGGACACCGGACTATTAGCAACGGAGCAGAATCACGCGCGTACTGAGCAATCTCATCGAGCGACTCTTCTACAGACCTCGAGCTCGTTATCGAAATACGTATGTTTACTCGCTCAGCACACGCTCCTGAGAATTGCATTCCATAAGCCACACGAGACGATCCGTAGCCTACTTGGTAGGCGGCCTCCGCCATGTGGACATCTGCGTGTACCAACTGGCCTTTGAAAACTGCTAGAAAAACACTGGTTTGGACGAATATTCGAGCAATAGGTTTTACATTCATGGTTATCTGCTCTGAATGAATAGACTAAGAACCGAAGCTACCACTGAATTTTGCAGTAAGGCAACGTATGCACTCGGTTTCCGACATTCTTGCATTTGTGAGCGACTGCTAGCCGCAGCGTGCTCGGCACTGATTGGTGCGATCTGCAGCAACGCTTTGACACCATCAACCGCACCGACTGCTAGCAGCTCAGTAAACAACTTTCTTTGTTTACGCGTGCGGCTCGAAGCAGTTGGCCTTAGCTTTCTTGATTAAGCTCCCGTCGCTGTACTGTACGGCTGGTCTGCACTCGAGCAAGCTAGCACCCATTAATCGCCGGAGCTCTTTTAGGTTCTCTAGTTCAACCACAGGCTCAGGCGTCACAGGCCGATGAGCTGGACTTCTTGGTTCGGATAGTAAGCTAAAGCCATTGTTCTAATCACTTCCGCTTCCTCGTCTCGATTGATCGCCGATAAAGCACTAATAAGGTTGGTCACACGTTCAAGATAGCGTTTGTCGATCAACTCCAAATGCTTCGGCGAATTCAGTTTGGCATTTACCTTTGCTAAGGCTAGATGAGTTTCTCTACTGTCACGCAAACGTTCAAATTTTGCGACGGGATCATCCAAATATTTAGCTATGCTTTCATACTTGCCGAACTGCATCAGAAGATCCTCAGCGACGCTGTAATATGAGCGCGCCTGCGCCGGATACGTCGTATCGAGAGCTATGAACAGATCTACGGTCGCCCACCCTTCACCTAGACCTCGGTTTATTGCGGCTAATTCATGGAAATTGCCAAATGTACCCGTGCCCGCGAGCAACACTTCGGTGTTTGTATCTCTTATTTCTTTAAGTGCATCAAGCGCTGGCGGGTACTTTGTGCCCAGCTTTACCCATGCACTGATGGCGTAAGACAACCGGACCGCTCCCATACCTATGGCTTTTTTTGACTCTTCATGAAACCAGAGGTGTTTATCTAATGCCTTCTGATACTGCCCAGCATCTGCTAATTCTCGTATTGCATGCAGGTCATCATTACCGACGCGAGTTGATGCAAGGAATGCCAGTCCGATGGCGGCTAGCAAAAAAAGAACAAGCGCTTTCATCAATTTTCTATGCTTCACGCACCTCTGAGTTTTACCCTAATGTAACAGGGATCGCGCATTCGAAGAGGCCTAGGTTTTGAGTGTAAGCTGAACTCAGTAAATGACTAGCGGACTACACATGCGTGGTCTATGCTTTTCAAGGCGAGTCTTTAGAGCAATAGAGCTTGGCAATATGATGCTTCGATTATTTTTCATTTTCTTATTCGCTAGCGCTGTCAACGCAGAAGAGACATGCTGTGTTGACGAAGACATCGCGATAGCCTTTTTCACGTACACCAGCTACAGCCGCAGTTGGCCGGATTCCTTCCCCTTCGACATCGACACCCCAAATCTGGAGTTCATTGCGAGCAGCAAGCGTCGCGACGGTTTGAACACGACCGTGGGCTGGAAAAGTGGATTGAACCCCGACGACGCAAGACAGCTTTTATCAAACGCCTTGAGGCGAGATAACTGGATAGCCATACCCCAAGGTGAGGATCGACGCAGGATGTATCAGCGAGGCTTCGTACCGCGCCAACCTAACGCGGTGATGGACAATCAACAGTTTTGCCGTAACAGAGACGGTCAGCTGACTGTCTTATCTCGATCCACCGATATCGGAACTGTCGTCACGCTGGCTCATTACGACAATCGCGGCAAGCAAGACTGCAAGGAGATGATTGCTGCCCACACCGGTGCCCGGAGATACGACAGCGGGGTAATAAAGTATCTCCCAGCACTGACACTTCCGAAATCAATAGAAACGTCGCCGTTTCTGGGCAGCGGTAGCGGCGGTGGCGGTAACGAAGCACATGCATCCATATCCTTACAGACCACGGTCTCTAGTGACAATCTTATGACTGGGTTCGATAGACAAATGGCAGAACAGGGATGGCGAATGGACGCGAACTTCCAAGGCAATACGGTGGTAGGACGCACTTGGCTCCGCGATGTTGGGGGTCTTCAACTCACCTGCATTGTCACGGCGACATCGGGCTCAGACAACAATGTTCGGCTGCGAATGCACCTTGAGTCTATCTAAGCTCAAGATAAGCGCTCGATTCCGTACGCTGGACTCGTATTACGCTCTCTCAACACCGACCAGTTAGTTTGGTTCCATCTGAGGCAACCACGTGTTCAACAGCCACTAAGTCTTGTTGGTTACTGTAAGTATTCGCATTTTAGGGCGCCAAAATAGGCGCCACTGTCTTTGCAGAGAGCACTCTTGGCAAACAGGCTACATTCAACGGTGGAGCCTTACAGCCAGCTTTAACGAAGCGCTCGAGCGGCGCCCTAAATGCAATCAGGGGTATGTTGTGCAAAACGGCGCGGTCCAACATCCGCCGAAACGAACTAACGAGCGTATGGTGAGGGATACGCGAGTGATGCTCTCTTTCAAGGAATGGACGATAAGCGGCCACGCCATTGCTGGACAGTGGAAACACAGATATTTGGACAGGTATATCTGGACCTTGTTTCCTAAAAGAAGCCACCAAGTCAACGACATCCGGAAGATCGTCGACGTTACTTTCCATCAGAACAAAAGAGAATCCCACCGGTATATTGAATCTCTCGCTGCTTGCCCGTTCAAAATAACCGCGTACATTGCTAGCGAGACGCTCGAAACAAACACCCTGTCGAACGCGCTCTACGGTGGCGGGTGTGCCGCCGTCTAAACTGATGTTGAGCTTACTCAAAAGTCTGTTTTCGATGAGATGGTGGGAATTTGAGGGCGTAAGTAAAATTCCATTCGTAGAAATACGAAGCTCCGATCCGATGCTACGCAGATAAGAGGCCACCTGCTTCCACTGTGGATACAGCAGAAACTCACTACCATTCATAAAAAAGTCTAAAACCGAGTCGCTCTCCGTCAGCGCTAACTCCAGTTCATCTTGAGGCATTCTGGACCGGAACTTTCCATCAGGCATACGAAAACCGCGCACAATTTCTTGTGAGAACAATCCTGGACAATGAATACATCGCGCGTTGCACACGCTGATCAAGTTGATTTCTCTGACGGGAGCTACTGCTCGTGGCCGAAGTTCACCACCAAGAAATGACTCGACGGTTTGTCCAATGATTTGTAGCTTTTCGACGGCAGCTTTTCCATCTGTTGAACGCACGCTACGAGAAAGCGATTGCAGTTTTCGTTGATATCTCTTTAGGAGCGCCTTCTCGATTAGAGAAAGACGAATGCTTTTCATGCATAAGAGAAGACCCAGCAGCGGCCAATTCCGACCATAGAATGTGAGCCGCGAGCATGCCCACTCACGCCTTAACGTGGCGACGTGACGCCAAAATGGCTTAGCCAATGATTGTGAAAGCGAGAGGTTATAGCCATTCTTGACGCACGCGTCGCAATGCGCGTTTGGAAACTTGCCCTCTCGAACGTTCGCTCTGAAGCTGGCAGCGGAATCACTTCGCCAGACCGTGCTCAGACCCTGAGTCTTCCAGTTTCCGTAATCAAAGTCGCTGCGGCAACAGGGTTGTGTTCGACCATTCTGTCGCAGCACACCATGGGTCCAAGGGGCGGCGCAAAAGCTTTTACCGGGAGAGTGAGACATTCGCTGCCAGTCTGAGCGAACACGCGTGATGGCTAAACCTAGATATTGTAGGGACGGGCCCAGCAACTTTTGCATTAATACCAACCACCTTTGAGTAGCAGCTGCTCAAAACATCATTGAGTATCGACAACTTAACTCTTTGAGATCATGAAAAGATAGCTCTTGGTCGCACGCAATCGCTCAAACCCGCCATCGAAAGCAGCTACCCCAATATCGCGGAATTGCTTAGTGCTGACCTTGCGGCCATCTAAGCTAGATATCCCGGCATCAGTAGCTGAATAACGCTAGAACTGCCTGGCAGATTTCAACCAGTCCTTCCTCAAAATTCGATCGCTCTGATTCAATTGACTATCCCTAGAAACCGATAAAGGATGGATGGTCTGACATCCTTTATTCTAGCGGTCAAATTTTTACGTGAGACCGATAACGAAACGCCGTACTACACGAGCTCCGAGCACTGCCCCGTTGTTGGGGCAATTTCACGGTATCGTGTTTCGGGCCGGTTGGATCTCCAAGCTGGGTAGTCATTTGGTGAATCAAGCGCATAGAGTAAAGACGCTGAGTGCCGCTAAGTTAGGTTATTTGCTTGGAGTTGTTTTGACCTGTATGTCGCTCATTTCTTGCCTAGATCGTCAATCAAGCTTTTTCTCGGGCCTCGACGCCAACTTTGATAACAAAATTTCCTTTGCTGAGTGGTGGCACTACTATGGTAGTGGCCAAAAAGATCTAATCTCATCATCACGCAGAGACTTTTATCTTGCCGACTGTGACAAAGACGACCTACTGAGTTGGGATGAGTATTGGAACCATCGTAAGAGACACAACTACTGCCCTCATTTTGACGCACTGAGGCAGGCTGGAATAAACGCTACCCTCGTATATTTGATTAGCGAAGAACAGCGATTACTGGAGAAAACCTATTCGGCTGAAGGAGCAGGGGCTACGAATTAGCTGCGGCGACTGAGGCGATGACCATGGCCATTGCAAAACCGTCTCGCTATTCGGATCACGCGTATCTAATGAATCGGTAGTAAGTGGCCCACCAAGCTCTCACTGACAGTCCTTTGGAACCGATTTCGCGATCCGTTCGAGCAGCGTCTGAAGTGCTTGCAGGTCTTTGTATCTTTTCGAGCCACACCAGTAGGGCTGTAGCGAGATTGAGAATTGGTTCGCTCGCCCGGTATCCAACGTGTAATCAAACCAAAACGTCGGACCATCACCCGTATCACTCACCGTACAGCTGAGTTCCACCGCAGGCGTCAGCTCATAGCGTCTGAGCACAGGCACGAGAGTGTCATGTAGATCATCGAGCACCTCCTTATCCAGATACTTAATGTCCCGCTTGCAGGTCCCCAAACGGTCTTTGTAATCGAGGAATTCATAGCGTCCACTGGATGCGATCAACATATCCGGATCGTTCATCATCTGTCCCCAACCGCCATAGTCCGGTCGGTCAAAGAAAATAGACCACTGTGTGACCTGCTGCGCTTGAACCGCCTGTACCGCCGCGCAGATCAAACCGAGTCCTAAGACGACAGACCTTGAAAGATTCATTTGCGCCCTTCTGATAAATTTTTGCTGCAGCGATCCGCACGACTATCTCGCAAATCAATCAACATGCTCGTCAACGCAAAGAGGTCTGGATAAACCGCTTGAATCATCCCTAGATCGAGATAAGTCAGATACACACGCCGCGATGAGGCCGGGTCATCATCAACCCATGACTGAGTTACAATGTTTAGGTGGGTGTAAGGGGAATCGACGCTGTTCAATCGATCATAAACAGCTGAACCCTGCCCCGGGTATACACCGAGGCGGTCATCAAGAGCAGCAGTTTCATGGCGAAATGCTGCGACTAGCCCAGCAACCTCCCCTTGCTCCTGATCGCTCAGACGCGTTTCACAGGAAAAACGAAAGCTATTGACCGGTTCTACAAAGGCTATCCCGCCGGTCGATACGACAACAACACTCCCTAGATCACCACCCATCCACGGATCTATGTATGGTCTTTGGAGCTGAAGGTGGATACGCCAGCCATCGTTGCGCCCCGACTGCTCGGAGCTCGCCGACGCGGACACGGTTGGCAGGACTGTCACGAAGAGAAGGAGCCTCGCAAAGAAAATGGCCGAGCTTTGACTCGCGGACCGCAATAGCATTAACAGAGACCACTGCGTCGCCTGTGATAAACACTTCGCCACCCTAAGTTGCCTCCTGCTCGGCACGCAGCGCAGCGAGGCGATCAACTAACTTCACGAACGCTGTTCGACTGAGGCCCTCCAGGGCAAGCGGCTCCATGGCCTCGGCGTAATCGGTAGGCCGAAAACCTTGCAAGGCCCCGCCACTAATGGTCATGGACGGCACACGGCCATACGCCATTTCAAACTCATTTGGTGACAGCCTGACTCTCGGCGACTCGTTCGCATAACCTGCCTCGACGATATCAAGCAGCAAGCGCAGCGTATGTTCAGCCGCCCGCAAACGGTCCGCAATAGTGTCAGAAGTATCCGAGTATTCGACCATCACTAGCGCTCCCGTGACGGCATAAACACGATGCCGCAGCTCTTCCATGATGCGAAGGTGCGGCGCGACCTGCTCAATAATAATGTCCGCCAGCTCTTCGACGTCATCCGGATGTGCACGAAACCACAGCTGCCCGGGCGCATTAACGAGCGTGTATTGGGGTCGCTCGTAGTCTTGCCTGGGTTCGCGTGGAAATTCGATACCCGGATCTCCTTCTTCCAGCAAAATATCGATTTGCTGTTGCTCCCAGCCAATAGCATTGGTTGCTTGAATCGCTTCGAACAGCCTATCAGTCGATAGACTAAACACACGATCCGCATCCGCGGCGCAGCCGGGGCGCGACAGTGAAAACGTTGGCGACTTTCGAACAACGATTGACACATTCCCGACAGGCCTTCTTCGCTGAACGGCTGGCCCCTCAAGCGGTTTGCATGCATCGGCGCGGGACACGGCTTCAGCGGCGTCGATCACCAGTAGTGCTCCGACCGCCTGCTGAGACCGGTAATGCTGCGCAAACCACTGGGGCGTCGTGAGGTACAAGTTATCTCCCAGCGGCATTGGAATTATGAACTCCTGTCTATCAGACCCGGCGTCCACCAGCTGACTCCACAGTGTTTTGCCCTCCATGGAGAGCTCACCCACAATCGAATCAGAACCTTCAGTAGCTCTGTACAACAAGGTTGCCTTCTGCGTGAGTGCTACCGCGTAGCCTCTAGGCACAACCATCTCATCAACACGCTTCTGCGAAAGAAAATGCCAACTACGCAGATAGGTCCCACGCCTATCGGCTGACCACGCACTTCCCCCAAGCGCAAAAGCCTTACTGCCAATCAGGCCGAGCAACTCAGGTCGGAAGAAACTCTCTTCATCAACCAGTACATGCTCCTGTGCCTGCCCCTCTGAACCCACGCGAAGCAGTGAATACTGGGGGCGATTAACAGGGTCCTGATAGAAACCACGACGAAGCAGGACTGCAAGCTCACCTTCTACCGAGAGCGTGAGGTCTTCCACGGCTACTCCAGGCTCTAGAGCGAGACGCCACGCGGGCGATCCATCCAGCGCCGAGGCAACAATAAAGCTTTGATCAAAATCGCTGTAATAGTGGACGATGCGACTCACATCCGCCGACACGGCAATCGCGGCGCCCGCCGGAATCGACCACTCTGGATACGTCTTGATCTGCTCGCCTGTTTTCCCACTCAGGATGATCGTGCTCACCGTTTGCTGCTGCGCGTCCGGTCGATCAACCCGCACCAGTGCAACGTCAGTTCCAGTGGAGAGTATGTGCGTTCTGCCAATCCCATCGGCGCGAACCTGCCAAAGCGTCTCCCCGGCTAGTGAGATGGCATGGAGCATACCGGGATACGACTCTCCCGGATCGTAGTCGCTATCCGGACTCCAAAGCAAAGTTGTTCTATCAGCGAGGCTCGCTGCTACCGGCCTGGTTCCCGCGGGCAGTCCGCTGATGATGGTTTTTCGCTCTCTTGCGCCATGCGGCTCAAAGAAGGGAATATGCGGAGGAGAAACGCATGCGTAGGCTGCTTCGCGTGTACGTGCATTAACCGTTGTAACACCGCATTCTCTATGCGACAGCAACACTGTTGGTCCGCTTGCATCATAGTAGCGATCAATTCGAAACACCTCACGTCTTGGACTACTGCGATCACCCCCCGACTTTAGAAAGGCGGCGTCTGCTACGCGCAGTGCCTCCTCGTCGGTCGGCCAGTGCGACGCCTCCAACCCAGGGGATTGGCTTTCCAGCAGACTCACGCCAGCTTCTTCAAGAACGCCTGAGATACTTAGTCGTATGCTGACATGCGTGTTACGGGTCGTGACCCCTGCAATTGTCTGCTCGCAGCTCAGTCCGAAATGCTCAATGTCGTTTTCCATTGGGAAGCGCTGGACCCTACAACTTAAGTCGCCAGCTATCGGAGCGGTTACACACTCTCCGTGCAACCTCAAGTCGGAAAGAAGCTCTCTCCCAGCCGCATCTGGATCTTTTACGAGCAGCGTGGGATCGATCGAGAAGGCTGGCATTAGGACTGCCGGTGGTGTGGGCGTCGAATCAGGCGAGAGTTCGGCTCGGACCACCCCGCCGTGAGCGCGATAATCAAGGCTCCACATGGCGTCGTACCGCGCCTCACGAAAACCTCCGTCCGGATTGCCATGATTAGACGAACACTGATCAGCGCCCACTGCGCCTGCGCTTAAGAGTCCAGCGGCAGTGACTGTCAAAAGGATTCGAAAGTAGCGGGGTCTGGAAACAACAGACAGACCTTCCGTATTCCGCTTCATAATGGCAACCTCAAAGTAGAGCGGGACCGTCCTGCTCATGGCAGCAGATAGAAGTCGGTACCATTGAAACTTCTTCATCGTTTTACTCTATCTATGTGACAGCCTTGATACGGCAATTATTGACCCATTTAGTGATAACCCCCACCACAAGCGTGATTTTCTTGTATTTTCCTCTAGACTGGAAATGCGGGCGAAGAGGTTTTAGCGCAATACATGAGCGATACCGTGGACTTTTAAAAGCCGCGAATACTGTGACGAGCTTACTCAGCTTAGATCTCGAGGAGAACGAAAAGTGGATAACGTACAAGCGCAACTGGTTTACGAAGATGCGAGGCGGAAGGAATCAGCTTTACAAGAGTTCGAATCTCTCCGCCCCACCTACAATCCTATCGTATCGGCCGTTGCCCAAGTGATGTGCATCGCGCTGTTTATGTGGTTCATCAACTCACAGGGAGTAGGAAGTTCCTCGGATAACAACATCGTGTTCATGGCCATGTTCATGCTCATCCTAGGCAATCAATACTTCACCCTCGAGCTGCATCGTCGGACGCACACGAGAATTGATGCCTTTCACCGCCTGATGAGTCGCAGTATAAAAGAGAGGGCGTGAATACAGATCGTAGTGGCATCATAAGTCTATGGAGCGATGCGACAACTATTTACGACGCGTCAGGCAGCTCATGTGACAAAACCTCGAGTGAAGGACTGGCAAACGACTATGCTTGCCGTTGTTTCGATAGGTCGCCCTGCGTCACTCATTGTCGACGACACATCGTAACTCCGGTCGACGCTCAAGAATTTTGTCGGCCGCGACCCCCATCTGTGCTCTCGCCCCCGCCTCGCCAACACTTCTCAGCGCGGCCAAATACTCGGCAAACAGTTCCGGCGTGCTGAGCATCACGAGTTCATGCACTGGGCTGTAGGGGCGACTCTTCATTAACTCCCGTTCGCGCTGAATCCCCGCTTCCATGGCTGCTGCTCGCTCGACTTCACCCAAGGCAGCCAGCATGATCTGTTGTAGACGTCTCGCTATCGCAAGTGACAAATCGTTTTTCCCTTGGCGCTCCAGAAGCTCGCCATACGCGAGGCAGGCGTACCCCCAAGATTTGTCGGCAGCCGACTGTTCTCTGCACAGCGACACAACTGGCCCATAAGCCGGTAACGGTGCTATTCCAAACGCATAGGATGCTCGTTGCAGAAACGATTGGTTGGTACCTGCCGCCAAACCACGCTCGATTGCAGCGATGTATTCAGGCCAATAAACGGTGGACTGGGACACTGACGCCGCCTGCTCCAATGCCTGTAAGGCACCGACAGTGTCGCCAGACGCATGGCGACTGACGGCCGCACGAGCCCACACCTCGCTGTTCTGGCTATCGGCGGCCAATAACTGAGACTCCCATGCATCAGTATTGCAGCCGATATCACCGTCTACCTTGGAGCATATCTGTACCGCACTCCACAGCATCATAGGATCGGTCGGCGTAATGGCTAGAGCGCGATTGATCAACGCCACGCTTTTTACTGGATCGTCCTCGAGGAGCGCTGCCACATGCAAGTGTTCTGCAGACGCAGACTGAGAGAGCACACTCGTCATATCAGCCTGCCATCCTGCAAATTCCTCCTCAGTTTGGACATCAAGCAGGGCATTGATAGCTTCGTTGCAGTCCATACTGTCCTTACTCAATTCGTCATCAGAGCTAATCGACGGTAACAGAAGACGCGCGACGTCCGGAGCTAGATAAGGTAAGAAGCGTTGTTCTGGCGACCCTGTATTTGTTGAGTCTTGGGAGACTTCTACGGAGCTAACGCCAAATGGCTCGGTCGACCACGCCATCCATCCGATGCATAGCACAACTGCGATAACGGATGACACCGCTGCCCTTTGAGCAGAGCTCACGCGGCAACTTCCCAAGCGCTAATTTTCACCAAAGCCTTCGTAAGGTCGCATGAGCACTCATCTGAGCGCATCACAAGTCGTCAGCGTGCGAGATGGGTCCACCAGGCAGGTAATCAACAGAGCATTCCTGGAGGACTCCTCCTGGTGTGCGTCCAGTGATGCGAAAAAGCACAACGCCGTAAAACACCTTGGCGTCGATAACTGACGTATTTCGACGGTTATGCACAACATACCGTTTTGGAACGAGGCCAGCGAGAGGCGCATCTAGACAGACCAAAAGCTGCTCCTGCATTTTGGGAGGCAGGTCATAAGCGGACATGCCGTAAAACAAATGAAACTGAATGAAAGCTGCAAAAACCAAGAGCGCACCGGCAAGCAACGTTAGACGCACTCCGCAAGCCCGCCTTGTCTTACACAGAACACACTTAACGGAGCACGTGAAGCGCTCATGATTGACCTTCTTGGAATGAAGACCTCGGCGGAAGCAAACCGGACTTCGATCGCACGTGAATACGAAACTCCGTCTTCACCGGCTGCGCACTCGGGCAAAGGTAGACAACAGCAAACGATACGCTGCCCGCATGGCGTGCGACGTAGCTCTCTTGATCGAACGCTGGGTCATGATAGATCACGTTTGAATCGACTTCTCCGGTGATAACAATCGGCACCGACGGGATAAACTCACCGTTATCATCCAGCGCATTCACCAACAGTTTACTTAGGGTGAACGTATCACCGACATCGAGTTCCAGATCTTTGGCAACGAGTGACACCGGCATATGAGGCTGAGAGCATGCCTTTTCAAGCGAGTAGATGGTAAACATCCGAAAACCCGTCTCGATAGAACCATCCACTACTGAAGCGGAATAGCCCTCAGCAAGAGTCGACCCGGCACTCGCCTGCGATAGTGTCATTGCCAAGAATACAACTAGGATCAACTCACAATGACGACGATAACAAGCCACAGACACTAAAGCTTGTCGAACTAGCATACGTATGACCGCTCCTCGCCTCGTTGTCTAACGGGTACAGCATGCCGGATATTCACGACGCAAACTATGAGTGCCACAACCAACTCCAGGAAGATCAGTCTGAGTGAACCGCTTTCGAAAAAAGTCTACATCTACCAGTTTGCCGCCATCGATCCATCGATAAAAAGACGAGACCGTCGCTTGCGCCCAACACCTTCTAGTCATAAGGCGTAGCTACACCTGGGTCAAAGTATTATCACTAGGGGAGTGGCCGAAAAGGGCAACAAATCGCCCTGGCCGACAGCCAACTCAAGCTCAATGCTGGCCGAGGGATAAAGCGCCAATACCCTACCCTAGTACTGGAGGGCCACGGTATTGTCAGCGCAGGTCGTTCGTGAGCTCCCAGCTTTCGGCAAGGTCGAGATTCGCATCAGGCTCGTGTCTGAAAAAAAAGGACCCCTCGCCGGCCAGACAAGATTCGGAGCCGAATATTGCAAAGGCCTGATCGTTCCTCATCCGCTGAAACTTAATCAAGACATTCCTTTCCTCTAGCGGCACCTCGCTTTCTACAGCAAGGCCTATATTCTTGATAACGTGTAATCCTGCGTCCGAGATCTCTCCAACCACAGTGACCTTGCATTCCTGATCGTCTAGCTCCACATACTGCCTAAACACTACGGGATCGCAGGACCAACCCAACGTTGGCTCAGCCGCTGCTGGACCTTGAACGGGAGCTTTGCATCTAACAAAAGCGCCATCACCACGACCGGCGTGTTCTCTAAAGGGTTCAAAATAGATATCGGCTTGAGGGCGTTGACAGCTTACCTGCGGACTAAGGGACTCAAGCTGTTTTTGGATTTCTTCCATGGAGCTTCCCGTCACGGCGGCCCATACTGTTTTCCCGCCCGACTTGTCTTCATCCGTCTCTTCACAACCGGGCGTGCCCACGCTAGGCATGAAATGCGAATACTTTATACCGGGACTAGCGGCAAGTTCCGGGTGTCGGCCGACGACGATGGTCTTTATCGCCAGATAGTCCGCCTCACTAACAGGACTTGGACTAATGTACTCCTCACCAAAGCAGCTAAGGCCCCCAACAAGTAATGGTAGAGAAGCCAAAAAAATAGGTCGTCGCATACCAATACGCTCCGCAATCCATGGAAACTCACTCGAACATCATGACAGAAACCATAAAGCCGCCCCTCAGTCGTGTCTACATCGTTCACTTTCTTCCGTGGTCAGTGTGCCGCGCATTGCTTTGCCTAAGCATTGAAAGACCAACAACTCAACACAGACCAACTCCACTGTTATCGACATGGCAACCAGAACAACCGGTGCAATGCTCGCGATGCCCCAAAGATTCAAAGGTGAGCAGGCTCAACTTAGTCATCCGCCCTCACAATATTTATTCCAGCCTTGTTGCCTTGCTGTGAGACGCCCGGCTCCCTTCCCCTATTTGCTAGTTCCCGGACAATCGCTTCAATTTGGGGCTTCATCTCTTCGATATCCGGCATAAAGCCTGCCTGCCCCCCAAGCTCCGTGGCAAGCTCATCCGATATCTGTTCACTCTGCTGGGCATACGTATCCCACGCGTGAGCGTCACGCTGTGTAACAAGGCACAAGTCATCGATTCGGGGGCGAAGCCGTTTTATCAATCGGTTTGGCGTATCCAAGCTTAAGCCAAAGTGTTGAAGATCTAGACGCTTATAGTCGCAGCCATCATCTTGGAGCCAAAAGTGAGCTGTGTACCGATCTCTTGCTCGGCGGCACGCAGTTGCGTCACCGCCGTCAATTACGGCAGGAATCTCGGCTCGCAGCCTTTGCATTGTATTATCAAATTCGCTGCCATCCTGAGTCTGAGAGCCTCCGTCACACGCCGCGCTGGATAAAAAACGGGCTCTGAAACGAGCTTCTACACCAGGCCGGTCGAGAATTTGTAGCGATGTTCGCAAACTAGGTGTCCTGCGACCTTCATCGAACATAAGCGCATCGAGGTCGTGTATCACACTGTAAAAAAGCGTATCGGTGCAGACATCAAAACCCGTTGCTGCGAGACCATTTTCCCGAATCGCAGGATACTGCCCCAACCTCAGCGCTTGTGTAACTCGCCACTTACGAATAATGCTCACCATGAACGCTACGAGGTGATCCGTATGCTTTATGAGTTTCTTATCATCACCGTTCATGAAGCCTCCGCTACCGACGCCCTTCACTGTTACTCACAGCGTTACTACAAGGGTCACAATCAGTAAAATACAAAACGTCACACCTAACCAACACTGCAAGCCAACCACAATCGCCGTAGCCATGCGCGACAGCTTGGGTCTTTATCAGCTGAAGCTGCGCTGTTACCTAGGCTTAGAGACACGCAACCTTAGACCGGTTGCCTCCACTAAAAATTCCCTGATTTCCAGTAAGCTGCATTGTCCCGTCGATCTTCCAAAATCGCGCCAGACATGCCGCCAAAACCGCCGACCTTCCTTTCGTTGCCGTCGTCCTGGCGAAGAAACAGCTCCGCCGAGATACCTTCTTTGCCCGATGCCACTTCGAGTAAGGCAATGAACCGCGTGGCAAGCAGCTCCAACTCGAAAGGGGTGTTCTCGACAAGTAACGTAAGCTGACCATCCTGGCTTACGGCTCCTTTGAACGCCACCTCACTTTCGGCATTACGACTCGTAACGACCAATCGATACTGCTGCATCAAGCGTGGGTCCTCCTGCAGTGACTCACTACCTGGTGATCCGGCCACCCACTGGGGCTTTTTTTCGCTCTCTACGGCAGAGATCTTCGCTTGTATGTCACGAAGCTCAGTGTCAGCCTTCTTTTGTTGCGCAGCAAAGTGCCCGATCGCGGCCTCCCGCGCGCGCTCCTGCGAGTAGCCGGCGTCAAGCAAAGTTTCACTGGCGAAGCTGTCGTTTTGCTCCATGATGGCAGCGAGTACATCGAGGCAAGACATAACACGCCGTTGTTCTTCTGATCGAAGGTTCATGGTCTTGTTTCGGAGCAGCTCGCGAACCTTGGGATCTGGATCAGCACGCCGACCTTGCTCACTCTTTGGCTGGGCATCCAAGTACATTTCGAGTTGATGTAACACTGCTGGCACGTCGACGCTCGCACGTTCAAGTTCGGCGCGTACATCATCATCAGATAGTAGGTTTTGAGTTATCCGCTCGACACTTAACGTGATGTCCCCCGCAACCGACGCTTGGTAGGCAGCGGCCTCAATCGCTCGCTCCAATTGGGGCTCGGCACTGCGGCCGCCCCCAGAGGCCATAGGATGAAACATCAGCTCATCAGAAAGCTTCGAGTCTGCCATTGATCCATCCGCTAAAAAAACAAACCAGGCGATGCAGCACAGCGTGCCTCGAATGACTACTGGAGTGACCTTGGTATTCCGCCATTCTCGCCGCATACTCTGGCACTCATACGTAGCCCGCTTGATAAACCAAACTATCAAAACATCGTGATTAAGACCAAATTCTCGGAGGGTCAAGGCGAAACCGTGACGCTGGAGGCTGACTATTACTATAACGTTACACACTGCCGCCTCCGACAAGTAAGCCTCATGCTGGGACCGAAATTCGCTTCATAATTAACAACATGAACACGATGAGATGCAGTGCTTGCATCTGGGGCATCGCAAACGCCGCTCGAACCTGCGCTTTAGATTTGAAGCAAGCTGTTTGACTTAATCTTCGCCGCGGTACTGGGTGCTAGTGCCATCAAGTCATCCGCCAACCCACTAGGCAATAGAAAAGCAATCGTAAAAATGCCTGGCAGCATTAATTGTCTGCAACGACTAAAAGCTGACGTCGGAACTCAAGATTGGTCGCCGCTCACCCTCTATCCGAAGCGGAAACGCAAGCACTAAATCCGTCGGCACAAGCGGATAGACGTCTAGCGGCCCCTCCAACATTCCACACTCTGCGCCTCTTTGGTTGGGGGCCGAAAATGGCTGCGCTAATGTTGTCAGGGTACCTTCTGGATCGGGAATCATTACCCTGCCGGTCGAATCCAAGTACGCAAATGATGGGCGATCTCCCCCATCGACAGGCGCCGCGAACACTGGATCATCCGCATCGCAGGCACTTGAACCGTAGAAGATATCAAAACGTGTTTCCCGAGGTTGTGCTGGCGTTACGATCAACGTTATGTTTTCAAAATACAGGGTATACGTTTCGGGACGATTCCTAAAATGCACGGATACGAAGTAGCCCAGACGACCATTAAAAACAGGTTGTATAGAGCCGATGGCCACGCCGCTTGCATCCCTCAAAACAGGCTCTCCTGCTATGGGCCTGAACTCCAGCTCAAAGGCACCGTCAGGCACTTCCCAAACGACAGGAGCGATCGTCAACACTCTATTACTGGCAACAAAAGCAATAGCGGATTCACTTTGAGCAAGGCCCGCATTGGACAATCGGCAAGCACCCCTCAGCGCTGAACAAAGGCCATGAGTCTGTCGGCTCCATTGTAGAAATCGGTACCCCTGTGCTACTTGCACATCGAAGGTCTCATCAAACTGAAAATCTACAACGTCGATTTCGCAATTTTCACCCGATCTGCACACCAACCCCGATGCGGCGGTCACGGTGGCGCCCGAAGGCACCTGAACTTCAAGTTTGCACGCGCTCAATGCAGTGATGCTCATCGATAATGCCAAATAAACCAGCCGTGTTTTCATAACTGTCTCACTAACTCGCCACACACTAAGATAGCCATGCGGGTGTTGCAGAAGGCACCGTTACCGCGGTAGACGCCGCTCATAACTTATCGCATGCAGGTGTTTCAAAGAGAAGTGCCGCTAACAGCTCCGCATCCGCCATCGGTGCGTCCGCGCGGGCTTGCTGCATCTCTAACACGTATGTCGAGCTACAATTAAGCTCTCGAGTCGTGAAGACTGTTTGCGCCCCAGTTAAAACAACAGGGACGCATCGGGCATCACCGCATTTGTCAGCGGTGTTATCGACGCCGAACCGTGTCTCGGAGGTGCCATTGCTTACATCGAGCAGGGTAATGTTCAAAGTGCAAGTATCGGTAGGCTGCGGAGGTGAACCCTCGCCACAGCGCGGCCCGGTCCAGTAGACGCCAACGCTTGCACGGACTAAACCAGAAGCCTCGTCCAAAGAAAAATCCAGCGAGTCCGTATCAAAAACCGCACCATCCGGCCGCGTGAAGGAGGGCTCATTATCGATAGCGAACTCGGTATACGCGCAGGGGAGTTCGCAAGGCGGAACGATCTCAAGACTGGTAGACGGAGGGGTTGTGGTTCCAGAGCAAAAGCCTGACAGCGCCAGTGCATCTAATGTTCTGCCCTCTGTCTCTGCAAAGAGGGTACTGGCGCTCGAACCTATCGCGCACTGCGGTGCGGCAATGCGTAGGTCATACATTCCATCCGAGGGTGAGACGATGGTACACGCCCACGGTGCGTCCTCTTCTGCGCAAACGACTCCCGTAATAGTGACCGTGCCATCAGCCAGCGCAAAAGGCACCGCGACGTTGATCGTCGTGTCTCCCGAACAGCCCACCGTCGAGAGTGTCGCACCAATTTCGAGTACGGTGTCGCTCTCACTGAATAATGTCGCTCCCTGAAACTGCGCTAAGCACAACCCCCCCTGTGGAGGCGAGACATTCTGGCAAGCCATCATATTCTCCGTCTCCGTACCGACCTGGATAAAGCCCTCACTGCAAATCGGAGGCCCTACAAAGCCCTCTTCCAGTTCCTCCGAACACGCCACAATGACATTCGATGGATTAGTTATCAGACAAATTCCAATTCTTGAAGGGGCACTGACGTTCTCACCAAAAAATCGAGCTAGGGATGTGTTGTTGGGGTCGTAGGTTTCGGGTTTCGCGGCTTGAAGTGCACGCCATACGCCGCCCTCTGGCTCTCCAAAAAAGTCAGCTGAATCAAGATCCGTGAGCGCGACATCGCTGATGATGTCCCCCGGCAGTCCGGGAGCGAAATCCGACGTCGTTGCGTCATAGACGAACGCACGGTACACGCCGTCGGCAATCGCAAATTGAATGTCAGGAGCATTTTCGGACAGATAGAAATTGGCGACGAGAAACGGGTCCAGTCGTCTAGCAAGAACATCGAGCGTCGCCGAGCCATAGCGTCCGTCCACTCCAATTTCTCGCGAGGCTACTTCTGAGCCCGTGACGTAGGGCACCGAGATATTTTCTCGATATTGGAAAACTTCACTACAGGTATCAAGTATGGGCTCACCCTCAATTGTAAGGCACACTCGAATGTACGTCCCATTGTCCAGATCCCTAGATCGAAGGTCGGTATCGATGCGAGTACTGGCATTGCTTTCCACCGTGATACTGCTGAGAGTGTCTATTAACACGGGTGATCGTGTATCGACTCGCATTGGCGAAAGGTCTTGACGAGGCACCGCATTGATATGAGGACCAAGAAAAACCGCCCACTCAGCATCTTGATTGCCAATAAACTGTGACTGGCCTTGGTTTTTTAGCTCGATACGCAGCGCGTAATTTTGCCCGATAGAACTAGTCCTGAAGAAACTGACGACTGCCAAGAGGTCATCAATATCGGTGGTAGTGCTAGGCGAAGGTGCAGGAGCAAAAGCGGGAGGAGTGGCAGGGTTGCTAGCTCCGCCACCTCCGCCGCCACCGCAGGCAACAAGCGCCAAAAACGTACACGCCGCGGCTACTCGAAGGAGTGGATACATATGCTCGGTTCTCACAGCAGGCAAATAGACAGGGACAGTCTGCCGACTTGCATGACTTAACAATGGATTGAGCTTATCGCAGACAACAGTTATTGGGAATTTTTCAAGTGGTATCAGCTGCCTAGGCAACGGCCCTAGATACTTCTTGTGATTATCAGTTGCGCTTGCAATGACGCCCGCAACCGGCGGCTCTAGGGCTCGTTCTGTAAGAGCGAGCGAGGGGTAAGGCAGCGGGCTTGGCCTTTTTCCCAAAAAACGCCAAAACCAACCTGAAACTAACCTGCCCCTTACTCATGCAGACCTAGAGCAACCCAGTCCTTAGCCGTGATACACCGCTCGTAATAGTCTGCAATAGCGACAACATCGTCAATCTCGGTAATGCCATAGCCCTCAAGTAAGTGGTCAGCGAACATCTTTATCGTGCAAGCTTGGCTGTATTTGCATGATAGGTACTCCCATGGGAGTTCATCCGTCTCGCTGCGAAGCGCCCTGAGAGCATGTTCATGTTCCGCAGAAATCACTTCATAATCAGACGCTCCGATAGCTGCAGACTCGTCATATCGAAACTTCCTGTGTACCTGAAAAATGGCCGCTTGCTTCAGCCGCTGATCCCCATGTTCATAGGCTTCCGAAAGCGCCCCACATAACAGCTCTTCAAAATTGTCCATACATGGCTTTTCGACAACCTCTTCGGTCAGCCCTTTGCTTCTGAGCTGTCGGTTGAAGGTGTATCGTTTCGACTCTTCATCCAAAGCGATGAGCTTGGCTAACACTGACCCACCTTTTACGGATTTTTGAAGCCACCTGCGCCTCTGCGCGCTGTATCCCTCCTCGCTTTTGAAGGATGTGATCAGCGTGCCACACTTGTCGTACTGCCGACGAACATCTACTTCCCATTCATCAAAGAAGTCATCGTTGTTTGCCTTTACGCTTTCAACCATCGCCTCAAATTCCTGCGAATCGGCGATACCTAGCAAAGATTTACAGTCATCAAGAATGAGCTTTAACTTCAGCTGCGCTAGCGAAGAGTGCTCAGCTTCTTTTCGAAGACCGTTGTACTCGTCGAGTGCATTTTTGGCGTTTACGGGAGACGCAGCTATCAGACAAATCAAGAGCAAGGTGCGGTGAATAGACTGCATCTCTTTAATCCTGTCGTAGATAGCGTTAGTGGGTGACGCTTGTAAGTGCTCGTCCGCAGATCCTAACAACCTAAAGCGGTTAACCTATCAGAACTCTTCAGTGGTTAGGTGATTGCTCGAGCCAGCGCCGAAAATCGCGCTCGAGACGGACAACGCCACCGGGATACTCGGAGGGTGTTAAGCCCTGCTTCGCAGAGCGTTTTTTGCAGCGTACGGCATGAGCTTGCTGTGCAAGATCGGTCAACGCGGCTCGTCCTGCGTCGGTTGTGGTCATAAACGTCACCAAGGCGCCGGCGGTGGCGTAGCGCTGACCGATATTCCCAGAAAACCACTCAGCTGCGTTTAAAGCGAGCAGTTCGCTAAGCCCCATAGCGCCGTCCCGAGCGACCCGCTGGCGCCAGGCGTCCGCTGAGCGAAACTGGGCAGACTGCCATTCCACATCCATTGTCTCGAAATACTCGGCTATCCCCTCGCCGTACCATGTCGGCAGCGAGCCCACCTGCCAGGTAGAGATCAAGTGAGCGAGCTCATGAAACGCGACCTGAAGCAGTTTTGCCTCACTCGTTCTGGCCGAATCGTAAAAAATGACGGCTTCATTGCGTATCAGACTGTAAAATCCGTTGGGTATTGGGCCCCCGGGGTCGCCTCCCCAATCACGCAAAAAGGCGTCACGATTACTCGTGATACGCAGAGTAATCCGACTTCGCACCAAGGCGTCATAGCCGATCCACTCTCCCCATTGATCATAGATGCGCATGGCCCCGGCGCGGATCCGACCTTCAAACGTTCGGTTGGGCGACACACCCTCCCAACGCAAGCTGAGGGTGAAGTCCCGATCCCCTTCATCCATACCGAAGGTTTGGGCGGATGCCGACGATGGCGCGTTGTCGCCAAAGCTACGTACACCGTCCTCATTCACCCAGGTGTACGCTGTTCGCTCGGACCAGAGGGGCACCTCTTCTACGCCCGGCACACCGCAGAGACTGGCGCTTTCTCCAACGGACTGGTGCCAAGCGCCGCCGCCCGCCTGTATCACGGTTGATCCGCTGATTGTTGAGGCTGAAGCTTCCGCAGACGGCTTCGAGGACAGGCCGGCTATTTTTTTAGCCAACCGTAGAAGGGGTGGTATTGCGGACACTATCCGCTCCACAGTCGGCCGTATCGGGCTGTCTACCCCCAAGTACGTATTCATTAGTCCAACGGTCAATATTGCAAGGAGTAGCGCTATCGTTAGGTACAGTGCAAGGTTTTTCAGGATTCGAAGCATCCTAGGACTCGATCAAGACTCTGCGGACCACACGGCAACCGCGTGCTCCGGAGCATCTTTGTGTAAGCGCACTCTTTCGAGGCGTAATGTGGTCACTGAAAAGAACTCTCGAAACTCTGCGGTGCCCAGCGTGTAGGCATCGTCTCTTTGCAACCTAGCAAGCGCTATTGCCCGATTAACGTGGTTGTAGGCTTCAATAAAAGAAAGCATCTAACGGCGGTACTCAGGCATTTTTGAGGCGATGCGTACCTTTGGAACGGCACAAGGGTCCCCCAGGGCAAAGGTGGAGCGCAGCACCCTGTTAGGTACCCGTGCCACGCGGGGTATCGAAACCGCTGGCACCCTCTGGATCTGGAACAGACGCATTCAAGACACGGTCTACAGCAATCTCGATTGAGGTGATCGGCGCGCCAGGCTCAAGCGCGGCCTCCAATGCCTTCAACGTCGCTGAATCGTGGGTGCGGAGCCAAGACAGGGCCTTTTTCGGCCCTTCAAACCACAAGCCGCGAAGATGGAAGTAATCTTCTAACAACGCTGTAAGTAACCAGTGACGGCGATAGTTGCCTTCGGCGTCTGCGCGCTGCATGCGAGCCACCATCTTCGTTGCCCAGATTCTGCGAACCGTGATCTCGTCCGCCGGCAAAGGTGCTGGGCCTGACACGTAGAGTTCATCCAGACGCTCGAACAACACCGCCGCAGATTCGGTCTTTTGAAAGAGAATCTCAGCACCCCGAAACCTTAGATGCTCTTCTTCAGGGGCATCAAGTACGGACTCCGGGTAGATGAATGCATCAATAAAGATGCCATCTTGAATCTCCGCTACTCGGGTCACCCTATCTACGGGGCTAAAAGCGGCGATATCGAGATCACTATCGGCGTTCGCCGATCCATCCGCCAATGAACCGTAAAGCAGGATCGTGTAGGCGTCGTATTGCGCTTTCAGACGCTCACAGACCGTTTCCAAAAAATCTCGAGCCTTCATTTTTCGGGCCTAACGCCGAAAGCAGACGTATGGGAGCCATATAAGCATATATCTATATATGCATCGCCAAAGGCCCATCGATATCGCCGCTCCAGTCTTTCTCGGCGTTTATGCTTCATTGGCGCGGCTGCAGCGTCAACAATCGCATCTGCCATTCGAGTCGATTGTTCTTTAGCTATCATCTTGCGTCTACCATGTGAATCGCCACCAGTTTGCTAGACACCTTTCAGCCATACAAAATGGCTATCAGAGAGGTGTTTATGAGCAACAAGCGTTACCCCGAAGAATTCAAGAGAGAAGCCGTTCGCCAGATCACGGATCGCGGCTACAGCGTGGCGGACGTGGCCAGTCGGCTGGGCGTGACGACGCACAGTCTGTATGCCTGGGTGAAGAAGTACGGGCCGGCTGCTGAGCAACATCGAGTGGAGGCTGATGATCAGGCCGAGATTCGTCGGCTACAAAAAGAGCTTAAGCGTGTCACGGAGGAGCGTGACATTCTAAAAAAAGCCGCGGCGTACTTCGCGAGCCAATCCGAGTGAGGTACGCTTTTATTCAATCCCATCGCCACCAGTTGCCGGTGCGGCATCTGTGTTCTTTGCTTAACGTTCACCCCAGCGGTTTCTATGCGTGGCGTCGACAGCCGCTATCGGCTCGCGGTTGTGAGGACAAGCGGCTCTCTGGCCTGATCAAGCAGTTCTGGCTCGAGTCCGGTGCTGTGTATGGCTATCGGAAGATCCATCGTGATTTGCATGAAATAGGCGAGTGTTGCGGCCCCAACCGTGTCCACCGTCTCATGAAAGACGCTGGAATCAGGGCGCAGGTTGGATATCGCAAGCCACGGCATAAGGTTGGCAAAGCGCATGATGTGACGCCTAACGTACTGCAGAGACAGTTTAATCCGGCTGCGCCGAACGAGCGATGGGCGACCGACATCACCCATATTCGGACCCACGAAGGCTGGTTGTACCTGGCCGTGGTCATCGACTTATTCTCGCGCCGGGTGATTGGCTGGTCGATGCAATCACGGATCACGAGCGATCTGGTTCTAGATGCCTTGTTGATGTCGGTGTGGCGTCGCAAGCCGGTGAGCAAGGTACTTGTTCATTCGGACCAGGGCAGTCAATACACAAGCTATGACTGGAGCGCGTTTCTACGCGCAAACGGCCTTGAGGGCAGTATGAGCAGACGCGGCAACTGCCATGACAACGCAGTCGCTGAAAGCTTCTTCCAGCTACTGAAACGCGAGCGCGTGAAGCGCAAGATATATCCGACCCGGCAGGATGCCCGGGCCGATATCTTTGACTATATCGAGATGTTCTACAACGTCAGACGCCGGCATGGCTCGAACAGCCTGCTGTCACCTGTAGACTACGAACAGCATCACGAAAAACAGCTGGAAAGTGTCTAGAGAACTGGTGGCGATTCAATGACACCTAACACTTTAAGCAGCGGCGCGCGGAGGGCGCGTCCAATTAACTTAATTTTTTAGGATGCATCCAACCATCCCTGCTCCACCGCAGCCTCAACCTTCGATGTTAGCCAGGACCAAATTTCAGGACTTTCATCAGCTATAAATCCATGCATTTTTAACACCTGGCTTTTGCAAATGCCGTTCTCCTGCCACGCACGACCGTTGCTTGTGATGTTGTGCAAAAAGGGTAGCAAACGATCCATTACTTTCAGCAAGACTGCTTCTTTAGTAGTGCCGGTCTCTTGCTCTTCCCATAGCTGAACCAAATCGCTAATCGCGTTTCCAGCGAATGCCGCTGTGTTGCCGACACTCTCGCGCTTGGCAACATGTGCAACTTCCCTGGTGTCCGCATAGAGAAACGTGTCTCCAGCCCCAATCTCCCCAAGATCATGGACAAGCGCGAGTTTGATCAAACGGTCCACGTCGAAATCGTCATGGAGAGATTCTGCATAACACCAGCACGCCATCGCTAGATGCCATGAATGCTCCGCGGAATTTTCACGGCGCTCACCACCTCTAACGTAAGTTCGGCGTTCCACGGTTTTGAGTTCATCCAGATGTAGAAAAAAAGCTGCAAAATTATCGACCTGAAATGACATATAGAAGCGTCCTATCGTCGCGAGGTGCGGCGGCAAACCGCAGGTTTGACTTCCAACGAAGCGGCTTGCCTAGCCTTAGTAGATGTCATAAATCAGAAATTGAAATAAAACGAATCAACCCTTTTCCGAGATCTGTAGACCTAGACTCATAAGTACCAGACGCAGTCATCATAGTGTGTAGACCATCAGTGGATAGTAATCCCTTCAGGTATAGGTCCTTTGAGATAAAGTCATAGAATTCTCTTCGCCCAGCTAGCTCGGGGAAGGCTTTTTCAAGCAATGCGCCCAAGCTGCTGGTCATCGTAAACTCGGGAGACTTTCGGCCGTGATCCATGAACCATTGCCGCGGATCATGAAAGAGAGAAAGAACTCGAAGATGCCAAGACGTTAGATCGTCTACAAAGCGTAGATAGATATTCTGTAAGGAGGCTTCCGGCGGATTGGGCAGAGCAGAGTTAATCACAGCATTCTTCAGCGCGGCTTTCTTCTCGGTTACTGAAGTGCGAAGAACGATCTGCGTAGCTTCGATTAGTACATCGATAAATTCTTCGTGTTCCAGAAGGGATTGCAGGGATATTTGATCACTCTGAGCAAGGCGTTGAAGCTCTGCAGCCACATCCTGCATCTATTCGGATTTCCGACGTTCGATTGGAGGCGTCACCAACGAAGTAAACAGCTCCGATGCCGCTGCACCGACAATAGGCACGGATGCGAGCGCTGCCCTATTTACCGCGTGAGCATGATCACGCGAGTCTGTTGTTGGAACTTTTAGCTCAGTATCACCCATACTCTGACCTCTAACGTCTGCAACAGGGGTCGGGCGCGAAGCGGCGGGTCCAGCCCCCGAAGGCCGCGGCTTGCTCGAACTGGTTAGCTAGCCTGATCCTGGAACGATCGAATAAACGGCAGCAGGCAGCGGCACGCCCTTGTGCATAATTCTATTCTTGGCAATGCATTCCAAAGTTGCTCCGACTTTCTCAGCAACCCGACGACTTGATGAGTTATCGACCATAGTGACAATCTCCAACCTCACCAAGCCAAGGGTATTCATGCCAAACTCAATAATCGCCTCGGTTGCCATTGTGCACAAGCCACGATTCTGCATTGATTCCCGAACCCAGTAACCGACATAGCCGATTCGATAATCAGGGTCGATGCGATTGACGGAGATACCGCCAATAAACGTGCTTCCATCGGTCTGAAAAATTCCGACATCATAAGCCTTTTGGGCCGTGATGCCTTCTGCGCAGGATGCAAAAAACTTGCTCGCATCTTTCGCTGAGTAGTCTGGCTTCCACCACGGCATGGTTGGTTCGAGAGTAGTGGCAGTTTCGTGAACAGCGGCTACAAACCGACTCACGTCTCTAGCCTCAAACGGCCGGATCAAAAAGTCGTCAGTATGCAGCGGAGTCATTCTTGCTAGCTAACGCTTCAAGCTAGTGGCGGCGTTTTTAAGCCGTGCACTTCGATTGCTGGTTAGCATTACTTTGCTCGTCATTTGTATCTAATTGCTCAGAAGAACTCGCTACACTTTTTGTTACTAAATGCACAAAAGCAGCCATAGCGCCAAAACTAGCAGCTTCGTTTGAAAATATTCTAATACTTGGAATAGCCCCCAGAAACGCGACAAATGCAATAGAAACAATTAGACCTAGTAGCGCATACAAAAGCGAAATTTTCGTCGTTGAGCTCTTATCGTTTCTTTCCTGTAATGTTAACGCCGTGTGCTGACGCCACATCTTGTGAGGCGGGGAACACAGATGACTACGAAAACTCAACATTGCTTCGAAGTCCAGCTATAAAAGAAATTAATAGTGCGACGCTGAGAGCAACACCCAACACAAAGAACGTTAGCAACAAGCTATCGCCCGCCCGGGATGAATGACCCAGAGTGAAGAAAGCGACCGAGGAACAAAGAGACCAGTATATGGCGAGAAAACCAGTGCGCCGCCTCCCTGTCACCCACCCCACGACTCCAAGCGGCAGTGTAATGGTTACAGCCACGACGGCTGGAGTGAACGGTGCGGACGCCAAGAAAGCACAGAGAGCCGCGAGAATTTGCGAGAAAAACATGACCGCCGTCCACAGCTTGCTCACGACATTCAATGCCCCCGCCTAACGCTTCAAGCTGAGGCCGCTTGACCGCGCAGCGGTTACGACGTCCCGGCGCGAAGCGCACTTGCAGCCTTTACTTGTTACGTGTGCGACCAAGCTCAAGCCTCGATAACGAGAAGCGTGATTTTTGTGCTACCCATTTCTAACTCGGACTCAATATTAGGATCAACTAGCACAGAAAATGCGTGATTCTCGCTTGATAGGCTTAGGCTGCCACTAAGTAAAATTTTACCGCTCTCTTCGGGCGACGCCTGTAACGACAAATCGTACGTCTCATCCACCGATATGGCAGCCCCTGCACCACGCTTCATCGAGATGCTTGGCGCATCAATGAGCTCGCCTTCAGAGTAAATCTTTGCCGCTACATGTAGTTTCGCGTCAGCTAAAGACTGAAGCGGGAATAGAATTAAAAGCAATAAGCAAAAAGCTTTCTTCATGGTAAATACTCCTTCGATATCCTCGAGTACACAATACGCTTCAATAACCGGCGTGCTGCAAGCATGTCAGGCGCCGAAGGCGTGTGGTTGATTCACTTGTTAAGTGACCGAATCCTCTGCCATCGCTAATGACATTCGCAGCTCCTGGATCTACCAGAACTACTGAATCCTCTATAGGCTCTTTTCAAAATCGGTGCCGTGTACGAATAGCGCTGACCCAATTCTTCACATTTCTCCTGGCACCTGCGTTCGTCCCACATAAGCCATGCCTTTGCCAAAATTACTAAGGCACACAACAGAATGACCCAAGCAAAGTAATGCCCGTCGTTAATCTGTTCGCTTGAGGGGGTCACCTAACGCTTCAAGCTGGGGCGGCGGAACCGCGCAGCGGTTACAACATCCCGTCGCGAGGCGCCTTTACAGCCTCCACTTGTTAGGTGTGCGAAAACACTGCGGACTATATTCATGGTGAACCACCGACATCGTCGTAAGCATTCTCGGGGCCGCGAGGTGCCAACGAGAATTCGACGAAAACTTTCCCTTTATTGGAACCGAACTTCCAGTTCTCGAATGGATCCATGTCGACAGAAACATAACGCCGCAGAAACTCAATTATCGCTACAAATTCGCTACTGGTTAGACTTTCCATTTCGCTAACACTCATCGATTCACCAAAGCCGTCTTCGAGTACACATAACGCCAAGCTTTAGATCGGGCTGCGCAGCAGGCCGTCCCACCAGCCGAAGGCTGCGACAACAGCGCCTTGTTAGGCATTTGCACGGAGTTTGCTACGCAAGCGATTTTGTGTAGTTTCATTACCGCTCTCCCACGCCTTAAAAAACCCAAACCAGTACAACCGTTCGTTTACTGTTAAGCCGCCAATATTATCTATTGCGGCACGTTTGAAACTTTGAAATTCAGAGTGGAACTTGTTTGAAGCATCCGTTTCTTAGAACCGAACATTTCCGTGCCACTTGCCAATTAGACTAACAAGCGCCTCAATATCTTTATCATCTTGCTTCCATTCTTCGACCCAGCACGAGAGGCTCTCTCTCAAATCGCTTTCACGCACTGAGTTTACTAGCTCATCTAGGTTCAGTGAGATGCCTAACGCTTGCGGCTGGGGCGGCGAGCCGAGTAGCGGGTTGACGCCCCGCCAGCCCGCATTGGTTAGCTGCACACTGCTTCAAGGTAACTCCTCAGCCGAGAAACCAGCGCTGGAACAGCTTGTGGATGCGCGAGAAAGTCTTCAATCTGCATCAAGTCCCAGTATTGCCCCTCTGCACCAAACACGATGGCATCTATCTCGAAGTGAAATCCTTTCGCTACGAAGAAGTACGAGCTACCTATGCCACTTGTGCTGGTCACCCTACGCCTATAAGCAAGCCGAGTAGCAGGGATAGAGAGCGCAAACTCTTCATACAATTCACGTAGAACACACTCTTCTGGTGACTCTTGGCCTTCGCGACCACCTCCAGGGAAATCCCAGCAGCCCGGGAACGGAATATGTTCGAAATTATCGCGCTTGTAGACTAGGACCTTACTCCCAAAAAGCAGTGCTAGCTTAGAACCCGAAAATTCAACGTTCACGTCCTTGGTTCCAAGTTCGATCAAGGGCAGCTAACGCTTCAAGCAGGGGCCGCTGTAAAGCGGTACGTGCGTGAAGCGCCCTTGCCGCCTTGACTTGCTAGGCGCCGGATTCATTCAGACCCAGCAACTCGCGAATCGACTCATTGGAAGTACGGCTACGGTGCATTAGCCACAAGAGCGCAGTGTGGGCAAAAACCTGCGAAATCGCCCCTATTGCCTCCAAGTGCAATAGCGCTACCTGGGACCTCTTTTCAGGTTCAATTACAGTTTCCAATTTACCAAGCAAATCTAGAGACACCGCTCGATAGAAAACAGTGTATATGTCGAAAATGCCTGACTCTCTAGCTTGCTGCTCAATCGCGACACCCTTTGGAGGCTTCTCTCTGCCATGGAAAAGCCTTCTGTCTGATCTGAATCGTCACTTGCTGATCTTACAGTCAGCAGCCCAGATTTCATTTGGAGCAACGCTATCCGTTCGAGCTCGTCTTTCGCGAAGTTGGTATACCGCTGAGCCCTAGCCGGGCTCGAGATCACCCAATGGAGAGAAATGCATAACTCTAGAAACTTTCGGCAGACTATCCCAAGAACCGTCGGATTTTCAGATATACCTAAGTCGACAGCCCCCCAAACAATCTCTACTCCGCGAGTCAATATAGCTCGGACGGACTCATCAATAGGAGAAGGTGTATCTGACCAAACTTCCGAACGCGACTGGGCAAGCATGTTGGAATGCGTCCTCAGGGTCTCACACACATCGTCGAGTTTTGGCATAGAATTAGCTGCCTAACGCCTTACGCAGCGGCACAACAACCGCGCAGCGGTTTGCGTATCCGGCCCCAGAAGGGGCAACCTGACGGTACTTGTTATGTGTCGTGGTCCGATAGGTTCTCACGATTCTGCTCCTTCGCAGCCTCCTCGCCTTGTTCTAGATTGCGCTCCTGAATTGAAACGAATTCACTTTTCCCCTCTGCTTCTAGCTGCATACGATTCAGTTCATGGATCATGTACGGGATTGGCGTGTTACCGCAGTTACGGCCTTCAAACTTTAGTAAACCATCTTCGTCTACAACAATAGTGGGTTTCTGCGCCATCGCTACCGCAGTCCAAAATGCTATAAGAAGAACCGCGCAGTTCCGAAACTTGCTCATAGACACGTAACGCCGCCAACTGCGACGAGTGAAACGTAGTGTAGCGAGTCCGGCAGACGGAGGCTGCGAACTCCTTGGCCTTATTGATACTTCGCTACGAGTCATATTCGAGCCGCTTACCTAAGCCAACGACATTATCATTTTCGTAACCCATAGCAGAGTAAAATGCTATGACCGACTCATTGGCGCTGCGAACCTGTAAGTTGATTTTAGGACAACCTTTTCCTTTTAAGAGAATCTCAACGGCTTGCATGATAGCTTGCCCATAACCCTTGCGTTGTTCGCTGGGTTTAACAGCCAAATAGTTAATCCAGCCGCGATGGCCTTCATACCCACCCATTACTGAGGCGACAATCTCGCTCTCGCTGACACCAACTAGAAATAGGTCTGGGTCAACTTTTAGCTTTCGCTCAATATCTTTAGCAGCATCATTTTGTGCAACTGTAAGACCACAATCACCCCAAAGTGAAATGACCTCATTTTTGTCGTTTTCGTTGTATGCACGTATTTTCATAAGAGTATTAACGCTGACCGCAGCGGGCTCGCAGTAAGCGCGTCCGGCGACCAACGGAAGCGAACTGCCCATTCTTGTTATGTGCCGGACAAATACACACTACTTCATACCTGCGCCAACGGTTGCACGTACTGGAATACCAGCGGAATCGAAGTCCTCTAGGCAGAACACATTTACCCCGAAATAATCAGGAGTAACGCGCTTTCGATGAAACGGATAAATGCCACACACTTTACAGAAGTAATGCTCCGCTGTGTGACTGTGAAATTGATAAGTACCCAGGCAATCTTGGCCGGAGGTAATGCGCATTGATGATTCGTGTACCTTTACCATCAGCGCGTTTTTACGAACGCAGAGTGAGCAATCGCAGGTGGTGAGCTCCGGAAAGTCTGAGTCAATTTCAAATCTGATCGCTTGGCAGTGACAGGAACCCTTAAAGGTCAATTTTTTCCTCATGAGTTAACTCTCGCGCTCAAGCACATAACGCTTCAGGCTGGGGCGGCCGTTAGGCCGTCCCAAGCCCTGACTTGTTATGTGTTCTTTGACGATTCTTAGCTTCATCAATTACCACCACTAGCAATGTGTGTAGTGTAACCACGATGAATAGAAATTGTTCCTTCTCCCCAAGCTTCCGAAATTCCACCTCGAGCGGCTTTTCCACTTGCCGTTCAGTTGATTCGAAAGCCTGTAAAAGCATCTCCCGGTCCTTTGCCGAGAGTGAACCGTATAACGCGTTGATTGAATCGGAGCCGAGTTGCGCGTAAGGGTTGTGAGCAAATTTATTCCGAATTTTGTCCACAGCCAGAAGTGGAGCGCGAAGATCTGACGAAAGGCCCAGCGCATGAGCCAAATCAAGCTTCAAGCCGAATCTCGCCCGATCCAAATTAATCTCGCTAGGATATGGCAGCAAGCATTCCACAATCGTGAGAATTGCTGCCTCCAAGTAGAGATGACCGCGAACTACTACCCCGAGCACATCTTCTCCCAAAAGTGCTTGTCGCAAATCAGTCGTACTCTTGGGAATTTCTATCATGCTAAGAACCGGACACGTAACGCCTAAGGAACCGGCGGCTTTGCTGACCGGTTGCCCTACTTGTTATGTGGCGTCCCGAAATTGACACGGCCACTACTCAGAGGGCCTGATCTGAGTAAACGACTTGGCATTGGCCAGAGACACACTCTGCTCGCTTGTCAGTGCGACAAGCTGGTACGGCGATGCAAGTGTTGCCATCTAAAAAACCCCGAGATCTCATGTATTGCTTCTCCAGGTGCTCCAGCCGATGAATATTCTCTGGATTCACAGCTGCATCGCCACAAGGTAGCCAGCAATCTGACTCAACTAGCACGCACTGTAAATCCTCAACGCAACTATTCCCCTCCTGTAACAAAGACCAAAATTCGCTTTCTAACGATTCTGAGCTAGCGCACCCCATAAATGCGAGTATCAGGAATGACAGGCAGAGCCTCTGATTTAGTTGCATCGCAATTGGGCCACATAACGCTTCAAGCTGGAGCGCGCGTTAGCGCGTCCCGGCGCGAAGCGCCCTTGCAGCCTTGACTTGTTATGTGCACGGGACGCTCACTCCGTGAGCGGATTTACCCCCAACATCAATCTCTGATGCTTTTGTTAAGAACATCACCCCATCGTAGCCCACTTTAGCCTCATCAAGAAACACACCATCCACCGCGACGTGCTTAAGGATCGTATCCTCTTCCGACCAGTAGCCGTGTTCCAAAACCTCAACCACATCAGGATTGGCGATGACGAAGAAAGAGCCTCTAGGTACGTCCCACCGATCATGGCCACAGCTTGGGATAAATGCGCTTAACTTTGCGGTTCTCTGATACACCCCGACATACAACTGCTCGCCGTGATGAGCATTGCCGTGCTGAGCCACTAGCAACACCAATAGAAAAGCTGCGACGCTTCTCATGAGTCAGTGCACATAACGCCGCGAGTTGCGGGCGAGACAACCGCGCAGCGGTTTTGGAGTCCGTAACCTCGCCTTGTTAGGCGGCGATAAATACACCCAACGCATCTCCAGCATAGTTGAACAATAACCCGAGAAAATACAGCACGAACGCCACAACTACACCTCCTATAACTGCCTGCTTAAGCCAAGCAACTCTGTCCTTACCGGGCCGGTAGAAGCGTACTTGCGGGAATGCCGACTTGACCAGATTGCGAAGCCCCTGACTCAAAGGCGTCCATAGATTGGAGAATACGAGAAGTACAAGTAGGAAACTTACAAGAAAAGCATTATCAATTTGCAGCTTAGGTGCAATCTTAGACCCACCCCAGAGGCTCAATACGAAGCCCGATAATACGCCCGTGATTTGAATGAGCAGGTAAATGAATGGGTTCTTAAGCCATGCATTGAGGTCGGTCGGAATTCGTGGAGTCCATCGGATCGTTTATCTTTACGATCTGGAGGACAACGATGGAAAGAATCCCCAAGGCATCTTACACGCCGGAGTTCCGGGCTGAGGCCGTGAAGCTGGTTGAGTCGACCGGCATGTCGGTGGCGAAGGCGGCAGAGCGGCTGTCGATCCCCAAGAGCAGTCTCAGTAACTGGGTGCGTGCAGCCCGGGCAGGAAAGCTGAAGCAGGTGGGTGAGCATCAGCGCGCACCCACAGAGCTTGAGATGGAGCTGGCCCGTGCCCGGCGTGAGCTCGCTGAGGTCAAGCAGGAGCGCGATCTGCTAAAAAAGTTTGCGGCGTACTTCGCGAAGGAATCCCGGTGAGGTACGCGCAGATTCACCGGCTACGGCACGAGCACTCTGTCGCCGCGATGTGCCGTCTGCTGGACGTATCCGAGAGCGGCTACTACGCCTGGCGCAAGCGGCCGCCCGTCACCACGGTCGAAGGCGAACGCGCGTTTGACGCTGGAGATCAAGGCGGCTCACGAGCGCACGCGCAGGACGTATGGTCCCGAGCGACTTCAGTCCGATCTTGCCGACAACGGTATTCGTGTCGGCGTACACCGCATCAAGCGTATTCGCCGCGAGCAGGGCCTTCGCTGCAAGCAGAAGCGGCGGTTCCGTGTGACCACGGACTCGAAGCACAGGCTGCCTGTGGCGCCGAACCGGCTTGCCAGACAGTTCTCCGTCGATGTGCCGAACAAGGTGTGGCTGACGGATCTCACCTACGTCGACACCGCCGAGGGCTGGCTGTACCTGGCAGGCATCAAAGACCTGTTCAACGGGGAGCTTGTCGGATACGCGATGTCGGAACGGATGACGGTTAACCTGACGGAGACGGCACTGCGCCGTGCGATCGATGTCAGGCAACCAGGTCCTGGGCTTCTTCATCATTCCGATCGCGGCAGTCAGTACTGTGCGAGGAGCTATCAGCAGCTGCTACGGCAGCACCAGATGCTGTCGTCCATGAGCCGCAAAGGAAACTGTTGGGACAACGCGCCGATGGAGAGCGTTTGGGGAATCCTGAAGTCGGAGCTCATTCACCATGAACGCTTTGAGACGCGTGCGCAGGCGAGAGCAGCGATCCGGGAGTATATTGAGATCTTCTACAACCGGACTCGGAAACAAGCGCGCCTCGGTTACCTATCCCCGGTACAGTACGCTACGCAGCACCGCCACAGTCAGGTGGCATATTGAGCCGGTGGACTCTACGAAAACCGACCGACCCCACATTGCGATTCTTATGCTGATATATGGCGTCGTCTATGGCTGCAAACGTGCCTTGCATCCAAGACTCATCATCTGAAGATACGGTCAAAAAGCAAGATACATTGTCACTACGATCCAGCCTCAGATCAGCGTAACTGCCAGTTTGACGGTTGGTTCGAAGGCTATCGCCAGTGAAAACTTCGAAGATCACTCGCTCTACATCCTTGGCGTCGTTGAAATAGCGCAGCAGACTTTCCAGATCAAAAGTCCGATATCCTTTCTCGTCAAACCTGATCGTGACGGCCAAAGCCCCGTCACGATTTTCTGGATCGGACGCTAAGTACTCTGGCATTCGAGAACCGTTAACTGCGAACGCTTGAAATATCTGTCGAAGCGCGCTGGCGTCAATCGTGATGTTTCGAATCTGTTTATCACGTAAATATCTTGCCATGAATTCTCTTCCGGATTATCCGAGCCGCCTAACGCTGCAAGTTGGGGCGGCAGAACCGACGCGCAGCGGCGGTTTTGACGTCCCAGCGAAGCGGCAACCTTGCATTGTTAGAAGTCATAGCGTTTTTCAAGGAGCTCCAATCCCTTCGACACGAGCTTCCCCGCCTCGAAGTTAAATACAAATGCCTCCACATCATACCCAAGCGTATCTCCAACTGAGTAGTGCTCCGGATCCACACCTTCTCTGTAGATGTAGTTTTTCTCACCTACTGGAAGAACTAAACTTCCAGTGAACCATGCAGCCTTAATCGGATAGCTCTTCAGCCTAAACAACACTTGAGCATCAACTGATTCGTATCGTTTACTGCATGGATTCATTTGAATGTGGGAGAGCCATAGGTACTCATCTTTTAGCGTCCATGTAGCGCGATAACCTCTCCAGCTAGCTGTGCACATTTCTGGCTCAAGAGTCTCGATCAGATCGTCTCGTGAAATGCGCTGCTCGAGAGGTCGCTCATCAATTAGATAATGCGCATCTCCGACCAAGAAAACATCGTCGATTTGTTCGGTTGTATTTCCACTCGAAGCGATAATCAAAAGAAAAAGATATATGAAAATGCGCATAGCGTTGATGACCGTAGACTTCTAACGCTGCCGTAACTGGCCGGAAAACCGCGCAGCGGTTTGGAGGTCCGAGCACTGCGAAGCAGTGCGGTAGTTGACGGCCTTGTTATGCGCGACGTGCAGCACTAGCAATAGCTTTGAGCAAGACCTGACCCCGTTGCTCGATAGTTTCCTGAGCCGCAACAAACGGGCCATAGTATTTTGAACCACCTGTATTTCCAGCCTTAAATTGACGCTTGTGTTGCGCAGAAATCGCGTTGAGCAGCGTCCGTGCTTCAATTACCGAATCGTACTCGGGTTTTACAGGAAGACCGTGGATGTTGACTATCATCTCCAATCGCTGAAAATCATGCTCGTTCGCGCCTGCGTTTTCGATTACGTGTTCCAAGTGCGAGTTGTAATCGATCTTTTCCTGCATTACTAAGTTCAGATTTAGATACACGCCGGCTAAGCCGTTGAGCCAATGCTCAACTAGAACGTACAGCTCTTCATACCGTTCGCGAGCCAGCTCTCTCTCCTTCGCCTCACGCTCATGGCTAAGTTGATACTTGAGATGTCGCAGAGTGCTTCTGTTTGAAAGCCAAACCCCAAGCACGCTCAATAAAGCACCTATACAAACCCCAACAAGCCCGACCCATGCTTCCGCCGGTACAGATTTAAATATCGTTGCGGTTTCTTCCATCACGTAAAAGAGTGCTCGGCGCCAGGCGCATAACGTCTACCGCTGCGGCGCGGAAACCGCGTAGCGGTTTTTGCGTCCGGCCCCGAAGGGGCGCACAGCCGGTACTTGTTAATAGGCCTCTCCTTGTGACCGATGCATTATTGCGACTGGCAAACCCTCTTCGACGTAGCTAGCCAAGCGCTTGGAAAGGAAAGACGGTGCCTCATTCTGATCGATTACGTTGAAACCAGCCCTACCGTAGAAACTAAATAGATTATCCCTGGGAATACAAAATGACTCGGTTTCGGACAAAGGCGGTTCAATTGCTTTCAGTAGACGCCTGCCAATTCCTTGTCGCAAATAATCGGGATGCATGTACATTCCACGGAGCACTTGGACCCCATCTATGCTTTCAATACGAACTGCTCCGTAAATCATACCAGCGTCTTCGGCCACAAAGACTCTATCTGATTCGGAAACTGGTCGCTTATATGTCGTCAGCTGATAGAACGCGTTTACTTTAGGGCGCTCTGATGGGTCTAACTCTCCGAACTTCATGCAACCTCTCCAAGGCCCATTAACGCATGCCGCAGCGGCGGCGAAACCGCACAGCGGTTTTAACGTCCGGGCCCGCAGGGCCGAACTGCCGGTTCTTGTTATGCTGCACAACACTTGTGGAACACTAAGTCGCCCGGATCGTAGCTATACAGCGGACTAGCAGGAGGCGCAGCCAAATGGTAGCCAGAGCGTTGCAGCAGCCGCTGGCACCGGACGTTGGCCGGGGTAGTTGTAGCCCAGAAGTCGGTAACGCCGACGGAGGCGATAAGCTCCTCATGCAACCAATGAAGCCCGCGACTTGCGAGCCCGCGCCCCCACCAGTACCGACCGAACAGGAATGCAACCTCGGCCAGGCCGTGGTGGACCGTGGCTTCCAACCGCCCGATCATTGAGCCCGAGGACTCTCGAACCAAGAAGTTAAGCCATAGCTCCGCAGCATGGGACGGCCCAGGCCCTGCGATGGCGCGCTCTAGGCCAAGCTTGAAATCCTGTGCCGATGGAAGCTTATCCTCGATGTGCTCATAGATCACCGGGTGAAGCAAAACGGCGGATAGCTCTTCAAGATGTTCAACTTTCAGCGGTTCGAAGCGCAACGAATCAATCATGAGCGTGTTGTGCTGCATAACGCTTCAAGCTGGGGCGGCCGCGCAGCGGACGTCCCGGCGCGAAGCGCCCTTGCAGCCTTGACTGGTTATGTGCTCTGTTTGACGATTTCTGGTGTTTTTGAACATGCCTTTTCTATCGCTTTAGTTGTTACGGCGACTACGCCCTCGGGGTAGTCGATCGAGACCTTACGTTCCAATTTCTTCGACAGCTCGGATAAACCTAAGCCTAAACCAGTACACGATAGATCGGCAGCTGCCTGAACGAAAGCTTCTACCACTACCGGGTCAGCGTCGGGTAGCTCAAGGAGAACGCCACTCCGAACCTTATCTTCGAAGGAAGGTTCGGCGATTATCTTCTCAATCAAGCTGAACACATGATCGCAGTCGCAGTCTGATTCTTGAGCGATTGAAGAAAAAGGCGCGAAACCCGCAAGAGATACCGTCAAAACAACAATGATCAGAAGTTTAATTGTGCTATTCCTCGCGCACGGTGTCGGATGAAGCGGCACATAACGCTGCCAGCACGGGCGAGCAGCCGAAGGTTGCGAGTCCAGCGAAGCGGCGTGCCTAGCCTTGTTAGGGTGCCTGTAAATCAACTGAGGTACACCCCAACTGCCTGAAGAGAGAAGCCGATGGCCACAATAAGCAGGCCCCACTTCGCGGCACATCGTTCCCGTTTGCCCCATTGAGCAAAACCCTCAGTGACGACTGGCTTAGGCGAATCAAGATCCTCAAATTTTCTACTCTGCTCTATTGGTTCACCGGTGTACGGGAAAAAAACTGCGTACCCGATTAGGCATACGCCAACAATGTCTGCCATGAGGCCTATGATAGTTAGGACCTTAGGATCCGTAAGTAACTCTGGCGTCACCACGAGCAAGGCACTCTAACGCCTTTCTTCAGCGGCCAATGCATGATGGCGTGACTTTTGCGTTTTTTGCAGAAGGCATGACAACATGATTTGGTCCGACTGCAAGGATTTGTTAGGCCTGCTCACTATAAAACCTTCAGAAACGGCTGCTTCGCTACGACAGCTGCCTGCGACTTCTTTCGTAGAAACTTAAGAAGGTCTGTTTCGTTCTGCAGGAGCATCACCAGTTCCTGGAGCGAGCACAGAAACATTGTCCGTTGATTGAGTGCGTTGGCACACTCTTTAAGAACAGGTTCAGTGAACTCGCTATTGGAAATAAAGATGCCGTTCGCGTTTGCGCGACTGAACAGCCGAACCAAATGTGGTGAAAAGTCAGCAATGCCTACTGGATCCTTTAGCCATTTCATCTCGACAAGATGAATGGTTCCATCTAATAGAATCACTCCATCAACTTGTTCGAGGACGGTGTTTGAATCGGGGTCTCGTCGCTTGAAGTCCTCATGCACAAGTATGCCGTAAGCTCTGAATATACCATTGAGTACTACTTCCAGTTTTTTCCCACGAATCTGTGGTTTGTCCTCAAGGGCAAATAGAGAAAAGAGTTGATCTTTGAGGTCACTTATCTGCTTTTTCCTCGCATGCTCTGCTGCTCGCTCAGCTTGCACCGCGGCCTGCACGTGAGCTTTCTCGGAATCACGCTCCTGCTTCATGCGAGTAAAAGAGTCCTTAACATTTACAACGCGGCGTACTTCAGAAACCGCTCCCTTAGCCTTGAGCTGGTCTGCTGGCCAGCAGGACGAGAAATCTTCAAATTCAACTACTCTTTTTATGATTTCACGACGCGGTGCGAGAGTTGGATCGCCGCGAGAATTAAGAGATTCAATAACTGTCCGTGCTATCTGATACTTGTTTACTGACTTCGAATCAGCGCGCAATTGATTCGTGAGTGGAGTCAGAATGGCCTCCGGTGTACCAGCTCCACGGAAGAAGACAAGAACGTCATTCTTGCTCCTACAGAGAAGAGGAATGGTGTCTACCAGAAGGGAGAGTAGCTCAGGTGGATAGTGGTAAGTGTCAGCCATGCTTTAATTTTCAGTCTCGGGTGGATAACTTGGTGGCCTAACGCTTCGGTTTGGGGCGGACCACGCAGTGGGCCGTCCCAGCCGAAGGCGCCAACACCGACTTGTTATGTGTCCTAAGCTGGAACATAGAAACACCATACACAATTACTAAGTTCGCCAGCGGCAAACTCTATGGTATTACCGCCCACCTCAATAGAGTAAGGCCACAACGTATGGCGCTGGGAAGGGTAGGTAGGATGAGGCACCTCTAATGCTGAATCATCCAATCGCGACCACTCAAAGTCCCACACGTTCGCGCCCTCTAATTCTAAAGGCTCTCCATCATGAACTACTTCAAGTAACTTCCAGTCTCTCATCGGGTAGACACATAACGCTTCAAGCTGAGGCGGCTTGACCGCGCAGCGGTTACGACGTCCCGGCGCGAAGCGCCCTTGCAGCCTTGACTTGTTATGTGTGCGACCAAGCTCAAGCCTCGATAACGAGAAGCGTGATTTTTGTGCTACCCATTTCTAACTCGGCCTCAATACTATGATCAACTAGCACAGAAAGTGCGTGATTCTAGCTTGATAGGCTTAGGCTGCCACTAAGTAAACTTTTACCGCTCTCTTCGAGCGACGCCTGTAACGACAAATCGTACGTCCCATCCACCGATATGGCAGCCCCTGCACCACGCTTCATCGAGATGCTTGGCGCACCAATGAGCTCGCCTTCAGAGTAAATCTTTGCCGCTACATGTAGTTTCGCGTCAGCTAAAGACTGAAGCGGGAATAGAATTAAAAGCAATAAGCAAAAAGCTTTCTTCACGGCAAATACTCCTTTTATATCCTCGAGTACACATAACTCTTCAATAACTGGCGTGCTGCAAGCATGTCCGGCGCCGAGGGCGCGTAGTTGATTGAATTGTTAGGTGACCGAAATCCTCTGCCATCGCTAATGACATTCGCAACTCCTAGATCTACCAGAACTCCTGAATCCTCTATAGGCTCTTTTCAAAATCGGTGCCGTGTACGAATAGCGCTGACCCAATTCTTCACATTTCTCCTGGCACCTGCGTTCGTCCCACATAAGCCATGCCTTTGCCAAAATTACTAAGGCACACAACAGAATGACCCAGGCAAAGTAATGCCCGTCGTTAATCTGCTCGCTTGAGGGGGTCACCTAACGCCCACGGCAGCGAGCGGCCAAACGGGTGCGAAAGACCTGCTTGGACGTCCGGCGAGCGCAGGGAGCGCGCTGCCCGTTCTTGTTATGTTTGCGGCCTACCATAGATGCTGATTTTCGCCGTTTTCGTTTGTCGGTGGTTCCACAAACACCTCTCCACACACTCGACAAGCATGATTCAGCAAAGGAGTAACCCGTCCGACATTCTCGCCGCAGCTCGGACACTTAGAAGACATTATTCTCCAAGCTAAATACCACCAAGAAAGCAACGCTAACAAAAGCAGTATCGCTAGTGGCGGGAAAAAAAACGCGCCTAGCGCGAAAACAGCCATAAAAAGGAAGGCAGACCGCTGCCTGCTTACTAATCTGATCTGGCGTTCTAGGTACGGAGTCATGACCTAGTACACATAACGCCTGCGGCAGCGAGCGCACCAACCGCGCAGCGGTTTGGGCGTCCGGCGACCGAAGGGAGAGTACTGCCCGCACTTGTTAACTGTATGCCTTGATAAACCGTCGCTCATCTTCTACGTACCCCAATGACTTATAGAAAGCGTGTGCATCGCCGCGATGCTCGCCACTCGTGACCTCGGAGCGAATACACCCGGCCCTTTGAAAGAACTCTTCCGCTGCTTCGATGAGACTACGGCCTATACCAGTATTTCGGTGCTCTTCATCTACTACGAAGCTAGTAATGCGACCCAACGAGCCATCCTGGTGAAAAAGGCTCGTAAGGTGACATGAGACAACGCCACAAACCGCTCCGCCAGACTCGGCTACAAATACCTGATCGAGCGCCTCGGTCTCAAACGTTTCGAGCTTTTCAGATATCAGGCCTGCACTCGTGGCGTATCCCAGTTGGGCCATCAAGTTGCAGATGTGGTTTGCGTCTTCCAGTGTGGCAGTTCGTATGAGCATACAGTTAACGCTGCCGGCACGGGCGAGTGTAACGCAGTGTAGCGAGTCCAGCGCACGTCGTGCGCGGCGTGCCCGGCCTTGTTAAGTGCGTCATTTGAGTACTGCCCAGATTGAAACCGACAGTGCGACACAAGAGATGGCCATTGGAAACATGAAACGGTTAAACGAGAGCTTGTGCTCGGCGAGCACAGCAGCAAGCAAAGGAAAGTTCACAGCGTGACGGTCTTTACCTACTTTGAAGGCGAAAAGATACACCTTGCTCCCGTCCTCCTGCGTATACCGGTACTTCTGGTCCAGATGGTAGTACAAGCGGCCAAATAGTAGGTGCTCATCCATCCGTAGACGCCTTGCTAGTAGCTCACAATCTATCGGGACATAGATTTTCGAACTCCTGGAGTTGGGAGTCTGCTCGTACTGCTGAAATTCAGCGTAGTACTCTTTAAAAATAGTGTCGAGGATATTACCGTCGCTCGGATTCTTCATTGGCAGGCACTTAACGCCCACAGCAGCGGCGCGCGTTAGCGCGTCCAGCCCGCAGGGCGATGCTGACTTTGCTTGTTATGTGTTTTGCCATTGAATACCACCTGTAACTTTTGATTCGGCCGCTGCAATGGCTTCATTTATATTTTGGAAACCTTGGGAGTCAACCCAAGTTGGTTCTTGGCTCTCACCTGCATTTCGGAACCGCACATAATAAAGAACACCATGTTCATTTAGCGGTTCTGGCTCTTCGTCTGGTTCTAACATGTCGTCAGCTTTAGCTAAGCTATACCACCAGTCATAAGGGAGATTGATTATATCGACTGGTTTCTTAGCCACACCGTCGTATAACCAAACTCCTCTTCTTTCTATGGTGATGCTCATTCAGACTTACTCGTACACATAACGCTGCCAGCAGCGGGCGTCCAAGCCGCGCAGCGGTTTGGACGTCCAGCGACCGAAGGGAGCGAACTGCCTGGCCTGGTTAAGTGGCTGACTGCACACGTGTAGCGCCCCACGCAATAGCGACAACGACCCCGAGCACGATACCGGCAAGGGGCAGCCCAATTAGGAAAACGTGGAATGCAGGTAATAACAATAGCAAGCTACTGCTTCCTCGCGATACTGCGTACGTGATCGTGACACTGGATAATACTGTCGAAGCTACGAACGTAGTGACTGCAATAGCGAAAACACTGTTTCCGTCCGACCAAAACAACCCGCCGCGGTAAACAGATGGGCCTTGTGTTACGACCCCCCATACTAAATATGCGGTAGCGGCCACCGCTGCCACCGCCAAGTAGGCAGAAACTCGGTGCTCGATCCTTGAAGCCACTTAACGCCTTGCTTTGGGGCAGCCGAAACGCAGTGTAGGCTGTCCCAGCCGCGTAGCGGCGAACAACAGCAACTTGTTAAATGTGCTACTTGATAAAGTAACCAACTGCATGCCACTCACCGTTGACTTTACTAACCGTAATAGTTTCCGTTGCCGATTTCTTTTGCTCAAAACTGGTAGTGAGAGTTAGAACAACATACTCACCATCTGGGACACCTGGAAGCGAAGAGTGTGAGCTAGTGTTTTCAACTTGACGCGAAAGTACATTGCCAAGTGGAGCTCTTACTTGATTTAGCGCTTGAACCCATTTGGAGCTCGATAGTTGATTTTGGAAAAAAGGGGCAGCTTGATTCCAACTTTCTTTGTAGCTCCCTGAGTCCACCACCTCAAGCCAAGAAATTGCAGAACTAACCTCATCCGGCTTGGCGGCCAAGCAAGCAACCGAAAACAAAAGCGCTATTGATATTGAAATTAACCTCTTCATGGATAGCTCCTTGTACATTTAACAGCTAATTAGCAGGCACATGCGCGTTAACACCACGCTGTTTAACTCATTAATCACGGTGCGCCACCTCCAAAAAAACGTAGTCATATCAATCAAATAGAGACACTCCACGTTAACCACACGTAAACAATTACCCTCACCCAATATAACGATACATCAAATTCGGCCAGACGCGTAAACGGTTTTTCATTGGAATCAATGACTTAACTAGAGGTATATTTTGAGCGCGATCAAAAGGGACTAGCGGTAATCGTGCCGGCAGATAAACTGTATGGATGCACAGTGCTAATGCCCCGCAAATATCTGATATTCGACCAGCAGTGCCGGCTCGGCCCATTCGCCTGCTCGACCAACTCCGGCGCCATATGCGTGATGCAGGTTACGCCTGAAAGACAGAAAACACCTATGTTCATTGGGTCACTCGCTTTATCAGGTATCACGGTAAGCGGCATCCAGCCACATTGTCTACTGCCCACATCGAACAGTTTCTCAGCCACCTCGCCAACGAACGCCAATGCTCCCCCGCGACACAGCGTATTGCACTGAACGCCCTCATCTATTTGTTCACGCGCTTCTTAAGCATCAAGATCGATACGCTCAATTTTCATAAGGCCCGCCAGAACCGCCGCTTACCTGTGGTTCTCACTCACGCAGAGACGCTTCGTGTTCTTGCACAACTGCCCGACAAGTATCGGCTGATGGTCGAATTGCTGTACGGCGCCGGCCTCCGGCTGAATTAGTTACTCAGCCTGCGTGTCAAAGACATTGACTTTGAGCTGCACACAATCACGGTTCGCTCGGGAAAAGGTGACAAGGATCGAGTCACGCTATTGCCTGCTTCGGTTGAGGAACGACTAAAAAATCAAATTACCTTTGTCATCAAACTTCACAAACGAGACATTGAAGACGGATTTGGGGAGGTCTATCTCCCCTATGCGTTGGCTCGCAAGTATCCCAGTGCCGCGCGCGAAACAGCCTGGCAATATCTGTTTCCATCAAGCCGAATAGGGGCCGACCCGCGTTCAGGGGTGTTGCGTCGACACCATCAACATGAAACTTGCGTACGCAAAGCCGTTACGCGAGCAAGACTTCAGGCAGGCATCGATAAACCCATTCGCTGTCATACGTTTCGGCACAGCTTTGCCACGCGGTTGCTGCAACAAGGCTACGATTTGCGCACCATCCAAAAGTTGCTGGGCCACACCGACGTCAAGACCACAGAGATTTACACACATGTACTCGGTCGCGGTGCCATGGGTGTGGTAAGCCCTCTCGATAGCGGCCATTGATGCACGCTAGACGCGACCACTCAAAACCACCCGTTAATCAATGTGACGCCTTGCTGCCCAAAAACCGCTGGTCAGCTATCCCCATCAAAGTCACCACTCGCTATCGACACCCCCACCAATGCGCACATCGACTGCACACTACTTCTTGCCGTCGAGATCAGTAATCTCTTACTCAACCCGAGAGCAAGCCAAGTCGACCAGCAAGAACATTGAGGATTGAGTTGTTTAACACGCTGATGGAGGCGTCTTAGATCGCGGACATAGTAGGCGACCACATAGACTCCCGAATTGAATATGTTCTGCGTGTAACAAAGGTCCCGCGACTGGATTTCTAAACGAAACGAATCGCGGCAAACATACTGCAGGCACTTAGCTTAAGCTTCACGCTCCGAGAATCACATCACTGACAACGTAACACTGATACTCGGCACAGCTCAAAGCCATAGAAAACATTAGGAAAAACGTTAAGATTCGGACATGCTGGACTGGATCATCGATTCAAAATTATCACCACCATCGCCAAATCGTGGGCATGTCATTCGTAAGAGTGTTCTTGCGCGTCTCGACAGCTGTATTGGTGGCGGTGCCTGTGTGCTGCACGCTCCGGCCGGCTATGGGAAAACCGCCGTACTCAACGATTGGCGCAGTTCGCTGACTGCTCGGAGGATTCCGGTTTTATGGCTCAGCCTTGATGAGCACGACAGATCGTTAAACACCTTTCTTGCCTATGTCCTAAGTGCCTATCGCAAAGCGATTTCTGGAGAGGAGCCTCGATCGCCTTCCATATTTGACTTAAGTTCTCTAAGCGATGACGAGGCAACCTTATCGGTACTCTCTACGCTGTCCCAATTACACACCCCGCATATCATTGTGTTTGACGACTTTCACCGTGCTGCCAGTAAGGAGGTCCAGCAACTTGTCCGCCGACTCGCCCACGCCCAAATTCGCAACCTAACGCTGGTTTTTAGCACTCGAGAATTTCCCGACTATTTGGGATTCGCTGACCTCCGTGTCGCTGGCGATCTACTGGAACTGTCACACCGCGAGCTAGGCTTTGATGTTGAGGAAGTCATAGCCCTTTACTCACATGCCGATGATGAGAAAAACGAGCGCATCAGCTGGCTAAAACAGCTCCATGAGCGCACAGAAGGCTGGCCCGTCGCAATTGGTAGCGCGTTGCGCTGGCGATCACAAGGAGCTTCAGCTAAAGATGTCCTGAAGCGACTTTCGGGCCGTGATAGCGAGTTGTCAGACTACTTTTTAGAGCAGGTTTTTCTGGATCTGCCATCGGATCTTCAAAACTTCCTCATGGTCACCGCAATATTGGATCGCGTGAATGGCGATGTGAGCAAGGTGCTCTGCCCCAAGTTAGACGGCTGGGAGACAATCCGTATTCTCGAAAGAAAAGGTGTCTTTCTCGAACGCGCAGACAACGAGGGGAATTGGTATCGATACCATCGACTCTACCGCGAGTTTCTGGTGGAACGCCTTAGGCGCTCTTCGTCTTTGTCGAGCGATACACTTCATCGGATGGCAGCGACCTGGTTCCAGGAAAACGGCCTGCTTAACGAAGCCGTTTTTCACACTATGGCTGTCAATGATGTTCGCAAGTGCGCCCAGTTGCTTGAATCGCTCGGGGGCTGGCAGTACGCATTGCAGGGCGACATAGCATTAGTCCAAGCGGTCCTCAAGCAGCTAAGCATCGATGATCTGGCTGACTACCCTCGCCTGTGGCTGGCGCGCGTCTACATGTCGGTTCGCGTGGGACATCACCGTGCAGGGGAAGAAGACCTGAAGCGATTCCTTGGCTTTCAAGAACAAAAAGCCGACACGGACAACTCCATCGAGCCTGAAACAGCATTGATAGAAACCCTCGTACAGCGCTATACAGATCGCCCCGTGACACGCGACGGTATAGACAGAATTGAACGGCTAGCCGACCAATTGCCGCTAGACAACGAAGTACTGCAAGCGGTCCGCGCCAATTATCTCTGTGCAATGTACCGCGAGGTCTCTGAATACTCATTGAGTGACCGTTATGCCGGTATTGCGCTCGATCATTATCGCGCCATAGGAGCAAATTACGCCGAGGCATTCATTTACTACCATCAGGGACTAACTTACATGCGTCAGGCTCGCTTCTCTGCGGCGCGATCCTGCTACGACCAGGGTTTGTCCATTGCTCAGCGCCTGTTCGGGGCCGATAACGATCTGGCGGCGATCGGGCGTATATTTTTAGCGGAGTGCTACTACGAAACAAGCGAGGTCGAAGCCGCGATGGAGCTGCTAGAGCGCTCGCTGATTCATGCTGAGCGCGCAGACGCGTGGCTGGAAGTCTACGCAGCGGGATACACGACACTACTTCGAATCGCCTATGAAGGCGGCGATACTTCGATGCTCGAGCGAATCTTTGCGCGCGCCATGGAAACCGCCTCGCGCCGGCAATTACCCCGACTGGCTTCACTCGTAGCCTTGCAGGACGAGGATCTGGCTTTGCGGCAACAAACTGTGCCGCAGCGATTCCTGAACGCAGATCCAAAGCTGGAGTGGGATCAGGTCAGTCAGGCATTACGAGTCTCCATCACTGCCAGAGCGCACATAGACGCGCAGAACTGGGAATCGGCAAGACACGCGCTTGAGCAACCACGTCAGGAGGCCCAGCGAACAGGATTCTTTCGCGGCTACATACAATTATCTCTTTTGCTTTCTGCGACCGAATGGAACTGTGGAAACACAGAGCACGCGATAGAAATATTTGAATCGGCCGTATCAATTGCAATACTGGAAGATGCCCGTCAAGTGTTATTTGAAGAAAGGCAGCTACTGCTTCCGATCCTGCAATATATTTTGGGCCCCGATTCAAGTGCAGCGATGGCACCTGCTCGCGCATCATTCTTGCGTAAGCTTCGCGCCGACATGCAGGTTACTGCTCAGCTGATCGAGCAAGAGCAATGTGTCCTGAGCATCCGCGAGATCGAAATTCTCCGCTGCCTCATGATGGGTGAATCCAATCGAGAGATTGCTGCTGGTAAGGCGTTATCGATAAACACGGTGAAGTTTCATTTAAAAAACATTTTCAGCAAGCTTGGCGCGTCATCGAGAGATGAGGCCGTTGCCTTCGCGATCAGAGACCAGCTTCTCTGAGCGCGCCCGAAGGCCTGCACCTACCCACCTACCCCTTTTTACCTACCCGGGGTGGGTGTTCCTAAGAATCCAACTCTCTCGTAGCTTTGGTAACCAGTCCCAGATACGGCAAGTTGCCCGGAGAGTCACGCTATGCATATTCAAGCTCATCGCAAAAACGCACTTACTATTGCCATTGGCATTGCCTCCGCCCTCTCAAACGCCGCCTGGTCACAGGCGAATTCGAACATGGCGCTGGAAGAGGTGATGGTCACGGCAGAGCTGAGGTCCGAAAACCTTCAGGACGTGCCGGTCGCGGTTACCGCATTTACCGCTGACGAAATCGTGAACCGTGGCATCGAAACAACCGCTGACTTTTTATCCTTAACACCCAATGTAACCTTTGATGACTCGTTTACCGTGGGTAACAGCTTCGTCGCGGTACGCGGGGTTACCCAGATTAACAACGCTGACTCTCCCGTGGCTATTGTGATTGATGGCGTACCGCAAAATAACCAGAAACAGTTCAAGATGGAGCTCTACGATATAGAGCGTATTGAGGTTCTTAAAGGACCACAGGGGGCGCTCTACGGACGAAATGCCATCGGAGGCGCGGTAAACATCGTCACGAAAGCACCGACCAACGAGCTCGAAGGCTACCTAACTGCTGGTGCGGGAAATGGTGGTTTACAGAAGTTCCAGGGCGCCGTGAGCGGCCCAATTATTAAAGATGAGTTACTTTTCCGTATTGCAGGCTCCTATCGCGAGAGTGACGGCCTGATCGACAACACCTATCTCGGCACCGAGGTCGACTTTCTTGAGTCCTACGACTTGCGCGCGCGATTGCAGTGGCTGCCAACACAAGACCTGAGCTTCGATTTTCGGGTAGCGACCTCCGATCTGAAAGGTGGCGCGGTTTACGACGCTGCCTTCATTGACGGCGTCGAGCCAGACAACACTAACAAGCAGCGCAGCCCAATCACCGACATTCTGGGCGAGAGCGAGCGGACCATCGATGAGTTCACCGTAAAGGTTGATTACACGATCGATGCAGGCACCTTTACCTACATCGGGGGATATACCGATATCGCCGAGGACTATTACGGCGACCTGGATTTCTGCAATCCGGTTGACTGCCCACAAGGCTTCTTTGGCTTCGGTCAGGTTGACCAGAGCCAGGATCTAAGCGTGGAACTACTCAGCAATGAATTTCGGTTTACGTCGTCATCAGATCAGCGCTTTCGTTATACCGCTGGTTTGTTTTTCATCGACACCGAACGGTCGCTTGCGACCGTAGCAACTCTCACCCAGGCCGGTAACTTCCCCATCGTTCAGAGCCTTGAGGATAACGACAACTCAGCATGGGCCGCTTTTGCACAGGCCGATTATGATCTGACGGACGAACTAGAACTTACCGTGTCGATTCGCTACGACGAGGACGAGCGGGAGCAAACTGATGCAAGCACAGGTACTTCTCGCGATGCCTCCTATGACGAATGGCAACCAAAAGCGACGCTGACCTGGACGCCTTTTGAAGATCAGCTTTTTTATGCGACTTACGCCCGAGGCTTTCGCTCCGGTGGTTTCAACGGCATTGGGGGTCGTGAGTTTCTTCCCGAGATAGTGGACAACTTCGAGATTGGGTACAAATCGACGTGGATGCAAGATCGTCTCATGGTCAACGCTGCCGCATACATGGCCGAAAGCAGCGATTTTCAATTCTTTTACGTCGACTTCAATGCGGGCGGAGCACAGGTGATTGACAACCTGGAAGAGGTGTCTTTGCGCGGCATAGAACTGGAGCTCAAGTTTATCGCTACAGAGCAGCTCTCATTCTATGCATCTGGTGGCTTTCAGGATTCGGACATTGAATCATTTGCAGCTGACCTTGGAGTACCCGCGGAGCGTGGCAATCGTTCTCCACGAACCACCGACTACACAATTAATGTCGGGGGATTGTTTGAGACGGCACTCACCCCCTCTCTCGATGGCTTTGCGCGAGTGGATTATGAGATTCGCGGCGACCGTTACTGGCACACGGATAACGTTGCTGTGATGGACCCGGTCAGCTTGCTTGGCGCGCGCTTTGGCATCACTGCCAATCAATGGTCTATCAGTGCCTGGGGAAGAAATCTGACTAACGAGTTCTTCTACGAGGACTTCACTGCGCAAACGTTCTCCGGCCTACCATCGGACATCGGTTTCGCAACTCGCCCACGAAGCTACGGCCTAGATCTGCGGTACGCGTTCTAAGCAACGGACCAATATAAGTGATGACAAACGCCAACCCCTACTTACGCATCGGCATCGATGTGGGCGGCACAAACACCGACGCTGTATTGATGTCCGGTGATCGTGTACTGGAATCGAGTAAACAGCCCACCACGGAGGACGTATCCTCCGGCATAGTCGCGGCTATAGAGGCTGTGCTCTCAAAGCACCCTCAATCCCGAAGCGATGTGCGTGCCGTAATGGTCGGGACCACCCACTTCGTCAATGCCATAGTTCAGGCAAGCTCTCTATGCCCAGTCGGAACCCTTCGCATCGGCTTACCCATGGGTTCGGCAATACCACCTATGGTGGACTGGCCAGACGACCTGCGAGCAACGGTAGATGGTGGCCGGTATCTCGTCGAGGGGGGCGCGTACTATACCGGCGACTCTTACATTGAATTGGATGAGCCTGCCGTTAAAGCCGCCGCGCAGACAATGCAGTCAGATAAGCGAACGGCGGTGGCAATATCCTGCGTGTTTGCTCCGATACGGCCCGATATCGAGCATCGCGCCGCAGAGCTTATTCGCCACTATCTCCCGCACGCCAAAATAACCATGTCTCATGAAATGGGCGGCCTCGGTTTAATCGAACGGGAGAATTCGGCGATTCTTAACGCCTGCCTCTCCGAGTTAGCAGACAAAGTTGTTAAAGGTATGGAAGCAGCGATCGCTCATTGCGGCCTGAATGCATCCCTGTATATCAGCCACAACGATGGGACTTTAATGGACGTTGAGTTGGTTCGGCGGCACCCCATTTTTGCTTGTGCAGCCGGTCCAACAAACAGCATTCGCGGTGCGGCTTTTCTTACCGGCATGGACGAAGCCATCGTCGTTGATGTGGGCGGCACAACTACGGACATCGGCATGCTGACTAAGGGACTTGCGCGGGAAACGAGTACTGCGATTGAACTCGGCGGTGTCAAAACCAACTTCGCGATGCCTGACGTACTCTCCGTGGCCCTCGGCGGCGGCACTATCGTGCAGCGTGGTGAGGACGGAGCATTGAGTCTCGACACGCGGTCAGTTGGCTTTCGGCTGCAAGAGGCTGCTCTGGTATTCGGCGGCGAAACACTCACATCCACCGATCTCGCTGTAGCGCAACAGTGGATGCAGGTAGGTGACGCCTCCCTTGTGACTGGTTTAAACGAGGAGTCTCAGCGCGATTTCTCCAAACAGGTTCAGCGTCGCATTGCAGACGCGGTTGATCAGGTAAAACTCAGTGCAACTGATGTACCCGTGGTGGCCGTGGGTGGCGGAGCACCGCTGGTTCGGGATGGACTCCCTGGCGCAACCGAAGTATTCCGCCCGGAGTTTGGCGGCGTCGCGAATGCTATTGGCGCGGCTATCGCTCAGGTAGGCGGACGCGTTCAGCGACTCTTTGACTATGAGGCGCTGGGCGGTCGGGATGCCGCCATAGCGCTGGCTACAGAAGAGGCCAAAGACCAAGCGCTGAAAGCAGGTGCCATTCCTGAGACCATTTCCGTAGTAGAAATTGAGGAGTTCCCAATGCCTTACATGGAAACTGCGGCCGTAGACCTTCGAGTCCGCGTAGTTGGGGACCTCAACCTGGCGGCAGACCGGTGATGAGTATGCGCATAGATTCAATTGAGCAGGTTCAGGATCTCACTCGGGGAGCGGTGCTGCTCGGCACCGGTGGCGGCGGCGACCCATACATCGGGGAACTGTTGTTAAAGCAAGAGCTTCGCGAGGGTCGCGCAGTCGATGTTATCGACGCGACCGATCTGCCTGACGACGCTTTTGTCGTATGTGTAGCGGGCATCGGTGCACCTACGGTACTGGTCGAACACCTGCAAGCCAACGATGTTTGCCGCAGCCTACTCCAGACTCTTGAAAAACATCTTGGACGCTCAGTAGACGCAATCATTCCTGCGGAGGTTGGCGGCCTGAACTCGGTAATTCCCCTGGCGCTGGGCGCACAAATGGGCCTCCCCGTTATCAACGCCGACGGTATGGGCCGTGCCTTCCCTCATATCGATATGGTGACCTACAGCGTATACGGAAGCCGTGCCTGCCCGATGGTACTGGCCAATGAACTGGGCGACACAGTGATTATTGATAGTGCTAGCTCCGATCGCAAAGTGGAGGACATTGCACGGGTGGTGACCGGAGCATTAGGTGCTATGACTTATGGATGCCTCTATCCGATGTCGGGTGCCGATGTAAAAGCGAAGGCAATCCACGGCTCCATCAACTACTCCATGTCTATTGGCGCGACAATTCGCAAGGCACGTCAATCAAGCGGCGACCCCGTATCTGCCCTACTGGATATGTTGCACAACCCGGGGATCGGAAGACATGCTTCCCTATTGTTTGACGGAAAAATAGTGGATGTAAAGCGCGAAACGCGAGATGGCTGGCACTTTGCTGTCGTGGAGATGATCGCACTACACGATTCGAATGATCATTTCACCATAGAGCTTCAGAACGAGTATTTACGTGCTCAGCACAATGGAAAAACCGTATGTATCGTACCTGACCTGCTTGCTGCACTGGATCGGGAAACCGCTGAGCCTCTAACCGGAGAGCGTTTGAAATACGGCCAGCGACTGAAGATCATCGGTGTCAGTGCTGACCCTGTGATGCGTCGCCCCGAGTGTCTTGAAGTGTTCGGGCCTGGTGCATTTGGTTTTCAAGAGGCGTTCACACCGTTGGAAACATTAGTATGAGGTCAACAGAAAAATTAACTTGTTAGTGTGCATCGAATATTGAGCCACCTGCCTAGGATGATCGCATCTCAGATTGGCCCACCTGCGAAACTAAAATTCAAGGTCGATCATATAGCTTGGGCCGGCGTGGAGAGTCAGATTTTAGTGCAAGCGGGCCGTTTTCAGATGCTACTCCACACGCTCACCATCAAAGTCCCCACTGACAATGGAAACACCCACTAATGCGCACATCGACTGCGCAACGCTCCTGGCTGTGGATAGCAGCAATCGTTTGCTCAGCCCCAGAGCTAACCACGTGGCCCAACAGGAACATTCGGGACTTAGGGTTTTGACACGCTTGTGCAGCCGACGGAGGTCGCGTACGTAGTACGCGACCACATAAACCCCGAACATGATCATCCAAAAGTTGAATTCGCTCATGCCCCTACTCCCCCTCCATACCATCAAGAAGGTCATCAAGGAGGTCATCCAGGTTGCCGACTTGGTGATGCGGAACATGCCTGCAAAGATGCTTTTGGACTGCCAGAAAAAGTCCATAGTCGCTAGGCGGCTCCAGGCGTGCCGCTAACTCGTAAATGTACTGATCAATCCAGAGCGCCGCTGCACTCTGGTTGTCACGCGCATTCGGGGCACCGAATGCACAGACCAGCCCCCTCTCGAACGGGTGGATATGAAAACATCGGCAGACCCAGGTCGCTAACCGGTTCACCTTACGGTTATAGTGCGATTCCGCTCCCGTTCGGTCGATAGTCGCACCTCTCTCCCGTCGCTGAGCGACCGCCAACCACTCTCGGGCATCTTCAAGCGCTGCGTTCGCGGCCTCTAGATCTTCAGCGGCTTCGCATGTGCGACTGACCAACCCGCGTGGGTAGTTACCGTTACATGAAGACGGATCAACGTAATCGTTCATTGGGAAACTCCTTCATCGGATGAGTCATCAGCTTGGGTTTGGGTGTGAGCCGCCCAGAGCGCAGCGAAGGCCGAGCCGTCCTGGCGAGTAAGGTTTGGTATCCAACGTGCATAGCGCTTGTGGGTGATCGCGGAATCGCTATGACCCAACATCTGAGCCACCCAAAGCGGGTTTTCTCCTGCAGCCAGCCACAACGTGGCAGCGGTATGTCGCGTTTGATACGGAGGGCGTTTGGGGATCTTGAGTAGCGCGAGTAAGGGGTACCAGACCCGCTTGCAGACGTTATTGATCGACAGTGGCTCGCCAGAGCCGCTGCAGAACACCAGGTCGAGCTTCCCCGTACGCTTGTACTGCGCCTGTAGCGCTGCGTAGACCTCGTCCGACATCGGGATGTCTCGGGCCGACTCTTCCGTCTTCGTGTCCGTCATTGCGCCAGCGACAAAGCTCTCGCGCACAAGAATCATGCGCTGCTTAAAATCGATGTATTTCCACTTCAGGCCATGGATTTCGCCTGTGCGCATGCCGGTAAAGAAGCGAACGGTCATGTACGCATGAAAGTCCTCTCGTACACCATCAAGGACCGCCTTCACCTCATCCAGCGTAAACGGCTCGACTTTGGTTCTGGGGACCTTGAGGAGCTTGATGCCCTGATAGGGATTGTCGAAGCCAAAGCGTTCTGAGGCCTCTCGCATGACCTGGCGTAATGGCACCATGACCGTGTTGATCCGGGCCGCCGAAAGGCCCACTGACCCATCTTTGCGAGGGATACGGGCCAACTGATTACGAAAGGCGAGGATGTCTTCCTTGCTGATCGCGCTCATAGGCACCGATCCAAAAGCGGGTATCACATGCTTGCTGAGTGAGTGCTCCAGCGTATTGATGTAGGAAGGCTTCCAACCAATACGGTTCTCTTCCATCCACTGGTCGGCAAAGGCCTTAAAGGTCGGCGTTTTGGCCGAGCGCTGCTCGATCTGTTTGTCGTGATCAGCAAACCGGGCAGCGTTAGGCGACTCGGGAAAATAAGCCGCGTAGTCGAAGGTACCCAGCACGATTTCACTTTCGACGCGCTGCAGGATGTCTTTCATCCGTTTGCGGTTGGCGGGCTTATCGGCGAGATTGGTTTGCTCGCGACACCGCACACCGCGGTAACGAAAATCAAAGTACAACTTCTCTTTACGAACGTTAATAGATCCCATCACCAGCCTCCTATTGAATGCCGGCCATGAGCTGGCCTACGTGACTGGGGCGCTGCATGTCCTCTTCAATGCGTTCCCAGAGGTACAGGATCTTGCGTCCGCCGAAGGGGCGGATGTAGTGGACTCCCTCCAGGAGCACGGAGTCCTTCAGCTGGTTTCGAATGGTTCGCGCGTCGTACTTAATGCGCGATGAGAGTTCCTCAGTCGTGAGGTAGGTCGTTGCTGCATCCATAGGTCCATCTCCAAAATTCGGCCTATCCGAGCACTGTGCTGCGAATTTCCTGCCGATGAGATGAACCTACCGGTGATACAGAATCCTGCTTGTCGGAGGGAAACGGCGGTAAATCCGAAGGATTCCCGAGCGTTATCTGGAGCAAAAGCTATAGTTTTCACCCACTACATATCGCCGCGCGCAACCGCAGGTTGTGCGCGGCGCGCCGGCCTATGCAGTCAGACAGGCACAAAATTCATGCGCTTGCATTGGGGCGGGAAACGCAACGAGGACTACTGAAAGTAGTGATTTACCCGTTGCCCGCAGATCGGTCGGTCAGACGCGATTCGCCAACCTCAGTCACCGTGACCACGGCGGGCTCAATGCACTCTAAAATTGAATCAAAAATCGCTGACCAAGAAGCGTAAATGCTGGGGTCACTTTGAGGATGATGGTCACTAGTGGTCACCAACCGCGATGAAAAGAGACTGACTACGGCATGACCCAATGTTGGGGTCACTTTTTCAAAGTGGTCACCATATGGTCACCATTTGGTCACCAGCCCTCGAACAGGGCTATTGACGGATTTTGCGGGTGCTGTAAGATACTGAAAAATAAGAAGAAAAATGGTAGCTACGGGTGGACTTGAACCACCGACCCCAGCATTATGAATCGTGCTGGATATTTTTAACCGACTGATTTTATTAACTTAAGTTCGAGCACCCACAGCGCATTTCCCACTACAGAGCACAACAAATCACGACAAGTCCCGCATATCTCCCGCAAGTACCGGGCGGCTTTACCCGCTAACCTTTCAACACGCCAGGCACAATTGGCATATATTGCCAACACTGCTACTATCTCCATCAACTCCGTGAGGTGACATATGCCAACCAGAAACGTGGTTTTAACAGAACAGCAGGAGAAATTCGTCGGAAAACTGGTCGAAGACGGCCGATACCAAAACGCGAGCGAGATCCTGCGAGAAGGACTGCGGTTGCTGGAGGATAGGATAAAGCAACGGGAATTTGAGCTGGCAAATATCCGGGCCGGCGTTATCGCAGGGTTTGATCAAGTAGAACGAGGAGAGTTCGCCAAGGGGTCAGGTGAAGAGGCTATTGAAAGAGTACTTAGCCGTGCTGTCCTCAAGCATGGTCGATGAGAGGTTATCGACTAACGCGGCAGGCCGAACAGACTCTTGAGGATATTCTCAGCTGGACGATCGAACACCTCGGTATCGAACAGGCCGAGCGGTATAAAGATCAACTCATCAGTCGGTTAGCGGCACTTGCCGCCAACGAACCGCCACACGGGCGGTCGTGCAACGGCCTCCTTGCCGGGCAACGCGACGTGATTGATCTTGAGTATTACCGAGAAGGCCGACACTACATCATCTACCGCAATACCTTCGATGAAATTCTAGTGCTCGAATTTGTCCATGGTTCTCGAGATCTTGCGTCAATTCTGGACGAATTGACCTGAACACTCAGACCAGCCTGCGCGTTTAGACTGACCAGACAGACTCCGCTCATCATAGCCCTGCAATAAGCTCCAACTGCGCGCGTATTCGGCAATCACCTGCAAGACCGCCTCACCTTTGGCGCTCACGAGCTGCTGGTTAGCCAGGGTACGAGAAAGCGGATCGAGCGCCTGCTCAACCTCGACTTCGCGCCCTTCAAGTCGTTGCTGGTTCAGGGTGTAGCCATCCACGAGGTGTTGGCGTAATACGCCGGTGGCCCATTGGCGGAACTGCACGCCGCGCTGCGATTTGACGCGGTATCCTACCGAAATGATGACGTCCAACGAGTAACAGGCTGTCGTTTTGTCAGAGTGAGCAATATGCATTTTTTGCATATTGCTTTCGGCCGATAATTCACCGTCCTTGAAAACGTTATTAATGTGTCGGGAAATCACCGACTGATCGCGCTCGAACAGCACCGTCATCTGCGCCTGCGTCAGCCAAACCGTATCCTGCTGAAACTTCACATCAAGGCGAATCTGGCCATCCGGCGCCTGAAAAATTTGCACGTCCTGTTGCTGCTGCGACACATCCACCTCCTCGATTTCGGACGCAACCGGCAGGTCGTCACTAGTCATCACGAACACCCTGCTCCGAGGACGCGTATCGCCCGCGCACTGCCTTGGTTCGACGGGTTCACTCTCTACGGCAACCGGTCCGGACCATTGCTCGCCGCTCTGAACCGGACAGGCGATAACGCACCGGAACTGTTGTAAGCGAGAGTTGCGGCAATGCGCAGTGTCATGGCGGGAGCCTCCCGTCGGTTGTAGTGGTTTCGCGTTCGACCCGCGAGCCAAGTTCACCGGCATCCGCGATGCGAAGCTCGCGGGAGATCGCTTTAGGTGAAAATGCTATCGTGAGGGTTCTGCCCGGCAATCGGCTTGAGGCCCTGAAAGGCAATTTGAAGGGATTTCACTCGATCCGCATCAACGATCAATGGCGACTGGTTTGCCGCTGGAGCGGTGGGCAGTCACACGACGTACAGATAGTGGACTACCACAGGTAGGGGAAGGCCGTGGACAGACAATCGAAAAATCCGTTTCATCCTGGCGAAATGTTGCTGGAGGAGTTTCTCGAACCCCAGGGCATGAGCCAGGCTGCGTTCGCGCGGAAAATTGGCTGGACCAAGGCGCGACTCAACGAATTGATTCGTGGGAAGCGGGGCATTGCAGCCGATGCGGCCTTGGACCTCGCGGATGCGCTTGGGACATCGCCAAAGCTGTGGATCAACCTTCAGGCGACCTATGATCTGGACAGGGCTGCTGCAGCCAGAAAAGGGTATAGGACGGATAAAGGTCCTATCGGGAGTAGACATCCTCGCTGATTGTGCTGACCGCACCTGCAGACCTGTCGAAGTTTCCATCTATTGACCCGAAAACCCTGTTCGCGGTGTTGGAAATGCCATTCCTATCCGGTCAATTCTGAACGAACGCGCGCAACCGCTCGTGCCGTGCCGTTTCCCTGGCGTCCTTGCTAGTCGGATGCTGTTGGCTTGAAATCCTTGCCAGCGAAAAGCGGCAACGCACCCGGCGGCGCTCTGCTCGGTGGCACCAGCAATGGCCGAGTCGGTGTTTCCTGTTCTTTCTGGCGCAGCTGATCGAGGATCCGGTCGATGACGTCCTGGTCCTCGATACATGCGATGACCCTGACAGATCCGCCACAAAGACTGCAGACCTCGACAAGGTGAATTGGCGCGAAGCGCCAAGAGAGGGTGCCCTGGGGCATGTCGATGTTGAAAACACGCTTTAGCCGCTGAGCCCAGGTCATAGCGGCAGGGCCCACCCCTCTTTATGGGTGTGGCGCTCCGCGGATGTGCGGACTTCTGCGTTGGAGATAGACTTGATGCCCTTCCCGCGTCTCGCGGGCGTGACGAGCCCACGCCAGCGGTGGTTTGGAGCGAGAACGCCATGGTAGCGGGTGAGGTTGACCCTCGGCTTTGGCACCAGCGCCGCCAGACGGGCAACGGCAAATCGGCGGGAGAGCCGATTTGGACGACCGCAGGTCGCCCGGAGGGTGACGCACAGGGATGTGCGTCATCCAATCCGCCGGTTCGAAGGCCACCTGGGTCGTGCCGTCCCGGTACGGTGTCTGCTCAGTCTCGTTGTCGCATTCTGCATCGCATTGCGCTGCACCGTTGGGTCAGCGGCCAGCCCCCCCGATAACCGTCTGCCAGCGTCCCGCTGTGCGCATCATCTCCGATGCCTTGCTCGCGTCTGTCATCAGCGCGCCCTGCAACTGCATACTTACCGTATTGGTATAAAGGCAGTAGACCGCTTTCTCGCTGTCCCCGGCTAGCCCTTCTAGCTCGTCGGCTGCTTGCCCGGCAATGGGCAGGAGGACCAATAAACAAGAAACAATTACGCGCATCTGGATTCCGCCGTCTTGTTGAGTTCAAAAAGAATAGCAAGCCTGACCGGAAGCGGCCTAAAAAATTACCGGCGATAGTTCAAGAGGTGCCTCATCCATCGGTATCGGCGTTACCCCAAACCAGAAGCTAGCAATGGCTGCTTAAGCTCTACTCGTAACAGCGGTTAGAAATGGGGGGATTACAATTTCCTGATTCGTTCAGGACCAGAAGCGAGACTTGATAACGATGGAAACCAGCTCCGCGACTACATTTCTGCATTCCTGCTTTTTAGTTTGCTTGTTCCAAACGTGTCTTCAGTACTTCAATGGCTCGGCTATACCTTTTAGACAGTGATGCGGCCTTCTCTTCAGGTAATGCCTTTAAACGCTCAGGGTCGCTGTTATCCATCAAGTCGCAAAGCTTCACCTGAACAGCCCCCAGCGGGCCGCGTTCCGCTAGGCTTTCTATCCGCTCCGCATACGTTAAACCATCATCAGCACTCTTGGTCACAGCCTCGACAATTTTAATTGTATCTTCCGAATAATGGTGTTTTCGCAAATCATCAGAAGTTATGTCGCAGTCTTCGATTACATCGTGTAACAGAGCCGCATGCAGTGCGTCTTCGTTTGCATCAGGAAAAGTTTCGCGCACACGTTCATAAACACGAAGAACGTGCTCAGCATATGGCCGGCCTGCTTTATCAACTTGCCCGTCATGTAGCTTGCAGACCCAGGAAGAGGTCTTTTGAAGCCTGCCCTCTTTCGCCCATTCTTCCCATTGTTCATCCGTGACATTGTCGTCGTCAAAGACATCATAAACACCTAAATCGTGCAGTTGCTGCGCCAGACCCGCGACGATGTTCTGGTCTATGTCCGGTACATCTTTGCCATCGAATTCAATTACGCACTGATTGATCAGGAAGATTTGATCCCTCGGCATTGTTTCGATAGGTGGGCTATCCCACAGGTGGTCCATAATCTCACTGAGGTCTTCAACTTTGCCTCTTCTGTGCTCCTCGGGACCCGGGATGCTGTAAATCAACTCCGTTGCACGATAATTATTGGCGCAATAGCGTACGATAGTTTTTATGGCTTCCCACTCTTCAAGGGAACAATTGAATGTTCCGAATCCATATTCCGTGCGTTCTACTTTGATCATATTTTGTACCCTATGGGGACAGCGAACAGCCAGCTGTAATAATAGTTGTACTAGCGTGTTCGTTAATGACGCTGATGCGAGCCGGCAATATCGGAAATGTTGAGGCAGTCGTAGCGCATTTCAGTGTACCGATCCACTGCTTGCCGTCAGAGATTCGCTTCCTGATGTTCAAACCATTACAGAAAGCAACATGGCAACGAATATCGAAAACTCCGATTTCGAAGTCCGTGCGCAAGAAACAGAACTTCGTGCAGATTTAAACAACATTCCTGGCATGGATGTATAGCCACGCAACAAACAGATCAACTTGCTTTTGGAAACAACCAAAATCAGCGGTATTTCACGGCTGATTCTTAATTTACCTCTATAATATTTGTTCATCTATTCGCATATTTTCATGCCATCACGACAATAAGTGGTATATATCCATCCGTTGATGTTCACGATAGAACGAAACGTCAGGTTCGTTTCATCCTTGTAGGGAAGCCAGCCTGCAAAGCCATATATGACATGTCCTGAATCCAGCAATAATGTCACTGCGTGGCCATCGAAATAATACTGTCCCTGAGCAGGACCCGATGTTTTGCCGTCTGGTAGCGAAGAAGCACGCAATGTCCCCGCCATAAACCGACCATCAGGCAGCAATATAAGCTCATAGGGGGCGAGTGTAGACAAGGCGCGGCCACCATCAACGATTTTGTGCATCGTATTGCGCGTGCCACCGATCTTCAAATCCAAACGCTGTCCTTTTGCAAATGGCTTATACAACTGACCAATAGAAAGGCGACCCTTCTTTATATTTTCTACAATGAAGCCGCGAGAAACCCAAGGATCGGATCGTGATAATGTTCTGATCTCTATGCCCTTACCTTTCTGCCCATCTTTCCACTTCCAGAACCAACGCTCGCATTCTTGCGCTTCATGCCAAGGCGATTCGATTTTGTAAGGCTGAAACAATTTTGCATCCCATTGCATACAGGGTACGGCGGTTGCATGCGCGTCTTGCTTGCGTTTGGGAAAAAGCATAAGCGCGTACGCGCCGGTAACGAGAGCATTAGAAATAGCATCAATCCCGTTATCGGCGGTTAATCGCACTATGTTTTGAGGCTTGTGTTGATGTGGATACAAACTGGCAAGCCCCTCAGCTGTAATTTGTGCCTTAACTTGCTCTATTGGCATTTTACTTTGCGCGATTTGATACCGCGTAATGAAAAACTGCACGATATCCTGCTGGATAGCATTGGCGATATATCCATTTGCGGAAATTGAGCGGCGACTTGGTATCCCCCCCAGCAATTTATCTTCATTGACAGCCTCATTGAGAATAAGCGCGGTCTGCAAACCGCCTTTTACCCAATGCGCCATAGAAATCAGCTTACAGCGCGCCACAGCGCCTGCACTTCTTGCAGAGAATCCGCTCATGGCCTTATTCGTCTCTGCCTTTGCCAGCGAAGGGCAGTTGGCACGCTCTGCGAAAAACGTTTTTACATGCTCAAACTTTTCATCTTGGGATAATTCTTCACGAATATCACTAACGACGGCTACACGTATATTGGGTAAATCAGGACGGGTTAAATAAAGGCTGTTTTGTGAATACCGGATCGTCCAACCATGCGGTGGAATATCTTGAGCACCGGCCGGCGAAAGCATCATTACGGTAAAAACAAAGACCAGCAGAATTTTATGAAACATGACGTACTTTCCTTAATTCTGTTTAAGAGTGTCCACTGGCGCGCTTACAACAAGCACACCTGGACCTTGACACCGCCGGACGGCTAGTACCAGCTCACCTGCCGAGGCACCCGGTCCTTGAACCTTGCTGGATGCACAGTCTTGAACACGTCGATGAAGTTGCTTTCGAACTGCTTCATTTCCGGAGAGTTGCATTGATACTCATCACTAAAGGCTTTCATCTTGCGAACCTCACGAACGTAGGCGGGGCCTTCAAGAATACTGCCTATTAGACTGCCAACTATTGAGGCCTCTCGTACATCGCAATAAGCAGTGCATATCTCAACAAACTCTTCGTTAATTAAATAGCGGCCATACAACTCCGCACCGCCGAATTTGTCGACGACCTGACCAAGACCATTTTGCAAAACTATCGTGTTGGTTGTACGCTCAAAAACCATCTCTTGCGCGCCCTCATTGAGGCATGCCTCGGGGTGGTTCTGGTAGTCGTACATGTACTCGTCGATCAGATGATTCAGTACGGTAATACGCTCATTGCCGTCACCACCGGTCCGTTTTGCATAGTCTTGCAGAACTTTGGTCGACGTCGAAATCAGCGTTGGTTCGATTTCACGCACGCTGTCATCGTCGCCCAGATAGATGGCACGGAGAAACCTGGAGCCATTCGGCCCGCAAAAAGGTCCACTGGTGCAAGGGTCGGATTCGAGTGATTGCGCCCACGTACTGCTATCCGGCGATATGTTCTTGAACATCCTGATCGCCAGCGCTTCATCTGCAACCAGGTACACCTCCTTCGTACGCTCTGAATTCGTAACAGGTTGCGCGCACTCTTTGCGCGTCGGCTTGCCGCGCCAACCCGCACACACCGAGGCTTCGTGGGATTCGATCTTTCCAACGTAGGTATTTGTCTTGATCCAGTCGCTGGCAGTGCTGTCAAATTCGATTCTTGCGGTATCCAGTACCCCCAGTCCTGCGGCGGACATTATTTCGCCAGAGACCGTATCCTTGATATTAGGGATAAACGTGATCTTGGACGACGCTGGCATCTCACGCACCACGTGGGTTTTTTCGCCCGGCATGAAATTGGAGCTCGAGCCGAATACGCGTGTGATGTAGCTCTGGGCACCGAAGGCTGTGCTTATCGTAATGCGACCGACGCCGTGTTTATCTACCCAATAAAGACCATCGTACGTGTCGGGTGCGTTCATATCGCCAGTTGCGCTGTCGAGCGACGCAAGTGTGCCTGCGCTGATTCCATCCATAAAGGCATGGAGCGTGTCGGCTGCTGCGCAGACCGTCTCTGGCATGCCCCCTGAAGAACCGATAAGAGACAAGGCCTGCCAATCAATACCCGCTTGCCGAGGATAGTAGACAACGTCTGTCTCCGCCTTCATGTTATATCCCCGGACCTTGTGTTGGGTAACGGCAACGCTTGCATCGTCTACCGGGCGTACCTCTAACTTGATGTACGGCGTTTCTTTCGCCAAACGATAAGCGGCAGCCATGCGCTGCTGGTTACACTGGCTGTTTCGTGATGGTGCAGGCGTCGGTGCTAATGCCGGGTTCAGAATAGCTGCGAGATCCCGCTCGGAAGGCCAGCGCGTTCGCGCCGATGCACTGCCGGCATATTGTGACTTGTATACCTGTATTAGCTTTTCCATCCCAGGTGATGCGGACACTTTCTGCATTCGGAACGCGGATACGCCGTCGGTGTCACGGAGTCGTGATTGCGTCTCTGCAACCCACTCCTTACCCACTTCTTCAGTAGAATAGAGATAGAACTCGTTGATGCGGTTTGTGCAAGCGCGCTTACGTTCGTCCACGCGTTGCCCCCACTCCACAACCTCGGAGCGATCTGCAGTGGGGTCTCTATGAGTCCATTGTGGTTTCGGATCACTGGGCAAAACGAACTCGGTCATCCACTTCTCGGGGATAATCCGAAAGCCGAAATAGGCACGAAGATGTACGTCCTCGGGTGCTTGATTCCGAGGATAGCGAGTCGGCAATCCATTACGCGCCTCCTCAAACTCGAAGGCGCATTTGCCATCCGGTGTGCGCACGATGCCATGGATGATTGTGAACGCGCTTTTCGATGGCACATCTGTTCGGGCCTGCCGCTCCCATATCGCGATTTCCGCAGGGCCGGTTGGCAGTTCGATCTTCCATGTGCCAACCAGTGGCCTTAGCCAGCCGACATCGTTTCCTTTAGCATAGGCCGGTGTTCCTGACCCGGCCAGACCAACCACCGATAGCAACAGCAACAACGACAGCAAGCGCGTGCCCGCGCCAGAGAATACCGATAAGCAAAAGTCAGTGGTTAGAATAGTATTGTTATGCATGTTCTGGTTATCAATCCTTAATATTCGCGCCAACAGGGTTGGATGGCCGTCCGACATGACCGAAAGCAGAAGCTGTTTCTCCGCCATATACACCTTGGCAAATTCCGGGTCGTGTGACTGAATTGACTCTGAATTGTCGATTAGATCCGCCAGCTTTATCGTGTGTACCCATGCATCACCTTCGGTAAGGAAGGGCTTTTCTGCCAAATCATCGATACATCGCGTAGATGAATTTCACCGCCAAAGTACGGCATATCGAGAATCGTGACACCTTCCACCGCCTCGGGTCCCAGGAATATGACCGAGCTTCTGCTCCGAGGCTCGCACTCCGCCTTACACGGATTGATCTCCACGATAGTCGCGTCCATCAAAGCGTTGCCCGAAGGACAGACTTCGCCAACCTGATGCTCCAGTATAAACCTCCTGCCTTTCGTCTTTGCAACAGGTCGCGACAAATTGGCCCTCGACAGACAAGCCGATACATCGCTTCGGAAGAAGATCACCTCACTCGACCCCAACACACGCCGGTTCGCGAGCACCGAGAATCGCAGCATCGGTGGCCGCTCGGTTTGTCCTGATTGCGGAATGCTTTCGACTAACCCGTACCCGATAACAGAGAGCTCATCGGGTCCGGGAAACCGTTTCAGGCCAAACGCCTTGACTATGTCCGGCACGAAGCAGTTAGAGAAAACGCCAGCTGCTGGCGCATGATTGCATAACAGGCCGGCCACGAGAATCGCGATTACACGTTTATAACTATTCATCCCTGCCTCTGCCTTTCCTGCATTCCGCAGGCCTGCTACGAAGATCAAGCTTAGTTCGAATAGACCATTAGGTCAGCTAACCATTGCGGTTAGTTGCTCGATGCAGCACAACTAACCGCAATGGTTAGCTGCTCGAGGTAGCACGGTCGTTTACAATTTAAGCTCGAAGACAAGGAAACAGCAATGCAGTTCGCAACCGGCCTGCAAGGATCAGAAAGCAATGAGAACTCTGAAAAAAGTCCCAAGTGAAGGTGGGTCAGGTGGAAAGCGAGGACACTCTGGCATGGAGCACCGGGTGTATTCCGATGAAATCAAACAGGCCGCACGACATCAGCGCCGGAACGGGGACAGGCAATCGGTACAACAAGGGCTGGATGACACGATTGATCGCGATCAATCTATTCGAGCGCATCCAAATCAATAATCGCGATCTCGCCACTCCACGAGCCCGCCGCCAAGAGCGGCTTGCTCTTGTGAAAACTGAGACTGCCGACGCGTTTGCGCAGGTTCACCTCTGCCCGCAAAGTACAGGTCTCGGCATCCCACACTCGCACATAGCCCCAGCGGTCGGTTCCGCCCCCTGTCGCAATCAGGCGCCCCTTTGGGCTCAGCTTGAGAATGCGAAGTCCGTGTCCGTCCTTGTCGCTGTCAAAGCGGCAGTGCGCAGCGTTTTTCTGAAAATCCCAAACAACGACACGACTCTTGTATGAACCCAGAACCATACGTTTGCTGTCCGGGGCAAAGCCGAGATGGTTAAATGTGGCGCGCGAGAAATCGATACGCGTCTCCGGCAGCCGTGTTGCTGCATCATAGATCAGCACCTTCCCACCGGAGCGCGAGTCGCCATCGCCATCACCATCCGCGGAGATTACGAAGCGCGACCCATCGGGTGCGTAGTCGACTGCGCCAACCCTGATGACGCCGGATTCCCAAACCAGGCGATCAGAAGCCGGGGCTTCAATAACAGCCTGGCGATCCATGACTGACAGCAGTAGTGTTCGATCCGGCGCGTAGGCCGCGCGGTAGTCAGGCCCCGTCAATTTTCGCAACATCTTGCCGGTCGCTAAGTCGTACGCGGCACCGGAATCTCTTGCGCGACCAAGCATCAGGAATTCCGCGTCGTCATCCGATCGCGTGATGTGCACGCTACTGCAGGACTGGCATCGTTCGAAGCGGGTCGCCTGTCTGCCGGACACTGCATCAATAAGCAAAACATCACGATTGAGGGCCACCGCTAACACAAGACTCTCTGCAGGAAAAGTCAGTCCGTTCACCGCATCATCAACTTGATGTAGTACCACCGGTACTTCGGCGAGATCGTAATCGCCGCTTCCCTCGATGCGATCCGGCTCAACAATAACGCTTAACGACCCGTCCGCAATCGCCACAGAATTCGATTCCGCCTGTCCCGCGGCGGTAGCGGGATCCTCACTGCACGAAATCATCAGCACGGACATGCACAGCAGGAGGAGCTTTCCAGCTTGCAATGATTGCTTTCCGATAGTCCGCCAGCTAAACCTGCGGCGCAAAACGATTCTCATTTGGGCGCCGAGATGCAGCTCTCCAGATAGCGCTCGACATTCTGTCTGGGTAGATCTTCAGTTGCTGCATCGAAATCGCCGCCCGCCTCAACCTCGGTAATCAAACGCGAGACCACAGCTGAAGGCTCTCCGCGCACAATCTGGCGCGAGAAACACTCGCACGCTTTGGCCGGCCCTTCCTGCGAAAAGCTGAAAACAAAAACCAGGGCGCTGTCTTCGCAAGACGCGGACAGCTTGCGCACCTTCCCGTCCTCAAGACCCTTCGCCGCACCGATCGCGATACGCGCCGCGACTTCCAGACCACTCATTTCCGGTTTGCTCTCCGACCGGGCGACCGCCGCTTGACCAGCGCCTGCCGATGGCCAAACGTTCAGTGCATCGGAGCCTTTCGGCTTGAGGTTGAATGTCGGGAAAACGTCATTGGGAATGACGCCGAATGACATCCGATATGGGGCGAACCCTTCGTCACACGGTGGTGTGTACCTGTCCCGGACCACACCCAGTCCGCTCTTGTAACTCAAAGAACCATTCGTTGGTGCACAAATCACTGAAGGCGCCCATTTCGTGTCGCCGGCAGCCGTCACATCTTCAAGAATATAGACGGGATTACCGCGCACGCCCTTGTCGTTCACTTGAAGAAAACCGACTGCAATGGTATCGAAACCTGTGTGGTTTATATTCTTACAGTCGCGCGGCTCTATCGTGTACCAACCCGAAATTTTCGCCTGCTCACCGCCAAAAAGAGAACTATTGGTCGCGAAGTATATGTAACTCAGTTCGATGTCACCCTTGTTGCATACTTCCACCCGGTTGCCGTAGTTCTGAGCAGCCGCGGGAATTGGCAACAGGCAAACGCTCAAAAGGCAGACAAGCCGGTAAAGGCTCTTGCTACGGGGCGCTTTTCGTGTCGAGTCTTCCAGCATGGATCACATCGTAGGATCGGGAACATTGAAAGTCACGTCACAATTTCGGTTAGTTCAGATTTGCTGCTGCAAATGCACTATACTGATGGTTGAATGATCTCTGACAGACGCATCTTATCGCCAGCTTTGTGGCGCGCAATCTTTGGCGCCATCATTGCGATCGCGCTGACATCATGTCTTGCGACCACAGACCGACTGGCCGTGTACGAGAAAACAGTGCTCAGCCAGGAACAGGTCGCTGCGCTGGCCGGCTACTACGGTTGGGTAGGTGAGCAACGGAGTATCGCCAGCATTAGCTTCGCGCCGCGAACCGATAGCTGGCCCTATCGGCCACCCGGGCACGCATCAAGCAAAGAGCAACTGGCGTCGGCAAATTTTGCATTCAAGTCCTTGACCGTATTCGACGACGGTGACGCAGCCGTACGCGTCCTGAAAGGCGTTGCCATTTTCGCGGCCATCCCGGGTACCGAACTCATACTGGCGAGCATTCCTGGCGAAACGCTTCGCTTGAATGATGAGACCGGCAACATGACAACGGCCAGTGAGCAAAACACCGGGAGCAACCTGTTCTTCGTCCTGAAGCGAGATGGCAGCGAGCTGAGGAATCAATTCTATGCCGATAACGACGAGGCTTTGAGGACCGCGGTTGGCGATCCGTCAAAACCGCTGCCCGTCGGCAAGTTACTGGACTACCTGCAGGAACACGCAGAAGAGCGCTTCTTCGCGGCCGATATACCGGCGTACGCGATGTCCACGCCGCAACAAAAACGACTCTTTGAGCAGGAGATCAACGCGGCATTATCCGAGGACCGGGAAAAAGCGATTCGCGGAGCCGCACCGGGTGCGCAGCCGCAGAAAGGGCCTGCTCGTTAGTCGCCCGGCAGTATAGACGCGTTGGTAATCATCAGGACGGGGACTTCAAAAGCGCTGGCGTTATGCAGAATGATTTTCGCGATGCCATCGTTTGACGGACGCCACCGACAGATCAGCATGCCATGCCGGCTTGAGTCGCTGCACACCGACGTCTCGTTTTCCTCAACGACCCGCAACGTCACACCACTGCTTGCCGGTGCCTCTACATAGACGATCGCGCCGTTGTCGGAGGAGACGCCGACCCGAAAGTGTCTGCTATGTGTTGCTGCGAGCGTATAGGTTGTCAGCCGCTGACTCTTGAGCGCACCTGTGAAGTTACCCAGTTTGCCGAGATGGCTCAACCGCTGTTCCGGGTCCAGATCAATCGCCGACAAGATCTGGTCGATCTCCGTCTGCATCTGCGTGTTGTCCGCCGCGACGATCCTCGCCAGGCGTATCATCTCGAGCGTTTTTTCTGACAGACGCGTGGCCGCCGATTCGGACAGAAAAGTATTCGAAACCTCGAGGCGTTGTAACGCCGCGCGGACCATTGCAGGAGCATCGCCTGCCGCTCGCGCGATCTCGAACGCCCGCGACGCCTCCTCGAGTACGCTGACAGTGCGGTCGACGAGAGTGCGTTCGCGCTCGTCTCGGGGGCTTTCACCAGTCTTTTCTGCGCTGTGCGAAACACAGCCGGATATAAACGCCGCACAACACAGCAACAGGCCGACTCCTCGCGCCACACGTGGCTCGTTAATGGACGATGTCAATTCAATATCGATGCGCATAACCGAATAGGTTAGGTCTGAGGCACTTGAATATAGCGTAAACTGCCGCGTCGGTCATCGTTAAAGGAGCGCGCATTGACAGTCGATAGCGAGACACGCGAAAACGCGGAATCAAAAGCGCTCTCTGGGGTCACCGTGCTGGTTGTCGAGGACGAGAGGTCCGATGCAGAACTGGTACTTCGCCAGATCCAGAGACTGGGCGGCAGCGGGCTGCATACCGACACGGTGCAGGGTGCGCGCGAATTATTGACTAAACGCAGCATCGACCTCGTGGTGCTTGATCGAATGCTCGCCGGCAGCGAGCACGGGCTCGATCTTCTGACCTGGTTCGGGGAAATCGAAATGTCGGCCCCGCCCGTCCTGATCGCCAGCCGGCTCGCCACCAGCGACGATCATATTCTCGGGCTGGAGCTTGGCGCGGATGATTACATCGACAAGCCTTTCGATCCTCGGGAGCTGACCGCGCGAGTAAAGGCTTTGCTGCGACGGGCCGAGGCACAGCGCTCACCCCTATCCGTTATCGTCTGGGGTCCGCTTGAAGTGCGTTCAATCAACCAGGTTGCACTCTGGCACGGAGAGCGTATTTCGATGAGACCCCAATCGTTCGCCGTCCTGAATATGCTGGCAGGCCTCAAGGGCGAGTATCTCAGCCGCGCAAGTCTGTGGCGTGAAGTGTGGAAAAAGAACAAGGCATTACCGCCCCAGGACACAGTAATCAACACTGAAATTTCCAGGCTGCGGTCAAGCCTCAAAGATTTGCCAAACGGACCCCGAATCATCGCCGAGGAGCTGGGTTTTCGGCTCGTCATCAAGGAGTGACAAGTAGGTGCCAGACGCAAGAAACCTAGCCAAGGTTCGCCGCCCATTGTTTCGACGCGTTCTGGTTGTCAATGTCACATTATCGTTTCTTCTGGCAGTCGCTGCAGTCGGCGCTGCCTATCTGGCAGTCGGCAAGGCTGTCGAGGCATCGGCGCGCGCTGACATCGAGGCAGAAATTCGTATTCTCGATCAGCACGGTGAGCTGCATCAGGGATTCGGCTATGCCAATGCGATTAGCTTCAGGATTCTTCCGCACGAGGATGCAAAGAATGTCGATTTATCGGTTCGAGATGAACTGACAGCAAGACCGTCTCTCTCCGTCTATCTGCTGCTGCGCGAGGATCACTCTGCGGTGGTCGGCAATCTTTCAGGCTGGCCCGCCAATACGCCCTACACGGAAGGGTGGCTAAGGTTCGATGGGTCTGACGCGGGTGCCGCACCGGGCGCTATTATCGCGAAGGTCAAGGGCGTGCACGGAAACCGCTTTACTCTGGTTGTAGGACGCCGACTGGCCACCTACGACGCGCTCTACCAAAGCTTTATTCCGACAATGATCATTATCGCGATCGCGATGGCTGCGCTTTCAACGCTGATCATCGGCGCGCTGGCGCGCCGTTTTGGCGCTCGGGTCAATGTATTGAATGCTGTCTTCGCGAAGGTTCGTAGCGGTGCAGTCAATAACCGGGTGCCCTCGAACGAAGTCGAGCGAGACGACGAACTCGGCGCCCTGGCTACCGAGATCAATACGGCGCTGGATGAAATTTCTCGATTAATGACGGGACTGGATGCCGTAAGTCAAACTGCAGCGCATGAACTCAACAAGGAAGTGGGCCGACTGCGGGAACTTGCGATCAGCGCCGGGAATGAGCAGATCCGGAAAGCAGCGGACGCTTTGCTAGCACTACTCAGTGAAATACTCGAGTTGGCAAGAATCGACTCGGCGCTAGGATTTGCGATGCAGCATGTCGACCTCGGGGATTCTGTCATGGAGGCCGTCACGTTGTATCAGGATTCGTACGACGAGAAGGGTGTCGCATTGAGCGTGTCGCTGCTGAAGACCCCCGCAACGATATTGGGCCGTGCACCCTTGCTAACTAATCTCGTTGCCAATCTTCTGAGCAATGCACTGAAACATACGCCTCCCAGCGGTAGCGTCTCGGTAACAGTTTCCCGTGATGCAGGCTCGGTCACCTTGTGCGTCGCCGACACCGGACCGGGCGCGGACAGTGAGAGCGTCTCTGAGCTGGTTGCACGCGGCGCAACCGGCCCCGTTGCGGGCTACGGGTTCGGATTGCGCTTCGTTCAGGCCGTCGCTATTCGGCACGGCGCGCGCGTTACACTCAAAAACGGACAGCAGGGTCTGAGCGTGTTTATCGTATTTCCTGCCACGCAGACTCGAGCCTGATGCGTCGTGCGGCTGGATTCCGGTTGAGACATCATGAATAGACGAAAAGACACGAAGCCAAATCGATTGGCAGTCTGGGGCCACTCCATGCTGAACAAGTTATCGGGTCGCAGCAGGACGCAGCGCAAGCGCGAGGCCAGCAAGAAACGCCGCGCTGCGTTAAAGCGTGAGCTGGACCGTGAACGCGAATAGACCATCAAGCATCTCAAGCGACATTGTCGCAATACAGTCGGGTGTTGTCGGCGATCAGAGGAAACAAATAACCAGAAACAGGCGGGTAGAGATTTCGACATGAGCAAACAAATCGTTCGAATATTAGGTCTGGGTATCATGCTGCTCGTCGGCTCAGCCCTCCCGGCCGTGGCGCAGACACCCGCATTTCCGCCAGCGGCGAACATTGCCGGCGACTGGGACGGAATTTTTCAGTGTGATGGCTATACGAATCAATTCTCGATAGAACTGCAAAGCAGTGATCAGCGCCGTCTTTCGGGCTCGATGCAACGCAGCATCCTTGGGCCTACGTTCAGGAAACACCAGCAACCCTATGAGAAATCGCTGCAGGTCATCGGTCAGTACGACAGCCGGACCGGCACCATTGCGCTGGGTACAGGACAGGGCCGGGCTCAGGAAATCCAGATGCAGGGCATTGTGTCTCCGACAGGTGAGCGCATGACCGGGACAGTGAAGTGGTCGCTCGGCCGCGGCTGCAGCAGCGTTGTGATGGGCAAACGTTTCTCACGCGAAGTGTCGTCGATTCTCGAGCGCGCCAAACCAACGCTGTATCGGCCGAAAGTTGACCCGCGCGCCAATTGCGACAACAGGATCGTTGAGTGGATCAGCCAACCGCTTGGCTATGACCAGTACTCCTACCAGCTGCGCGGTGCGGCCGGCTATGCAAGCCTTGCGCTGTTTGAAGACAGCCGCTTCGAACCATTCTTTGGCAAACCCTACAGCAAGATGTCCAAGCGCGATCTTACGAAACTCGAGAACCAGATTGCGCGGCCCTGTTGGGGCGCACTGCAGGCTATCGGCGGGGACGCAAAAACAGCTACCGGTGTATTGAGTGTCGTGCGCCAATTGCCCGGCAGCAACGTCAATGTCGCGTTGTACCCTTACGCTCGCGCCATTGCCCGCGCCTGGCAAGACCATTCGATTGCATCGGCTGATCCGGCAAACAGCCAGCAGGTCGGCCAGTTCACTAACGCGGCGCGGCTGTTTACTCAGGTCCTGTGGCCCGAAGGAGACTTCAGTTTCAGCGAACAGCTGGCCAACAAGAAATCCAACACCGGTACACAGCGCATGAATGCGGCACTCAAGGAACTGCTCAGTGAGCCATCGCCGACGTTTGACGCGTTGGAGCGGATCGCGGCGTTCGAACTACGCATCGTTGTCGGTAGTGCCAGCGCGATGGAATCGCCAAACCGCGTTACCCGCCGCAGCCGTTCAGAGCAGGCGGCGGCCAGCCAGGCGTTGCAAGCGGCACGCGCAGAGGCGCGAGCCGAGTATGTGGTCACCGCAGAAGCGGCGAGCGCGGCGGGCGCATCAATTCGCAGCTACCTCAACCGACACGCTGCTGACGCTGCGACCGCGTATGCCAGTGAGCAGGTGACGGTGCAACAAGCGCGCGACAATCTCGCGAGTATTGGCCGCCGGAGCGACAGCCGACTGCGCGCCTATCTCGAACCGGGTGTGATGCGACAGGTTGACGCTATTTTCTCGTCACAACGAAACCAACTGGCCAACCAGTTCGCCGTGACAGAGAAAAGCATGTATGCCCTGCTGAGGGCGACAACGCCAAAGGACCTCGCCGGCCTGAAGTCGCTGAATGCGTTTGACCAAGTACTGCGAAAAAAATACGGCGAGCTGTTCATGCTGAATGCATTTTCCGCGCTGCGAGCGGCCGCAGCCACAGATCGCCAGCGCATACTGTCAAGCCAGCAACAGATACTGATCGGACAGATCCGGCAGTCTGACACGGTCAGCGCAATGCAAGATATTGTCGACACCACGGTACTGGCCGTCGACAGACAAAGCGGCGCGTTCGAGCCAATCCAGAGAGCCTTGACCGCGAGGCGTCAGGAACTCGCACCATTCACCGGTTATCCCGGTGCCGATTTTCTCAATGCCGTCTATGCCGGTGATGTGCGGACGATCGATGCCATTGATACGGAGTACCGAAATCAATTCAAGCGGTCATTGAGCGAGCTTGGTGGCGCCGGTGTCTTCGATAATTTCTACCGCTACGCCATTGACCAGATACGACTGATCGACCCGGTAATGGCCGTGTACTTGTTGAACTATCAGAAAAATTACAAGCGGTGCCTGCGCATCGATGCCGCCGCCTTTACTGTCACGCGCACAGTTCCAACCACAGTCACGACGAACCTTCTCGGCGTTGAAATAGCGCGCAGCGAAGGCTACACAATCAACGACGATTTTCTGGTTAATAAAGATTTCGAGTCTGCGTTCCGGCGCGTCGGCAAGATGCAGCCGACCAACTTCCTTGCCAAGCTGGTCGACCAGTATATGAGCAACGGCGGCATCACCGCAGTCACTGATGGCACGCGCCGAATGATGCGCGAGCAGGCGTGCGATGGCGAGGTCGTTGAGCGGATGGAAGAGCGCATGCGCGCGGCGTTGTTTCGTTAGCGCCAGTGATTCGTTCTTCCGCTCACAAGCGACTACCGGCGCCTCAAATCCCCATTGCAGCTTTGCTTCGCCCTGATGTTGCCAAAAACTTTCGTTGCGACCGACGTAGCGAGTGCCGCGGGCACTAACTCCCTGAAACATCAAAGACACGCTGTCAGCGCGTTCTGCGATCAGAACCGGCGGATCGGAGTCGAAGCAGGAGACAACAAGCTCGTGGCTGGGACGAACTGAGCGCGCTCTGGAATGCTGGTCTATCGCTACTTGTCTACCAGCGCTTTCCGCGAGTGAAACGGGAGCGCTTTATGACGGAGACGATTCGCCGGTTTGAACAGGAGCTCTCTGGCGCGGCGGTTACAGCGTTCCGGACGCCGAATGTCGCGTTGGGTCTAGGACGGATAAAAGCCCTATCGGGAGTAGACATCCTCGCTGATTGTGCTGACCGCACCTGCAGACCTGTCGAAGTTTCCATCTATTGACCCGAAAACCCTGTTCGCGGTGTTGGAAATGCCATTCCTATCCGGTCAATTCTGAACGAACGCGCGCAACCGCTCGTGCCGTGCCGTTTCCCTGGCGTCCTTGCTAGTCGGATGCTGTTGGCTTGGAATCCTTGCCAGCGAAAAGCGGCAACGCACCCGGCGGCGCTCTGCTCGGTGGCACCAGCAATGGCCGAGTCGGTGTTTCCTGTTCTTTCTGGCGCAGCTGATCGAGGATCCGGTCGATGACGTCCTGGTCCTCGATACATGCGATGACCCTGACAGATCCGCCACAAAGACTGCAGACCTCGACAAGGTGAATTGGCGCGAAGCGCCAAGAGAGGGTGCCCTGGGGCATGTCGATGTTGAAAACACGCTTTAGCCGCTGAGCCCAGGTCATAGCGGCAGGGCCCACCCCTCTTTATGGGTGTGGCGCTCCGCGGATGTGCGGACTTCTGCGTTGGAGATAGACTTGATGCCCTTCCCGCGTCTCGCGGGCGTGACGAGCCCACGCCAGCGGTGGTTTGGAGCGAGAACGCCATGGTAGCGGGTGAGGTTGACCCTCGGCTTTGGCACCAGCGCCGCCAGACGGGCAACGGCAAATCGGCAGGAGAGCCGATTTGGACGACCGCAGGTCGCCCGGAGGGTGACGCACAGGGATGTGCGTCATCCAATCCACCGGCTCGAAGGCCACCTGGGTCGTGCCGTCCCGGTACGGTGTCTTCAGGGTGTAAACCACCTTGCCCGTGGAGCTCAGTGAAAGGCGAGGAACTGCCACGGCAGGGCGGGAAATATACCGAGGGCCTGCCCCGCTCTATCGGGTACACAGGCGCTCACGCTTGTCTTTCTGATTCCCCTCACAGCTGACCCCGGCGTGGAGAGAGAAACCATTGGCCCTAGCCACCCGCTCCAGTCCAGGATCAGGTCTGTCCAGCGGACGGATGGTGCGGATCATGAACGCTTTACGTCCCTGCTGTGGGCCAACGGCTATGCGGTAGGAGATGGAGCTGCCCAGAATCTGCGGCATGGCATCGGCATCCTCGGCGAGCTCGAGGTCCAGCCAGGCGCTCTCGGTGTCCTGTTCCAGCAAGCCCTGGCGCTCAAGGCAGCGGCCGACGCGTTGGCTGATCAGTTGAACCAACTCCTCCAACTCGCTTTTGTCCGGTGCCTTGACGCGGCGAAATCGGGGTGGTCGATTGTCGCGACGCACATAGACGCCATCCAGGAACAGGATGTGGAAGTGAATATTCAAATTGAGAGCGGATCCGAAGCGCTGGATTAGCGTTACGGCCCCGGTGGCGCCATCCTGGAGCGATAATCCGGCCTTATGGATCAAGTGGGTGGAAATCGCCCGGTAAACGATGCCCAGCACCTTGCCTATGGCCTGGGGGTGAGCGGCAAACAGGTAGCGCAGGGGAAAGGGGAAGCTGATGACCCACTGGCGAAGCGGGACATCCGGAAATACCTCATCGGCTAGCAGGGCGGCGGTCTCGGCCATGCGGCGGGCGCCACAGCTGGGGCAGAACCCGCGTTTCTTGCAGGAAAATGCTACAAGTCTTTCGAAATGACATTTGTCACAGCGCACCCGGAGAAAGCCGTGCTCGAGGCGGCCGCACTTCAGGAAAGAATCGAATTCCCTGTGGACATGATCTGGTAGTGATTTCCCCTGCTGGGCCAGTTGGGCCACGAGGACGGGGTAGTGTTTTTCGACGAGTTGGTAGAGCAGGGTCTGCTCGGGTTGATGGCGTTCGTAGGGAGTGCTGACAAAGCCCTGCCGACCCCGTAACTGCATCGCGGATCCGCCCTGGATCGCCATCGTGCGGAGCGGTCCAGATTGGAGTGGCGAGCTGCGAGACGCCACGTCCGAAGCGGTCGTCGATATTGCCCATCGAGCATTAAATAACCATCATTAGTCGCAGCATCGTCTGCCCCGCCCCGGTGCAACTTGCGTCGGTGAATGGTCCTCGCTACGCAGACCGGACGCTCGACGACACGTCAAACCAAAGGCAACTTATCGAGGACAGTGTGTTCGGCCATCCCCGTCTACTCAGACCACGGTGTACTCGAGGCATGATCGCGCACCCTACAAGCGCAAAGTCTGGGCGCTGCATCAAGAATCCACGTCATCACAATTCGCATATCCAGCCTCTCGCTGGCTGCGCACCGCCAGCACGAACGCGGTGTCGATTTCCGGAATGTATTTGTACAGGACCAGGTAGCCTTCTGCGGCTCGGCCAACGATCAGCTCACGCAGATCGTGACGCACTGGACGCCCAACCAGGGGGCTGTGCGTTAAAACGTCAATGGCGTCGATCAGTCCGGAGATTCGTTCATCGACGCGCAACGCATCGTGCTGAGTCAAGTGATCGACGATACGGTCGAGATCGCCGGCGACCTCGGACGCAAACTCGATCCTGGCCAAAGTCTTAGTCCGCTAGTGGACGTGCCGCCGGCGCGTCGATGTTCTCACCGGCTACCCGGCGTTCAAGGTAGCGTCGCATCTCCGACCAGGGAACGGTCTGCCCCGTTTTGGCGATCGCAGCGTAGCGCCGATCTGCCTCGTTGAGGAGGCGGTTACGTGCCTCGTCGGCATCGACGCGATCCGAGATCGCCTGGAGGATCAACGCGTGAGAAGTCATTCCCGCCTGCTCCGCAATGTCGGCGAGGCGTTTTTTCAGGTCGTCGGGCAGGCGAACAGTCGTTGTAGACATGGTGATGCGCTCCGCAATCCAGATGCGCCGCTACAGTAGCAGAAATGTGCTACAGCGCCGAGTGGCCGACAAAGCGATTGCAGAATCTCCTAGGGCGGCAAAAGACGCGGCGAAGCGTAGGCGCGGGCCGCGCAAGATGATCGCGTGCTGCCCCGATTGGTACTGCTTGTGCCCCGCTTGGTACCGCTTGTGCGCCGATTGGTACCGAGAAGGCCTGCTGGCACTGTTCGGCACCGGTTGATGTTCCGCGCGACACCAATCGGCGCCGCAAGCCGCGACGTGCTTTGAGGACCGCCACAACGACCGCCGAGGACCCCGCACGCAGGAGAGATCGATAGCAAGCGGGTGCCAGCTTGAGTGAAAGCTGGCGTCCACCTTGCGGCGTTCGCTAGCCGCCCGCGTCACTAGCGAGCGAAGCGTGGTAGTGACGTGGGCGCCCGCGCTATACGGCGATAAACTCAGAAACACTTCTGCTCCATGTGGTTTCAGGGGTGGTTCCACTGGAACCACTGCATTAGGTAGCGAAATTTGTGGATATCCGTGCGCAAAAACCGCGCTCAATACCGCTGAAGTGTCATTCTTCGACCGCGTCCTGACAATCAAAGCACCAGGTGTCCGATAAAAACCACACCGGATGCGGATCGAATTCCCTGTGACACCCGTATTACGCGTTCGTATAGTGGACCCACTAGACGCGGCCACTGCGGAAAAGTGGCAAGGATGCCCCCACCTTGCGCAAGCGAAAGGGGTAGGCAGAATCTCGTTGTTTTGGAATCTGCTGAACGCGTCTCTCAGGGCCTGTTTAGGCGCAGCGGTCAGTAATGACCGGGTCCATCTTCGAACTATCGCGGTGCCGCATCATCCGGGTAGCGCTCATTCAAGCCTCTCCCGCTCCGTATGGGGATCTGTTTTAAAACCGCTGTTGATAGTCGGGCGCTCATGCCCGGTTTGAACGACAGTCTCTTCAATCACGCAAGCACACTGGCGGTCAGTGCGTTCTGCTCAATCCAAAAAGGAGAAAGTTCCACCCCAGCTTTTGGCTGGATAACCGTTGGTTTGCACGGGCCAGTTTTCTTGCGAAAACACACCGTGCTGTCTATGGCCAGACACATTCAGGTCAACCGGGATTGGTGTCCCGTGATCGTACTGCTTCGGCGGACCTGCGCAGCAATGTTGCCAGGTGATCAGAAACACTCACCTACGGATACAACACTATGCGAGACCTGAACTACCAACTGAAATTGTTATGCAAACACAGTCACGAAGGCAGCTTCGAAACCCGGTTGGGCCGAGAGCGCCAGTTGAGCGCTATCGCCAACCAGTTACACGACTTGGGGTTCCGACAACTAAAGGCTACATCCCTCAAGCAAAAGCATGTCCAGTCTCTGGTGGACCTGTGGCTCAAACAAAACCTTTCCCCCGGCACCATCAAGAACCGGATGAGCTTTTTGCGCTGGTGGGCAGAGAAAGTGAACAAACGGGCTGTAGTAGCCGGCGGTAACGATTTCTATGGCATACCGGACCGGCAGTTTGTGTCCGAGCAGAGCAAGGCGAAAGACCTGGCCGAGGAGCAACTCGCTCAGGTCAAGGATGAACACGTTCGTATGAGCCTGCGCCTGCAACAGGCCTTTGGGCTAAGGCGGGAAGAAGCCCTCAAGATCCAGCCCCGTTGGGCGGACCGGGGCAAGCACCTGCATCTCAAGGCCAGCTGGACCAAGGGCGGGCGGGAGCGCACGGTGCCGATTCGCACTATAGAGCAGCGAGCTTTACTGGAACAGGCAAAACAACTGGCAGGGCTGGGTTCCCTGATCCCCGGTGGCCGGCAGTACATCGAGCAGCTGAGAATCTACGAGCGCCACACTGCCAATGCCGGGTTATCGAAAATGCATGGCCTGCGCCATGCATATGCCCAGCAGCGCTATCGGGAACTCACCGGCTGGCCATCGCCCCATGCGGGTGGGCCTTCCAAAGCAAAACTCAGCGACGCTCAAAGACGAAGGGATCATGAGGCCCGCCTGACGATAAGCAAAGAGCTGGGCCATGTCAGAGAGCAAATCACTGCTGTTTACTTGGGGCGCTGAGAGATGACTTCGATTCTCCCCAGATTTATTCGTTTGCGTGATGCTCCCGCCTATTTGGGAATGGACAAGAACCGATTCAACCGGGAGGTTCGGAAAAGCCTCACGGAGATTCCCATCGGTAAGCAGGGCATTGCCTTTGATCGGCTTGAAATGGACGCCTGGGCGGAGCAGTATATGGACCGCTGTGGGTGTTCGCCAAAGCATAGAGGAGATTTCCTATGTCAAAGCGAACCCCGGGCCTCTACAAGAGAGGCACCCAGGGCATCTGGCACATTGATAAATGCGTCAGGGGGTATGGCCGACTTCACGAGAGCACTGGAACAAGCGAGCTCGAGGAGGCGGAAAGGTACCTGATTCGACGATTGGAAGAGATGCGCAAGGCGAATGTTTACGGCATTCGAGTGGAGCGCTCTTTTCGGCAGGCGGCCACCAAGTTTTTGCTGGATTACCAGCACAAGCGCAGTATTGGCCGCTATGCACAATCCCTGAAAATTCTGGATCCGCATGTAGGTGATCTGCCTTTGCGCCGGGTCCATCAGGGCACGCTGGAGTCGTTTATCCGGCATCGTCGTAAGCAGGGTATGCGAGCTAATACCATCAACCGTGATTTGGCGGTGGTGCGGCGAATTCTGACGCTTGCCGCCCGATTATGGCGGGATGACTCGGGTTTGACCTGGCTTGAAACAGCCCCTTTGCTGCAGTTGCTTGACTGTGACGATGCCCGAAAGCCATATCCCCTATCATGGGACGAGCAGGCGAGGCTGTTTGCGCGCTTGCCGGAACACTTAAGGGAAATGGCCTTGTTCAAGGTCAATACTGGAACGCGGGAACAGGAAGTGGTTTGTTTACGGTGGGATTGGGAAGTATCAATTCCGGAGCTGAAAACCAGCGTCTTTGTTGTCCCGGGTGGCGGTGTTAAGAATGGGGAGGATCGACTGGTAGTGATGAATGCCGAAGCGCGGGCGGTGATCAATCGCCAACGTGGGAGGAACCCGGAATATGTTTTTACCTACTCGAAGGGTCAGCCTGTTGATCGCATAAATACCAAGGCGTGGCGCAGGGCGCGGGAGGAAGTTGGATTACCTCAGGCGCGGGTACATGATTTGAAGCATACCTTCGGTCGCCGGTTGCGGGCCAAAGGCGTCAGTCATGAAACCCGGCAGGTTCTCCTGGGCCATAAGAACGGCCAGATCACCACGCATTACTCCGCTGCAGAAATTGGGGAACTGATAGACGCGGTGGAGAAAGTGAGTTGGTCCGGTAGTTCAGCGCCGACGCTGACCTTGATTAAAAATGAAAACTCCCGCAAATCTCCCGCAGTTGGGAGACGGGAAAACGTAAAATTGGTTTGATCGATTTGTAAGTTGCTGTTTTTGAAGGTAAAAAATGGTAGCTCATTATGAAACCTGCCCCGGTGACTGACGCAATAAAGCGTTAACCGACGCAGCAATATCTACACTTCGCTAAAATCTTCGCAACTATCTGATTTTTATTATTTTTTAATGCATTTTTGGGCATTTTTATTCCGTTGTGCATTTCTGTTGAGCAGCACTCCCGAATTCTTTCGAAAAAAAAATGCCCATATCGTGGTCTCAAAAAATCGGCTGGTCACCGCGTAGCTGCCGGCGCAATTCTCTCAAATCCATACCTACGACCCTAATTTGCGAATTCAAATGGGGTAACGGGCTTTCCACCCACCTGAACAATTTACTGCCTGATCAACCGCAAAACTTTTGCCACCATCGAACCACCTAAATCATCAAAACAGCGATCTGGGGAGCTATCGAATGGCGACTCAAGCAATCGCGCCCGGCAGTAGTAGTGACCGATTGCAACCAACTGCCAACTTAGAAACCAGCAGCTCAAGACACGCAAAAAGCCCGCATCACATCGCGACACGCCCCCCCCATCGGCTAGGTTGTCCGACCGCCCAAGGCACACCCAACAGCACAAAGTGTACCGTTACTGGCACAAAATCGCCTAAGATCTCGAAAAATCGGCGAAAAAATGTCAAAAATCGATTTTCTCTTTAAAAAGTGTTGTGTTTCGTGTTTTCGCCGAGTTACAACAAAAGGAAGCACTAGAAACGGCAGCACAAAAAATGAACGCACAGACAGATTTTGAATTTACGAACGCGATCCTTTTCGCGCCAGCAAAAGATGGCCTGTTTAGGCATTTATGGGCACTGACAAACAACGACAGCTGGAGCGCTATTGAGTCGGCGGTGGAGCGCAGCACTAAAGACCTTCCGTTCCAAGTGCCAGGCGAACCACTGACCTTTGTAATACAGGGAGTTACCAGTCACCTACGTAAGGCACATGGGAAAAAGAAGAAAACCGACAGCAAGGAGACAACCCTTCGCACGGCCTCTCATGGAAAGCGTCGCGACATGCCCTTTGAATCATTGCTTATTGACCTAGAACCCTCGAACACCGCAACAGTACTAACACCGTTAGTACTCGTGGCATCAGCATTGGCCACCGATGACACCCGGAAACAGGCTGCCAATGTGGTTCGCTTCCTCCGAACTCGCCTGCAACGACCTGAAACTGGCAGAGGGCAGGTGCTCACCCAAGAGCAGAAGGAGTTATTGAACTGGCTGACCGAAGATCCCGGGAGTTATTCCCAGCTTCGCGAGACACTTGATACTGCCGTTAAAAGTAAGCCACGAGACGGAGATAATTTTGACGATGTTAGAGGTACCGCAGCCAAAATAATTGAGCTGATTGATATATCAGACAACATCCTCCTGGCGCATCAAGAGGAACTCACTGAAGAAGATAGCTATCCTGCGATGAAGGCTCGTAAAGAGCATCAGCCTCTAGGGTTCCTAACCAGCCCGCGTAGCTTGGACATCAAGGAACGCGACTCAGAAGGGACTACCCAAGAACCAGACGACTCGCCGACTGACGCGGCAAGCGATAAGACAACAAAATCATGGCAAGCCATCGAGCAAGCGACGTGTCTTGATAAGACTCGGATCAACCCCAACTTTGCGGCAATTATTGGAGACTCAATCGCAGAGACCACAACTAGTCTGCAAACAGCCGTCGACCAAGGGCGACCGTTCACCGCGAACGCTGTAGCTTGCGTGGCCTTCGTCATCGGCATCACTACGAGCTATAACGCTCATGATGAACGTCTAATCAAACGCCCGCTTTTCGGACCCGATTTATTGCCTAACGGCCAGCAAATGGCGCGATCGGTCCGAAAAGCACAAAACCAGTTTTCGCCTCCCGAAGATCTTGAGGATCTGTATGTAAAAACAGTTATGGAGTTTTCATTGGAACTGCCGCAAGCGATACAAGCGATGCTTGAGCCGATCCGTCGCGGTAGAGGCGACCAAGTCACCTTGATGGATCTGTACGAGGAAACAGGTTTAGAAAAGAAGAAGAACTATGTACGTGAATGGCTCGATCAAATTACAGAACAGCATCACATAACATCGCCAACCGTCCGTAGTTTCGAAAACGAACTTCGTGAGTACCTAAGCGCATCCACCGATGCAGCTCTTGCCCCGATCTACTGGATTACCGGCAGCGACAATCACGAGCCTCCTACCGACGCCTATTACCTCGCTATGTCCGTGACCGAACTGACCGGTATTTTTCAACGGGCATTAGAAAACTACCTTAAAGGAGAGCTCTGACATGAACTATGTGGGCGCTTCTCGACTGCGCAAGGAGGTATTCCTGGAAATCACTCACAAGGCGGCAGAACGTCTCGAGTTTGCGAGGCTTAAGGCCAAGTCAAACCCCCTGAACGGGCACAACCAATTTGCACTAGCTATTCTGGAAATGTTCTATCTCGTTTTGGGTGTCCGCGTTACCAACAACATGCTGTCGCGCCTTGCAAACGACTTGTCGCCTAACGGCGATCTCTTTATGCCCAGAGATAAAAACACTGACGCACTGCATGCAACTCGAATGTCAGTTTTATGCCCCTTCGCAATTGATGTCCTTGCAGACTATTTCCAACACCTAACGCTGCTAATGAGAGTCTTGCAAAAGCAGCAGGGCGTAAAGAGGTTTCATCGATCGCTCAGCGCCCCGCCAGGATTGTTCTTTCAACTCCGCCAGTCAGGACCGAATCAACCCTATACCTCTGCAGAACCCGTTACGCGAATGGAAGTTTTAGCCTACCTCCCCAAACCTTTCCATATCAGAACCAGCGAGCCACGCGTGCAACTACGCTGCTACCTAGAATCAACGGGGCTATCACAAGCTGTTAAAGCGGCAATCATGGGCCATAGTCGAGAACTCGCGGCCACCTTTGGGTCAGAGCGCTTTTGGTCTATGCACGACTTTGCAGAACAGGCTGCGGGGGTGCTTCAGGAATACGCTGAGTATCTTGGGTACATCACGGCGGAGCAAGACGCAGCAAGTAATAGAAGAAGCATTAAGGCCAAAGAGGTCGCGGAATGAACCGCAAACTTATCGAAGGCCTTCCCAAAGTCGCCAACTGGATTGCGCAAGCGCCTGAGCCGAACAGGGCCGCGAAACGACCGGGCCGATCAAGCCCCAGCATTGATGACTTCGTGCGGCAGATCAACAACCTGCGAGCGCTAAACGTGCCAAACCTACATACCGATGAGGCCATCCAAAAAAAAGCTCGTGCAGTCGCGGGGCCCGATAAAATTCTTGAAAAGAGGCTGTGTATCGCTGTCGGCGTCAAACCTTCTAACCGACTCACATCGAAAATTAGGCGCCAGCAAAGCAACCTCGCACATGATCACGGACCTCGGGTATTTCAGCGTAATCAACACCTTGTGTACGGCTTTGAGAAATTCACTAAAAAAGTGATCGAAGCGGCCGCTAAAAATGCAGAACCCAATGATTACGACATTGCTGCTTACCTACGAATTCTGGTCTTCACTGAGCATGGGATCACCTCCGCGGAGCTCGCAGAACAAATATTACACAACACCTTCAACGATACCTTCACCTTCAGGTTAGGAAGTACCGTCTACACAGAAGCAACGCTACCAGGCTTCACATCGTCAAAAGACCAACCAACCCACCGTATTGCCCTCACTCCAGTCTACCGGGCACTAGCCGCTGATCTTCGCAACCGCGGCCGTAGCCTTGCATCAGTACGAAAACTTCTAGACACCAGGGATGTGCACCGTAATACCGATAAACTTCTTGATCTATTTGAAATCAAAGAAAGCGACTTACTAAATAGCAGGCTAGAGGACTTTGGCAGACTTATCTTTAGCGAAATTAACGTAAAAATCCCTGTAACGCTGCAGCGAATGCATGCTGGCACCCCGGTTTGCGCTCCCCTACCTCGTCACGAGTTCATCGCACTCTCTTACGACACCCGTCGTCCACTCCCAGGGTTCGAATATCACCAATTCTTTAGCGTGAACGCGAAGTCATCAGCGGAAATCGCTAGAACCGCGGAATTCACAGAAATATCCACTGAAGCTGAATTCAAATCGCTTCTAATAGAGTCAGGCGAGCGCGCTCATGCGAAAACAGGTTCTAAAGCAAAAGCCTTCCAAAAAGAACTCGGTTTGGAACTTGAAAAACTCGTCGACATTCACGCTCACCGCTTTGATCTTTGGCACAACATCATCCTTGCATTCGCAATAGGGTTCGCCGAATACGGGCTAACAAAACAGCGTGATGGAGTGCTCTCCACCTACAAGCGATACCTCGAGGAAGTAGTGCCTGTCGGGCACGCAGTTTTTCAACCGGATGAAAAAGCGCTCGACGACATGTCAGTACTAGCGCTCCGACTAGAGAGGGCACTTAATGAGCGTACCGATCGACGTTACGCAGAACCAAGAATCGACCTGATGTTCCAACACGCTGAAACATACGGTTACCTTGACGCGCCACCGCCGGGTCTCATTTACAAAGGACGCCACGATCAACGCCTCCCCCGCGCTGAAGCCCTAAATGCGGCGGCTTACGCTAGATTGATAGAAACACTTTACACCCCAGGAGATCCCGTTGCTGAAGAACTAACGTTGTACGCAATTTTTCAGCGTAGGTTTGGCTTGAGAGCGATGGAAGCGTTCAACCTTCAATATCAAGATGTGTCCTCCCATAAAAAAAGATGGGTAGTGGCCCCGCAAACACGCGGACATATACGGTTGAAAACAGAAGCCGCAAACAGGTGGGTAACACTATTTTCGGAACTTACCGAAATCGAGCATCAAGTTTTGTGCGAACTGCTGAACCATCAGCGACGTGGCGCCAGGGCAAAGAATTATATCTTTCGTCCAGCCAACGTCGCAGAGGCACACCGCTATCAGCGGCAACTTCAAGGTCAGCTACGAAACCACTTAAAAAATGTCACCGGCAACAGCAACGCAACCCTCCACGGCGCTCTACGGAAAAGCTTTATTGCGGAAGCTATCGCCGCAGCCGTCGGCATCACCAAAAGCACTGAAAAAATTGCGGGCGAATCAAGTCATAGTGATGCCCCCCTGCCCCCCTCCCTTAAAGATGGCGGAAAAAGGCACATGAACGTTCCGATGGGGATAGCTAGTCAAGCAGGTCACACAACATTCACACAAACAACACTTACAAATTACTTTCACTTTGGATCAGAAGTTTTTCAACAACTTTGGAGTGAGCGTGCGACCGTGACCTTCCCTCAGAGGCGGCTACGTCATCTTCTGGGGCAGCCAGACTTGTCGCGCGACGAGGCTCGCTTGATGCTACGAGCAGTTCCAAATTGTTTTGAGCCTCAATCACTTGATATCAAGCACTTCCGAAGCAGCAAAGCGAAACCTCAAGCTCGTAGAAGAAGACCCATCAAGCTAACTGAAATCGCGCAGTTACTAGGAGGGCAACCCCTTGAAAACCTACCGATTGGTCACGTTTATGATAATCACGGATCTAATCTGACTCGATCGATACGCACCCACGCCATCGAACTCATGCCTAAGTACGAAATCAATCGCGAACTCATCGGACTCAGTCAAGACGCAACACTGAGCGATGAAACGCCCCTTATTGAGCTCCGCCGACAACGCTCCATAGTCCGCGTACTCGCCATGGTAGAAACGAGTCAAGAATTAAAAACATGCTTTGGACTATCAGGCCCTTGGACTAAAGCTATCTTGCATCATCGTGGTGGCACCTATCTGTATATAAAAGCTATCGACGATGCACAAGCCCTGCTTTCAGCCCTTGAAACACTGGGTTTCGGCCGGGAGCACATCATTTGCCAAGCACCAACCTTGGGTACGGCATCAATCGATGCCAAAACTCTAGGTCTGGATCCAATCAAGCTCGAATCGAAATTCACGCTTGCGCGAAAAGAAGACGCTTTTGTCCTACGTATTCTTCAAAATCGCGACGCCGGCGCATTAGTACGGGAGCCTCGTTCACTATCTATTGCCGCTTGGTTAACCGGAGCATTCATCACATTCAACGGAAGGAATAACAGAGATGTCTAACTTTGCACCCGCACCTCCTCCGCCCCCCACACCACCCCCACCTTGTAGCTTTTTCAGAGGCGTTATTTGCGAGTCAAAGTGCAAAGGGCACATAGCAGAAAACCACTTTAATCTATGCGCCTCTGAGTTGGGTCACCTCGACGCTTATGTCGACTACGCGCTCCGCACAAGAGATTTGACTCAGCTAGAGACTGAGAAATCAGCACAGAGAATCTGTAGCGCCATTGACGAGGTGCATCAACGCCTAATCCCGCGCACCCGAGAGATAAACTCGCTCTGGGCACTGAATTATCCGGATGGACCAAAGTCTGCCCCCAACCTCATACTGAAAACAGAGATGGATTCGAATATCCCAGGGAACCCGTGTTTTTTCTCAAGGGTAAAAGACAAGTACGAACGGTTTTCGCATTTCCTTTCTACCGATTTAACGCAGGCGGTATTAGAGGCCAAGAAGACTGGCGCCGCCGTATCTGTTCGATGTACCGACAAACACAATGGTGACACCCTTATCGTAAACGGATCATCGGAAGAGTTTCGAAACGCGACGATGTGCCTGCTGCAAGTTCACTCAGAGCTGGCAGGCGTTAAAGTTTGTTTTTCACAAAGCGCGGAGGTAACGCTAAGCCTTCCCTTAGGCGTATTGGAACACGCCGAACGACATAACTGTCTGGGGTCGTGCGTTTATAAATTCCGAAACGCCGTAGTCAAAGATGCCGTAGATCAAAATGGTTTCGTAGAGCTGCGAATCGCTGAGTACGATACAGAGTTTCGTTCAGGGCAGATCAAAGCTCAATTGCACTGTGAAGATATGTTAAGCCCGCAGCTGTCTGATATGTTAAAGAAATACAAAATCAAAGAGGCTGCTGACTGGCGTGGTAAAACACTGACTTTCTTGGCAAGGCGATTTCACAAGGGTATACACGGAGAAAACTCATCAATGTCGACGGTACAGATCGAAAAGCTGATGAAAATAAGGAATCCAGAGTAAGCTCCCATATGACCATCATTCATCGTCATCAATGCTGTTTAGACGAATCAGAATCTGCATGAACTCGCCCTGCTGATCGGGTGGTACTACGTCAGTGAGATAGCGAATAAGGCTCTCGACCACCGAGGCCAGACGCACGCTTTCATTAGCCGCGAGCTGGGCATTAAGGTAATCGTGAAGCCAGTACATTATGGCAAGAGCATTATACTGCTGCTGATCGACAGACATTACTTTAGCCAATTCAGTAAAGTGTGGCGTTATCTGTAACTCGTCGCATACGCGATAGGCAGCAAGTTTCAGTCGGCATCTATATTGGTTGTGTGCCTCTACGTAGTTGGCTCGCGCAATCAAGAGTTGCTGGACTTCATCGCCGCCCTTTAAACACGCTTGACTCGCGGCACTCACGATTCGCCACCGCGAGAGTGCATGCGGCTTAGTTGACTCGCATCGCCCAAGACACAACTCAGCAAGGCTGACTGAAGACTGCCGTCTTTTTGCTGATCATAACTGATACGCGATTGACGCATGCCGCCTTGAGAAGGGTCCTCATTGGCGGGGCACGTGTTCACTATTTTACCCATAGCTCATCTCCTGAAACCGGCCTTCACTGCCCTTTGCAGAGAACTTCTTGCCGTTGAGATAAACCTACCTAGATGATGAGATTCTGCTGGGTCGAGGGAAATTGGGTGTATGGGATGATGAATTGCATGCAACACTAACCCACTGGGGATGCAGCGGAAGTCTTGGATTACTCACGCCAGACTAGTGTTCGTATCAAAACTTATGGAAATTGCAGGCCGCGGTGTTCGGGTGCGATTGCTGCAGGATGACATATTCACGGACTTTGACGGTTTAGGTTTGGCTGCGGTGAACGATCATCCGAATATTGAGCTGCGTATAATTAGTCCCACTGCCCAACTTGGCGCTACCAACTTAACTGCGTCAAGTTGTGAGGATCCTCGACACTGTTCATAGCGGCAACGCCACCGTGCTCTTGATCTCCTCCATCACAAAACCTGCGCTGACATCGGTCAGCTCGGCTTTGATAAGTTGCTGATAGAGACGGTCGTAGCCGGGCATATCCGGCACCACGGCCTTAAGTAGGTAGTCGGTCTCTCCAGCCATCCGATAGACTTCAAGCACCCCGGGCAATTTCTCAACGACTTTCTGAAAACGCGTCGCCCATGCCGAAGTGTGCTGATTGGTTTTGATCGAGATAAACACCGTCAGCGGTAAGCCCACCTTTTCCGCATTCAGCAGCGTCACCCGGCCTTTGATGTAGCCCTCGCTTTCCAAGCGTTGGAGTCGGCGGCCACAAGCCGAACGTGAGAGTGCGACGTGTTCCGATAGATCGGCCAGCGACAGTGATGCATCGGTTTGCAGCACCTCGAGGATGCGACGGTCAGCAGTATCAAGCATGCAGTTACACTCACTTATCAGAATCAGTTAAGCGACAATCGTTTCACATTTCTCTAAAAAGCGCACTATTTGTCGCGCAATTAGTACAGCATTCCTTCTAACTAGCGACAATGTCGCGCGGCCGCAGCGATACACTGAGCACCTGTCTGATCAACCGAGTGTTTTGCCATGCAGCCTGCCCCGACACCGCTTCTGGACCAGCTACCACAGCCGCTCATGCGCGCCTGGCGCGCGCTTTCGGGTCGAGACACTGCGCCTCGACCATCGGCAAGTAAACCCGACACCGAGGCGGCAAAGCGACTCCTCGACACGGTGCAGCACGATATCGTCGGCAACCGGGCAGCGCTGCGCACGCCCTACGGCGAGCGTCCGCTGATCTACGCGGACTACACGGCCTCTGGACGCTCCGTCGGATTCATTGAAGACAACATCCGCAACAAGGTGTTGCCCTACTACGCCAACACGCATACGGAGGCGTCATTCACCGGTGCGCAGACCAATGCCCTGCGCGAAGCGGCGCGCGCTGCGATACGCCAATCGGTGAATGGCAGCACTTCAGACAAGATAATCTTTTGCGGCTCGGGTGCCACCGCGGCGATCAACAAACTCATCGATATTCTGGGGCTGCGCATGCCGCGCGAATTGGACCGACGTTATCAGCTGGCGGCGGCGATTCCTGAAGCCGAACGTCCGGTCATCTTCGTCGGCCCCTACGAGCATCATTCCAACGAGTTGCCCTGGCGAGAGACCATCGCTGATGTGATTCGCATTGGTCTGGATATCAACGGTCATATTGATCAGGCGCAACTGGCGCTAGCGCTGGATACCTATTCCGACCGGCCGCTGCGCATTGGGAGCTTCTCGGCAGCGTCCAACGTCACGGGACTGCGGAGTGACGTCGTGGGTATAACCCGACTGCTCAAGCAATCAGGCGCCCTCTCCTTCTGGGACTACGCCGCCGCGGGCCCCTATGTGGCGATCGATATGAACTGCCCTCACGGAGCCATCGATGCGGCATTCATCTCCCCGCACAAGTTCGTGGGCGGACCCGGCACCCCCGGCGTACTCGTGGTTAAAGAGCAACTGATGACTAATGCCGTACCGGCTGTGGTGGGGGGCGGCACCGTCAGCTACGTATCGCCCACGGAGCACCGCTATCTCAAAGACCCGGAGCATCGTGAAGAAGGCGGTACACCAGCGATCGTCGAGTCGATCCGCGCGGGCCTTGTCTTTGCCCTGAAGGATCAAATCGGGATCGATCTGATCGACGCCCGGGAACACGCGCTGGTCGCGCAGGCGCTCGAGCACTTTGCGGCGATTCCCGAGATCGAGGTACTCGGCCCGGCAACGCCTGAGCGGCTCGGGATCTTCTCCCTACGCATCAAGCACGCCGGCAAGGACCTGCATCACGGCTTTGTAGCCGCGCTGCTAAACGACCTGTTCGGCATTCAGGCTCGCGGTGGCTGCTCCTGCGCCGGCCCCTACGGGCACGATCTGCTGAATATCAACAGCGACAGATCAAGAGCGCTGGACAAGGTTGTAGCTGACGGCTACGAATGCTTCAAGCCCGGGTGGGTGCGCGTGAATTTCCATTACGCCGTTGAAAGCGCAGAGATCAACTACATCCTCGCAGCGCTCAAGCTCGTCGCCGAGCACGGCGCACGCCTGATGGCCTCCTACGCACTGGATCGACAAAAGGGTGCCTGGACCCATAGGGACGGCGTTTCCGCGCTGCCCATCGTCTTAACCGACCTGCTTAACCCGGGCTGTGAATCCAGTGACACAGTATGTTCCTTGTCTCTCGACGACATTCTCGCCGAGACAGAAGGCGTAATGCGCTCCGGCGCACCGGCGGAACACATAGCGGCCGCAAAGACGGAGCAGAGGTTTCCGCCAGCACTGGAGGCACATCGGTGGTTCGCTGTCGCGACTGATTCCGTCTAGCTGAGCTCAGGAACTGAAATACCCATCTTTATCCTCATCGTTTAGCTGTTGAGAGGCATGACCGATGCACTATCGACGTGCGACTGCGATCTGCTACCCGCCCACACACCCATTACCGACGCCTCAGAACTCCTAAACAGTCGCAGCATTAACCAGTAAGGCGGGGTGATCTTCATAGGGCACGAGCGCCCTAGTGGGCAGTAATGTAATGAACCACCCCCACCCACGCCGCTAGTCCGGCGAGGTCTTCCAGACTAGATTGAGTCTGCTGGACCTTAACCTTGGATGGGAGATCGACATGACTATTAATATGCTGGGCATTGATATTGCCAAGAACACTTTTCAGCTACACGGCGCTGATTGTTCGGGCAAGGCTGTTTATAAGGGGTATACGGATTTAATGGTTGATGGGGCACCTTCACCCCATCAATCTGATACCACCCTCAGATGGTTGATAGATCGACTCCGTAGTTGAGTTCCTCTGCGAAGTCCGGCAGTCCGTAACCGATGGTTTTCTTGTAGAAAGGAGAGACCTTCGCAGTCGGTGCCTTCTTCTTGTGCTTCGTGGTGTAGAGCATTCGTGCCCGCATCACCTCGAAGGAGTAACCGCGCCCTTCACGGTTCTTGTCCTTGGCCAGTCGGTTGATGGACTCCGTGTAAGCGTTGGTGACGGGCATGTCCGTCTCGAAGTAGGTCATGGTCTCTTCGCGCCAGTTTCCCACTGCCCTGACCAGATCGCTCCAGACTTCCTTTTGGCCCTTCGGGATGGTGGCTATCCACTCGTCCAGGGCGGCTTCTGCCTGGAGCCGTGGGGTGGCGTCCCAGATGCCGTAGAAGCGCTCCTTGTGCTCGTAGGCGGCCAGCAGTTGCGGGAACGCGCCTGTCCAGGTCTCCATGATGAGGCGCTCCCGGTCTGAGACTTCGTGAGCGCGTTTCAGCAGGATTTTCCGGTCTCCCTTGAGAGTCCGGCTCTGGGACGGTTTCAGCTCCTTTCTGAGGCCCTTGCGCACTCTCTCTAGGGCATCGTTGGCCATGCGCACCACATGGAACTTATCGACCACGATACGGGCCTGGGGCAGCACAGCCTTGACCGCTGCCCGGTAGGGGTTCCACATGTCCATGCTGACGATCTCGACCTTCTGCCGGTCTTTCAGCTTCATCAGGTAGTTGGTCACCACGTCCTGGCGGCGGGTGGCCAGCAGGTCGAGCAGGGTTCGCTCCTCAATGTTGGTCAGAATGCAGCGGTAGCGCTTGTTCAGGTATAGCTCGTCAATGCCCAGGATGCGGGGCGTCTCGAAGCGGTGCCAGCGCCCCAGGAACTCGGCGCGGGCGTTGAAGATGTCGCGCACCGTCTTCTCGTCCAGGCCGGTCTGTGCCGCCACAAAGGTGTAGGGGTGGTTGAAGGATTCCTTCTCCACGTACTCATGCAGCCGCAGTGTCATACGGAATCCGTCCACCATCTCTGGTAGCTGGGGCCTGAATGTTGTCTTGCAGGCCCGGCAGGTGTATCGGCGGCGGACCACCCAGAGAGTGACCCGCTTGCCGTGGATGGGCAGATCACGATAGGGAACGTCACGCTTGCCGAACCGTACGAACTCACCCTGCACGCCGCACCCCTCGCAGGCTACTGGTGTAGGTGCTTCAAGCCGAAAATGTATGTCTTCATTCTGCTCATCAGAATCCACCAACTGGTACCCAGGAAGGCTTAACGAATTAATCATCTCCCGCCTTGATCAGAAAAACAGGTAGGTGGCGTAACCGGCAATCATCGCCATAGCAAAAATGACTGCTAAAAACGCCGCTAAAAGCTTCAGCGTGAACAAAGAGCGCAACAGAATGAGCTCAGTCAGGCTGGCTCCGGCACTGCCGATGATCAACGCTAGCACCGTCCCGGCACCCACGCCTTTGGCCATCAGAGCCGCTGCCAGAGGTATGACGGCTTCAGCGCGAATATACAACGGCACGCCGATGACAGCGGCAACTGGAATGGCAAAGGGATTATCTGGGCCTGCATACTGCTCCAATAAGTCAGTGGGCATGAAACCATAGATCACGCTGCCAATCGCAATACCGATGAGCAGGTAAGGCAACACATCGATAAAGTCCGACCAAGCTTCCCGCCACACACCACTGTACTTCCCTTCTTTCTTAACCGTGACAGTGGGTTGACTGTCACAGCATTCGCTAGACGTAGAGACTGTTGTCTTCCTATCAGCCCCGCAAGAAGCCGTCTTCGGAGTGGTGTCGCAGCTGTTGGTGCCGCAACTCGATGCGGTCGATGTAGCACTGCACGGGCTTGCTGATGAACTACATCCACTGCTCTCTTGTGTCGCCGTCCGGCGCACATAACGCTCGAAGCCAAGCGTGTGAAGCAGCCATCCGGCACCTACCGCGACCACCAAAGCGGCGAGCACATAGATAGCAGTAAGTGTCCATCCAAACGTGGCAACCAGCAGGCCGACGACGATAGGATTCAGCAACGGAGATGAGAAAAGAAACACCATCATCGGCCCAAAACCGGCCCGTGCCCGAATCAACCCTTTCAACATGGGGATAGTCGAGCAACTACAGAAGGGCGTTATAGCTCCTAAACCAGCAGCAAGAAAATAGCCTCGCTTCCCACTGGAAGTCAGTAACGCTTCCACCTTGGATGGTGGGATGTGACGTTGAAGAACTCCGACCAGCAAGCTAATGCCAATGAATAAAACCGATAGCTCGATAGCGAGAAAGGCGAACATGCCTAGAGCGTCTTGGAGTTGAGATGACATTCAATATTACTCCTATATTTCTAGTATTGTCGAAATGATGTACGCAGCCTACTTGCGTTTATCCGACCTGTCAACTATAATTCTAGAAACATCGAATTATTGGGGCGTGCTATGGATCACGAAAAGGTTGCAGCCAGCTTAGCTGAGCTAGGGAATAGTCACCGACTGTCCGTGTTCCGCTTTCTGGTCAAAGCTGGCCATGATGGGGCTTCGGTCGGAGATATCCAGAAGGGGCTGGGTATTCCTGCTTCGACGCTATCACATCACCTTGCGCGCATTGCCAAGGTAGGGCTGATCCGGCAGGAGAAACATAGCCGCACGATTGTCTGTATACCCGAGTATGGGCACCTAGAGAATTTGATCGGTTTCTTACAAGAGGAATGTTGTGCAGGTGTTCGGATTGCGCATGAACCAGAACCGCTTTGACGCTTGCCCAGCTCTCGCTGTCCTCCCTAGTCAGCATCGCTATGAAGACTCAGGCGAAGGTGGAAACAGAAAATTGGCAGTAGAGTAGGCTGAAGAGGATCAATCAGATAATCCGCTGAGAAAGATTTTCTTCTTTACATCTTTGGCATTTTATCAACCAGAAATTCCGGATACCCGTTCTGCCGCAGCCACATCGGGACGGCGACGCAGTAGATCGCCCGGTGCACCGGCGTTGATCTGGGCGGGCAGCTCAGGCAAGGCTGCGGGGTGATCCAGCACTTCGGCCATCGCCGCAGGCGTGCGGCCAGTGAGCACGGCAATGCGGTGGGCGGCCACAGCAGCCTCAGCTTCAAGCGGCGGAATGCGCGAGCGTGTCAGCGCCAATTGCGTGCGGGCGCGGTCGGCATCGAACGACGTGCCCCGGCCGTTCTCGAACAAGACCTCGATCAGCCGCAGCGTATCGGCTTGGTTGATTTCGTTGTCCCGCGCGACCTGTAATTGCACTTGCAAGCCGCGCAAGCGGAAATAGGCGTCGGTCAACTCGGCCACCATAGCCACTTGTACGCCCGCCAGGTCGGCTGCGCTGGCCTCGGTCTCGGCGCGCTGCGATTCCACGCTGCGCCGCACTCGGCCAAAGAAGTCCAATTCCCAGATCACGGATAGGCCAGCCGAATGCAGATCGTTATCCCGGTCGGAGCGGGACGCATCCGGTGCTTGTGCAGCACTGGCGCGCTGGGTACTGATTTCACCGGACGCGCCCAGCGTCGGATAGTAGTCTTGGCGACGTTCGCGCGACAGTGCGCTGGCTTGCTCGTAGCGCGACAGTGCTATGCGGATGTCGTGATTGGCGTGAAGAGCATTCTCCACCAAAGAGTGCAGCACCGGGTCATCCAGTTCCCGCCAGAATTGCGCATCGGCCTCCGGTACAAGCTGGGACACGGCAACGGGGTCTTGGCGGGCATACGTCACTGCCTGGGGCGCGGCAGGTGCCTTGTAATTCGGCCCTACTGCGCAAGCTGCCAGCGTCAACGCCACCAAAGGGAGCAGTACCAGATGTGGCATCCGACGTAGGCATGGTCGGATGCGGGATGGCGTTTGAAGCATGACGGAATCAGTCCTTGTGGAGTCAGACATGGGTGGCCTCCATGGCGACATTTGCCTGGCGACGTGGCTTGCGCGTCGCGAGCCTGCGTAACGCGACGTAGAAAACAGGAGTCAGGAATAAACCGAACAAGGTCACGCCGAGCATGCCGGCGAACACAGTCACTCCCATAACCTGGCGAATCTCCGCGCCTGCGCCGGAACCGACCATCAGCGGCACCACGCCAGCGATGAAGGCGATGGAAGTCATGATGATCGGGCGCAGACGAAGGCGTGATGCCTCCAGCGCGGCATCGAGGATGCTGTGCCCCTTGCGCTCAAGTTCACGGGCGAACTCCACGATCAGAATGGCATTCTTGGAGGCCAGACCAATCAGCACTATCAAGCCAATCTGCACGAAAATGTTGCTGTCACCACCCGCGAGCCACACGCCCGTCATGGCCGACAACAGGCTCATGGGCACGATCAGGATGACGGCCAGCGGCAACGTCCAGCTTTCGTACAGTGCCGCCAGCACCAGGAAGACCAACAGTACCGCCAGCGGGAACACCACCAGCGCGGTATTGCTTTGCGTGACCTGCTGGTAGCTGAGGTCGGTCCACTCCAGTTGCATGCCTGGCGGCAGCACCTTGTCTGCAATGGATTGCACTTGCTGCAATGCCTGCGATGACGACACCAGACGCGGATCTGACTCACCAATCAGGTCGGCAGATGGATAGCCGTTGAAGCGGATGACGGGATCGGGGCCGAATGTCTTGCGCACGTCCACCATGCTGCCGATGGGCACCATGTCGCCATTGGCGTTGCGGGTGCGCAGTTTGACCACGTCCTCGACAGAACTGCGGAACGGTGCGTCCGCCTGAGCCATCACCCGGAAGGTGCGGCCAAAGCGCGTGAAGTCGTTGACATACGCCGAACCCAGGTACACTTGCAGCGTATCGAAAAGATCGGTCACGGCCACGCCCTGTGCCTTCGCCTTGGTGCGGTCCACTACGGCGTCAAGCTGCGGCACATTGGCCTGATAGGAACTGATCGGATATTGGAATCCCGGTTCTTGCGAGATGGCCGTCGCCAGCTCGGTGGTCGCCGTCTGCAATGCGGCATAGCCCTCACGGTTGCGATCCTGCACGTAAAGAGAGAACCCGGAACCCGCGCCCAGCCCCATGACAGGGGGCGGCATGATGGCAAAGGCCAGACCGTCCTGCTCCTGAGCGAAGCGCTCGTTCAACTGTTCCGCAATCTCGGTTGCAGTGTGCTTGCGCTCATTGATGGGCTTGAGTACGAAATACACTAGGCCGCTATTGGACGTGTTGGTCGACTGCAAGCCGTTCATGCCCGGGAACTGCACGGCGTTGTAGACGCCATCGGTCTTGAGCGCGATGTCGCTCACACGGCGGACCAGCGCTTCCGTGCGCTCCAGGGATGCACCCTCGGGTAGCTGGATGACACCGATGAGATACAGCTTGTCCTGCATGGGGATGAATCCGCCAGGGACGGCCTTGAACACAGCTCCCGTCGCCACCAGTAGCGCGATGTAGACGAGAAACACCGCACCACGCCGCCCGAGGATGCGCGACACGCTGTTTCCATAGCCATCCGCGCTGCGCAGGAAGAAACGGTTGAACGGCCGGAATATCCAGCCCAGACTGCGATCCAGCACCCGCGTGGGCAGGTCTGGCGCGGCACCATGCGGGCGAAGCAGGCGCGCGGCCAGCGCAGGCGACAGCGTCAGCGAGTTGATGGCCGAAATTACCGTGGAGATCGCAATGGTGACGGCGAACTGTTTGTAGAACTGCCCTGTCACGCCGGACAGGAATGCCATAGGCACGAATACCGAGCACAGCACCAGCGAGATGGCGACGATGGGGCCACTGACTTCGCGCATGGCCTGATGGGCCGCAGCCAGCGGCGCCAGCCCTTCGGCGATGTTGCGCTCGACGTTTTCCACCACCACGATCGCGTCGTCCACCACGATCCCGATGGCAAGCACGAGTCCAAAAAGCGTGAGCGTATTGATGGAAAAGCCCAGCATCAGCAGCACGGCGAAGGTGCCTACCACCGACACCGGCACGGCTAGCAGTGGGATGATGGAGGCACGCCAAGTCTGAAGGAACAAGATCACCACCAGCACCACCAGTCCGATGGCTTCCAGCAGAGTGTTGACGACCGCCTTGATCGACTGACGCACGAAGACAGTTGAGTCATACTCCACCGACCATTCCACTCCCTCGGGAAAGCGCTTGGCCAACTCGTCCATCTTCGCGCGGACTTGATCCGAGATTTCGATGGCATTGGCGCCCGGGGCTTCAAGGACAGAGATCGCGACAGCAGGCTTGTTGTTGAGCAACGACATCAGCGAGTAGCTGGATGCGTCCATTTCCACGCGCGCCACATCTCGCAGCCGGGTGACCTGACCCTGCGATCCGGTCTTGACGATGACGTCGCCGAACTCTTCTTCCGTCACCAGCCGGCCCTGCGCATTGATGGACAGGAGGAAGTCGCTTCCCGAGGGGTTGGGCGGCGCACCTAGTTGACCGGCCGAGACCTGGACGTTCTGTTCGCGCACGGCTTCGACCACATCGCCGGCGGTCATACCCAGCGCCGCAATTTTGTCGGGGTCCAGCCATAAGCGCATGGCGTAGTCGCCAGAGCCGTAGATCTTGGCATCGCCCACCCCCTGGATGCGTGCCAACTCGTCGCGTACATGGAGCACGGCATAGTTGCGCAGGTACAGCGCGTCATAGCGATCGCCCGGCGAGCGCAACTGCACGACCAGCGTTTCGTTGTGGGACTGTTTGACGGTCACCACACCTTGCTGGCGCACCGCTTCGGGAAGACGCGGCTCTGCCTGGGCGACACGGTTCTGTACCTTGACCTGGGCGTCGTCGGGATCGGTGCCAGGACGGAAGGTGACGGTCAGCACCAACACGCCATCACTACCGGCCACGGACTTCATGTAGAGCATGTTTTCCACGCCGGTGATGGATGCCTCCAGTGGTGCGGCTACCGTGTCGGCGATTTCGCGCGGATTTGCGCCAGGATACGTGGCGCGAACCTGTACGCTGGGTGGCACGACTTCCGGGTACTCGCTGACGGGCAAGAGCGGGATCGCGATCAACCCAACCACGAAAATGATGATGGACAGCACGGCCGCAAAAATCGGCCTGTCCACGAAAAAGCGGGCAAAGTTCATGATGGCTGGCTCTCCGCGCTCATTCGCTCGCCTGGGCGATTTGTCGGCCTGCAGGCGCCATTTCAATGTCCTGGGCCGTCACTGGCATGCCGACAGAAACCTTCTGGATGCCGTTGACGATCACGCGGTCGCCGGGATTTAGACCTTCCTCGACGATGCGCAGGCCTTCGGCCTTGCGTCCCAGCGTGATGTCGCGGCGCTGGGCGGTGTTGTTCTCATCGATCACATACACGTACTTGCGGCTCTGGTCGGTCAGGATGGCCTTGTCGTCGATCAGCATGGCCTCGAAACTGCCGCTACCCGGCAGGCGCACTCGGGCATAGAGGCCCGGCGTAAGCAGGCCGTCGGGATTGACCAGGGTGGCGCGTGCGCGGATGGTGCCGGTGGCCGCATCGACACGGTTGTCCACGAAGTCCACGTTTCCGGCGTGTGGATAGCCGTTCTCGCCGACCAGGCCCACCTGCACCGGGATACTTTCGCTGCGCTGGTCGGGGCGCTCTCCGTTGCGAGCCATGTGGGCGTAGCGCAGATAGGTACGCTCGTCGCTATCAAAATGCACGTGCACCGGGTTCAGCGAGACTACGGTGGTCAGGATGCTGGCCTGGCCGTCAGCACTCACCAAGTTGCCTGCCGTGACCAGTGCACGTCCGGCGCGGCCTGTGATGGGCGAACGTACCTGGGTGAACGACAGATCCAACTTGGCGGTCTCGACTGCGGCTTGGGCGAACTGCACGTTGGCTTGGGCCTGATCGGCGGCGGCGTGGCGCTGCTCCAACTCCTCGGTGGAGGCTGCTTGCAACGAAGCCAGCTTTTGAGCACGGGCCGCTTCGCTACGTGCCAGTGCGGCCTGCGTGCGGGCGCGGGCCAAGTCTGCTTCCGCGCGAGCCAGAGCAGCACGGTAACTGCGAGCGTCAATCTCGAACAGCACGTCGCCACGTTTGACGATCTGGCCCTCTTCGTAATTGACCCTGTCGATGTAGCCACTCACACGTGGCCGCAGCGCAACGCTTTCCACCGCCTCGACGCGGCCATTGAACTCATCCCATAGGACGATCTTGCGCACCGACACAGGTGCCACGCTGACCGTGGGTGGAGGGGCGGCGACCGCGTCGGCGGCGTCGCTATTGCAGCCAGCCAGGGACAGCGCCAGCAAGCTCGCCGCAGCTAACGGCAAGGCGCGGCGCCAGGAAGGCAGGACCGCAAGGTAAGGCAATGTGCTCATTGTTTTCAGTCTCGAAGGGATGGCGAAACCCGGTTGATAAAATTGGGTATCCGGAATTTCTGGTTGATAAAATGCCAAAGATGTAAAGAAGAAAATCTTTCTCAGCGGATTATCTGATTGATCCTCTTCAGCCTACTCTACTGCCAATTTTCTGTTTCCACCTTCGCCTGAGTCTTCATAGCGATGCTGACTAGGGAGGACAGCGAGAGCTGGGCAAGCGTCAAAGCGGTTCTGGTTCATGCGCAATCCGAACACCTGCACAACATTCCTCTTGTAAGAAACCGATCAAATTCTCTAGGTGCCCATACTCGGGTATACAGACAATCGTGCGGCTATGTTTCTCCTGCCGGATCAGCCCTACCTTGGCAATGCGCGCAAGGTGATGTGATAGCGTCGAAGCAGGAATACCCAGCCCCTTCTGGATATCTCCGACCGAAGCCCCATCATGGCCAGCTTTGACCAGAAAGCGGAACACGGACAGTCGGTGACTATTCCCTAGCTCAGCTAAGCTGGCTGCAACCTTTTCGTGATCCATAGCACGCCCCAATAATTCGATGTTTCTAGAATTATAGTTGACAGGTCGGATAAACGCAAGTAGGCTGCGTACATCATTTCGACAATACTAGAAATATAGGAGTAATATTGAATGTCATCTCAACTCCAAGACGCTCTAGGCATGTTCGCCTTTCTCGCTATCGAGCTATCGGTTTTATTCATTGGCATTAGCTTGCTGGTCGGAGTTCTTCAACGTCACATCCCACCATCCAAGGTGGAAGCGTTACTGACTTCCAGTGGGAAGCGAGGCTATTTTCTTGCTGCTGGTTTAGGAGCTATAACGCCCTTCTGTAGTTGCTCGACTATCCCCATGTTGAAAGGGTTGATTCGGGCACGGGCCGGTTTTGGGCCGATGATGGTGTTTCTTTTCTCATCTCCGTTGCTGAATCCTATCGTCGTCGGCCTGCTGGTTGCCACGTTTGGATGGACACTTACTGCTATCTATGTGCTCGCCGCTTTGGTGGTCGCGGTAGGTGCCGGATGGCTGCTTCACACGCTTGGCTTCGAGCGTTATGTGCGCCGGACGGCGACACAAGAGAGCAGTGGATGTAGTTCATCAGCAAGCCCGTGCAGTGCTACATCGACCGCATCGAGTTGCGGCACCAACAGCTGCGACACCACTCCGAAGACGGCTTCTTGCGGGGCTGATAGGAAGACAACAGTCTCTACGTCTAGCGAATGCTGTGACAGTCAACCCACTGTCACGGTTAAGAAAGAAGGGAAGTACAGTGGTGTGTGGCGGGAAGCTTGGTCGGACTTTATCGATGTGTTGCCTTACCTGCTCATCGGTATTGCGATTGGCAGCGTGATCTATGGTTTCATGCCCACTGACTTATTGGAGCAGTATGCAGGCCCAGATAATCCCTTTGCCATTCCAGTTGCCGCTGTCATCGGCGTGCCGTTGTATATTCGCGCTGAAGCCGTCATACCTCTGGCAGCGGCTCTGATGGCCAAAGGCGTGGGTGCCGGGACGGTGCTAGCGTTGATCATCGGCAGTGCCGGAGCCAGCCTGACTGAGCTCATTCTGTTGCGCTCTTTGTTCACGCTGAAGCTTTTAGCGGCGTTTTTAGCAGTCATTTTTGCTATGGCGATGATTGCCGGTTACGCCACCTACCTGTTTTTCTGATCAAGGCGGGAGATGATTAATTCGTTAAGCCTTCCTGGGTACCAGTTGGTGGATTCTGATGAGCAGAATGAAGACATACATTTTCGGCTTGAAGCACCTACACCAGTAGCCTGCGAGGGGTGCGGCGTGCAGGGTGAGTTCGTACGGTTCGGCAAGCGTGACGTTCCCTATCGTGATCTGCCCATCCACGGCAAGCGGGTCACTCTCTGGGTGGTCCGCCGCCGATACACCTGCCGGGCCTGCAAGACAACATTCAGGCCCCAGCTACCAGAGATGGTGGACGGATTCCGTATGACACTGCGGCTGCATGAGTACGTGGAGAAGGAATCCTTCAACCACCCCTACACCTTTGTGGCGGCACAGACCGGCCTGGACGAGAAGACGGTGCGCGACATCTTCAACGCCCGCGCCGAGTTCCTGGGGCGCTGGCACCGCTTCGAGACGCCCCGCATCCTGGGCATTGACGAGCTATACCTGAACAAGCGCTACCGCTGCATTCTGACCAACATTGAGGAGCGAACCCTGCTCGACGTGCTGGCCACCCGCCGCCAGGACGTGGTGACCAACTACCTGATGAAGCTGAAAGACCGGCAGAAGGTCGAGATCGTCAGCATGGACATGTGGAACCCCTACCGGGCAGCGGTCAAGGCTGTGCTGCCCCAGGCCCGTATCGTGGTCGATAAGTTCCATGTGGTGCGCATGGCCAACGATGCCCTAGAGAGAGTGCGCAAGGGCCTCAGAAAGGAGCTGAAACCGTCCCAGAGCCGGACTCTCAAGGGAGACCGGAAAATCCTGCTGAAACGCGCTCACGAAGTCTCAGACCGGGAGCGCCTCATCATGGAGACCTGGACAGGCGCGTTCCCGCAACTGCTGGCCGCCTACGAGCACAAGGAGCGCTTCTACGGCATCTGGGACGCCACCCCACGGCTCCAGGCAGAAGCCGCCCTGGACGAGTGGATAGCCACCATCCCGAAGGGCCAAAAGGAAGTCTGGAGCGATCTGGTCAGGGCAGTGGGAAACTGGCGCGAAGAGACCATGACCTACTTCGAGACGGACATGCCCGTCACCAACGCTTACACGGAGTCCATCAACCGACTGGCCAAGGACAAGAACCGTGAAGGGCGCGGTTACTCCTTCGAGGTGATGCGGGCACGAATGCTCTACACCACGAAGCACAAGAAGAAGGCACCGACTGCGAAGGTCTCTCCTTTCTACAAGAAAACCATCGGTTACGGACTGCCGGACTTCGCAGAGGAACTCAACTACGGAGTCGATCTATCAACCATCTGAGGGTGGTATCAGATTGATGGGGTGAAGGTGCCCCATCAACCATTAAATCCGTATACCCCCAAATTGTTGTTCAAGTGCGGAAATCTGCTTGGAGATGGTGGGCTGGCTTAAGCCAAGCACCTTGCTGGCCTTGTTGTGTGAGCCTGATCGATATACATGAATGAATGTTCTCAAATGGGCAAAATACGTCATGATCACCAGCCATTTTCAGTTACCTCATTGGCTTGTGTCACAACACTAAAGAACCGTTTTTGATGCGAAATTATCCACCTTCTATTGCTTAGTCTGGCGCTATTCATAACACCTCCTTGTCGATAAAGGCGGTGAGCATATCGGCGAAATCATCGGAGACTTTGCGGTAAAGGGTTTTGTTGCCCAAAATCAGATAATGAAAACTGAACCCAATGAAATGCATATCAAGAATACGGATGATGTGATCTTTGTGCGCGGGCGAGAGTTTCGGCGAACAGAAATGGGAAATATCGTTCGCCCAGCGAGCGAACATACCGCCCAGCATTGCTTCAATCCGCTTTTTATATTCCGGCTTATGCCCGCTTTGGCTTAAGAAATAAAACAGGGTGGTGACGTTTTCGGGCGATGCCTCCAGCATCTCTATAATGTAGTTGGTGCTGGAACGTATAAATTCCCGAACGGTTTTAAATTTCTTTGGCGACAGATCTTCATCAAATTGCTGCATGAGCTGGTCGAGCATATAGAGGTATAAATCCTCAATCTGCGGGAAGTGGTGGAAAAATCCGCCTTTACTGATACCGGCCATCTCCACGATCTTGAGCGAGGAAAGCGCATGAATACCTTCATCACGCACAATGCTGTACGTTGCTTCCAGTATTTTCTGCTTGGTATGTTCTGCCTGTTCCTTGCGTGTGTTCACCCTTATACTCCTTAAAAATATTGTCGCAGCTGCACATAAATCATAGAAGACGGCGCAACATAGGGCGCTGTGCCGCCGGAAAGTGAAATACCCCCATACTCGGTACCTGCAGGGCCGATTGGTGTCTGCGCTCCCACCAGCAGCGTGGTATTGTCGCCTAGCGAGTAATTGGCCTCGGTACTGGCATAAAAACTGGTATCGTCCAGGTTGGCGATCAGGCTGGGGGAAAATTTCAGCAGTGGCGTCCATTCCACCGTCATGCCACTGGAGAGGTAATTGCGCGAAATGTTGAAGACCTGCCCACGCGCCAGCCGTTCGGTCAGATAAGCGGGCAGCTGGTCATAGACCTGGGTGTCACCGCCTACACCGAAGCCGTTATGGTAATACTCGGCAAATAGTGTGGTATTGCGTTCTCCAAACAGCAGCATGGCATAATCGATATTTGCCAAACCGGAGAATTTGGTATTACCCGCCACATCGAAAGTCGGTGTTACCTCAATATTCCAGCTGGCACCGTATAGCGGGCCGCTTAACCCTAGGCCTGCCACCCAGTTATCGTAATCGTGAGACAGCAGCCAGGTTGTGCCTATGTCACCAAAAGCCCGGCGGTAATGCAGCGCCACCGTGCTGGCATCCCACCGCACCTCATCGCCATGCCGTCTGGCACGCGGCGCGGCGACGAACTGTAAATCCGAACCATCGTCAAATAACCATTGCGTATAAGCCATATCAACACCGGGCTTATATTCCGTATCCACTGTGTTGGGTGCAAACGGCCCAACCAAATCCATAGTCTGGAACATTTTACCTGCTCCCCAGGTCAGTGCCTGCCGACCCACTCGAATGACAAAACCTGGCGTGGAGTAACCGATAGCCATGCGGTCAATTTTATGCGTTACAAGTGCATTGCTCTCATCGAGCATTGTGCCGGAAAGATCGAACAAGGTGGAAGGCGGTGCGCTGGTGAAAGATGCACCGGATTTTCGCCTATATGCCACATCATTCCCGCCATCGGCGGTGGCCTGATAATGGAAGGTCGCATCCCAGTTATTCCAGCGCGGTTCCCATGTCAGGCGCAGATCGGCATAGGCATCCTTGCGATACTGCTCACCAAGTGAGGCGCTTAAGCTGTCGTTGTCGGTAGCATCCATTTGCCCGGTCAACTGCAGCCGCCCGTGGATATCGTCGGTTAGGCTTTCGGCAAAAGCCGGTGATGCCATGAATAATGCACAGGCAGTACAGAGTTTAAGCGTGAGAGGAAGTTTCTGCATGTTCCTCCTGGTATGTATCGCTGGTGATTTGCCCATCCGTCATTTCAATATGACGGCGACTACGTGCGATAACTCTAGCATCATGGGTACTGATTAAGAATGTCACACCTGATTCTCTATTCAGTCGTGACATCAGTGCAATCAGTTCTTCCGCCGTTTTGGAATCCAGATTGGCGGTTGGCTCATCAGCCAGCACAATTGCAGGTTTGGTTACCAGCGCCCTCGCTACTGCCACGCGCTGCTGCTGACCACCCGAAAGATAAGATGGTCTACGGGTTTCCATCCCCTCCAGTCCAACTTCCTTTAGCATGGCGTATGAGCGATCACGCCTCTCCTGTTCCGGCATGCCCATTAGCTGCAGGGTAAATTCGATATTTTCTGTTGCCGACAGCACTGGAATAAGGTTATAGGATTGAAAAATGAAGCCAATCTTACGCAAACGTAAATCCGTCAGCTGCGCCTTATCCAAGTCACCCAGATGGTTGCCATCAAGAGTAATCATGCCACTGGTTAATGTATCTAGCCCACCGATCATATTCAGTAGTGTGGTCTTGCCTGACCCAGACGGCCCGCCAAGCGTGGCAAAATCACCGGCGGCGATATCCAGATCAACACCGTTCAGGGCATGGACTTCTACTTTTCCTACTCGATAGGTCTTTGTTACCTTGCGACAGGATACGATTGAATGTTTATTTTTATCAGGCATAATGCATGGCCTCCACTGGGTTAGCACGTGAGGCGCGGTAGGCTGGCCACAACGCAATGGCGATACCCAGCACCCACACAATGAATGAAAGAGAAATAAATTGAGCCAGTGACAGCTTTGGATAGAGCATGTGTCCGGCTCCTAAATATTCTGCCCCCCGTGCAAGGAGCGTTAGGTCAATGCCATTGTGTAATGCTATAATGGTAAGCGTTGCTGTGACCATTGCTATCGTTACACCAATACCAATCAACATGGCAGACTCTAATAGCACCTGAATCAAAATCTGACGTGGACGCATCCCCAATGCTTGTAGCAACCCGAATTCACGAGTGCGTTCAAACACCGCCATTAGTTGGGTATTGACAATGCCGATCGCCATGAACGCACACATAATCGACAACCAGATATAAACCATCGTATGCATCAATATGTTGATAGCCTCGGTCATCGGCGACAAGGTTTGCCATGGCTCTATATCGAGTGTGGGTGCGGCATGACGTAAACGCTCAATGATCCCACCCAATGCCGCATCATCCGTAACCGTAAAGCTGATCTCGGAAATATCTTTATCAATATTCAGCATGGCCTGAGCCGTAGCCATGCCTGTAAAAGCATAGGCATCCTCAGCATTCTGGTTGCCAGCAAACAACCCGATCACCTGATAGGCGCGTTCGGCAAGGCTTCCGTCTTTGCCCTGCGCCATAATCACCACCCGTTTGCCGATCCGGGTTTTTAAACGATCCGCCAAATGACGGCCTAGGACGATTCCTGCATCATCGGAGGAAGAAAGATAATCCCCTTCGACCAGCTGCTCCGGGATGGTGGAGATCTGCGCTTCGGCTTGTGGGTTGACCCCCAGTAATGTCAGCGGCAGAGTTTTATATTCGCTTTGAATCACCGCCGGAACGCGCACCCGCATTACCCAATGCAGCACATCAGGCTTTTTTAATTCGGCCAGCAGCGCATCGTCCGGCAGCTTCATACGCTGCGCGATGGTTGGATCATCAAGATAACCCTTCGCATGAATCTGTCCGTGACCAGTCAGTAAATTCAAATTCACATTCCGACTGGACTCTGCCCATGCATCCAGCAATGCGCCTAGTACCAGCACTGAATATAAACCCACTACCACGACAGCTAATGTCACGAAAGTTCGGCGCGGGTTGCGCCATAAATTACGCCATGCAAGCGGCAATAACATTGAAATATTTTGCATTATCCCTCTCTCATAGCAGTTACGGGTTCAAGCCGGGTAATGCGCGTGACGGGAACCAGTCCTCCCAGTGCCACGGAAAATAAAATCGCTACCGGGCCAACCAGCGCACTGGTCGTTGTCAATGCAGGATATAAGCGTTCCGGCAACCCCCACATCGCCAGAAGTCCTTCCGTTCCGGCAATTACAATACCTGCTTTCTGTGCCCAGAGCGTCACAGTACTGCCAAGTATCAATCCTATCACTGTGCCGATCAGTGCCAGTAGAATGAGCTCAAGCCATAACATACGGGCTGCAAGACCGGGCCGCATACCAATCGCCATCAGCATGCCAAACTCGCGGGTGCGCTCCAGTACCGACATCAGCAAGGTGTTAAGAATGATAAATACGACAACAATCACCAGTGTAGCGTAGAGAAAACTTGATGTTGCCATATCCATCCGTATGGCTTCTTTTAAGGCCGGTTGTAGCTCTCCCCAATCCCTGACCACCAGTCCTCTTTCGTTAGCAGCTTTAGCAAGCTGCGGCAGTGCATCATTCACAGAGGCCAGATCATGTCCAGAAAGCACGATTATGTTGGCCTTATCTTCCATGGCAAAACTTTCCTGAAAACGCACGAGAGGTATCTCAGCCAGCTGGCGATCAAGCTCGGCCAGACCGCTTTGGAAAACTCCCACGAGTTCCAAACTATCCGCTGCCACCGTGCCATCCATCGCTGAACCGAGCAGCGTGACGCGATCACCCACGGAGAGCTTCAGGTTCCGTGCCAGCGCATCGCCCATGATAATGGCATCGCTATCATCGACACGTAAGTAACGCCCTTTGCGAATGGTCGCGGCAAGCGTGGAAATGTGGCTTTCCTGTGCCGGATCGATGCCCGCAATGGCCGCACCATAGCCCAGATCACCGTTAGCCAAAATCGCATAAGAGGAAGCACGCGGGCTGGCCGCCGTCACTCCTCCAATGGAAAGCGCTGCTTTCGATAAAGCTTCCGGCGCGGCGATCACCTTACGAATATCCGGATCATCCTTATAATCGTTTGGCTGAATCTGTGCCATTCCATCGAAAATTTTCAGCGCGTTGGACTTCATCGTGTCATAGGTGCCAAGCTGGAATGACAGCATAAACACCAGCAGGAGCGTGGCCAATGTGATGCTGGTAACGCTTAAAACCGTGCGTGTCGGTCTGCGCCAGAGATTCCGCCATGCAAGTTGTAGCATCATGGTTATTGCCCCCTTGGATTTTGCATGTTGGAGCGAGTGAAGACGTAGGCTGGAATCTCCGTATTAAAGGTCGCGGAAATGGTTTTGACTTTCGTCCATTGCTCTGGTTTATCACGTGGGTGCATGGTCAGCACCACCGGATAATCCCGCCCACCGATTGGGGCAATACGCTCGGTTTTCATCACGCGAACAACGTGCATATCCTGATCGAAATAGGTCTGCTCCATCATGATGCCATCATCACGCACCTTGACTTCGAGTTTACCCCATACCACCGGTGCGCCAGGCTTTGGCATCGCCTCGATCGTGTAGATCGTATGACCGCCATCTCGTTCAGTGCCGATGGTTTTATGTGTGTATTGCGTAAGCAGATCGTCGGCTTTTGCCAGATCGTTATAGGAAAAGTCCGATCCCATCCATGATTGCGCGAGCAAAGACGCAGGTAATTTCACCACCTGATTCAGTTTTGGATTATACACAAATGTGTTGCTGCCAAGTTTGAGCGTGGCATTGCCTGCATCCTTGGCAGGAGCCGTGAAGCGAGCCAGCGTGTTGTCATTGCCTTCCGTCCAACTTTTCATGGTGAGTGTGCGTTCCCACTCCGGACGATGTACCGTCATGGTGATTGTGGTCTCGGAGGATTTTCCCCGCCAGTTATCAAATGCCGCCTGCAACAGGGCCGTCGGATCGGCATCGGCGGCCTGGACGGAAAATCCGGCCAGCATGATGAACAAAGCCGCCATTGCGGATAACCATTTTTCGGAGACACAAAAACGCACCATCAATTTCTCCTCATTTTCTATTTGCTTATTGCACTATGCCTACTATAATACAGTCCGTCCGGTCGGTCAATGTATTTATAGTTTATTTTCCTGGCCATTTACAAAAATTCTGTAAAAAATGAGCGTCTGTCTTATGGCAAGTCAACGAGTTACGAAGAAATAAACGCAGGCTTGGTAAGCATTATGGAGGTAGTATAGAAAAGGTGGAGGAAGGCGCATGTCTGGATATTGAGGTAGGAGCGCTGAAGAATGTCGTGGCATGGTCAGCTGACAGACCGATGTGATAGCGTACGCCTATTTATCGTTAATCACGTTGAATATTAAGAATATAGCCCTATAATAAAAATATGAGCATTTTGAAGGCCATATCCTTATTGTTTGTCTGCTTCGCGCTGGTAACGGGTAGCGTGGCAAATGCCGCTATGCCTTGCTGCATGAAAATGGATTCTTCTGCCAAGCAGATGCAGATGGATGATAATGCGGATAGCAACATGGATATGCCATGCCATCAGAAGGCTGAGAAATACACTAAAACGAAAGCGGATTGTAAGGGGTGCAGTTGTATGCACTGCGTAAAAATGAGCGCTATGCCGGAACAACCCTCTGCTGCAGGTGAAGTTGCCTCATCCGTGCAAACCTTCGGAACACAGTCTGTTCACTCATGCCAGCCGGAAGGCGTATTTCAGCCCCCCAAACAACTCTCCTAATCGTTCACGCCACAAGTGCGTTTAATTGATGGTGCTTCTGCGCCACTGAACCTATTAATATTAGGAGATATTATGAGACTATTTTTACTTTTAATCTGCACTGTTCTGTTGGGCATTCCCACAGCATGGGCAGGCTCTTACCATCTCGATATTGCTCGTGAGAAAGTGAATATCACCGGCAATGCGGTCGAGAAAATTACCATCAACGGTCAGATTCCTGGCCCAACCTTAACCTGGCACGATGGCGAAGATGTCACCGTTACCGTCACCAATCATATGGATGAAGATACGTCTATCCATTGGCATGGTATATTATTGCCAGGAGAAATGGATGGCGTTCCAGGATTAAATGGCTTTCCAGGCATCAAGCCAGGTGAAACCTTTACCTATCACTTCAAAATTCGTCAGACAGGCACATACTGGTATCATGCACATTCTAATGTGCAGGAACAGGAAGGTGTCTATGGTTCGTTAGTGGTGAAGCCCAAAGGCAATGACCACATCAAGGCAGATCGGGATTATGTGGTGCTGCTCTCCGATTTCAAAGAAGAGGATGGCAACCAGATTCTAGGCAATCTCAAAATGTCTTCCGAGTATTACCAATTTGACCGGCGCACGCTGGGGGATTTTTTCAGTGATGTTAGCGAATACGGTTTCTCGGCTGCCTGGAAAAATGCCAAAGACTGGGGAGAGATGCGAATGCTTCCCACCGACCTTTCGGATGTTACCGGCTATACCTTCCTGATGAACGGTAAATCACCGGAGCAGAACTGGACGGGACTGTTTAAGGCGGGAGAAAAAGTGCGGCTACGCTTTTTTCCGGGTATCCGGAATTTCTGGTTGATAAAATGCCAAAGATGTAAAGAAGAAAATCTTTCTCAGCGGATTATCTGATTGATCCTCTTCAGCCTACTCTACTGCCAATTTTCTGTTTCCACCTTCGCCTGAGTCTTCATAGCGATGCTGACTAGGGAGGACAGCGAGAGCTGGGCAAGCGTCAAAGCGGTTCTGGTTCATGCGCAATCCGAACACCTGCACAACATTCCTCTTGTAAGAAACCGATCAAATTCTCTAGGTGCCCATACTCGGGTATACAGACAATCGTGCGGCTATGTTTCTCCTGCCGGATCAGCCCTACCTTGGCAATGCGCGCAAGGTGATGTGATAGCGTCGAAGCAGGAATACCCAGCCCCTTCTGGATATCTCCGACCGAAGCCCCATCATGGCCAGCTTTGACCAGAAAGCGGAACACGGACAGTCGGTGACTATTCCCTAGCTCAGCTAAGCTGGCTGCAACCTTTTCGTGATCCATAGCACGCCCCAATAATTCGATGTTTCTAGAATTATAGTTGACAGGTCGGATAAACGCAAGTAGGCTGCGTACATCATTTCGACATACTAGAAATATAGAGTAATATTGAATGTCATCTCACTCCAAGACGCTCTAGGCATGTTCGCCTTTCTCGCTATCGAGCTATCGGTTTTATTCATTGGCATTAGCTTGCTGGTCGGAGTTCTTCAACGTCACATCCCACCATCCAAGGTGGAAGCGTTACTGACTTCCAGTGGGAAGCGAGGCTATTTTCTTGCTGCTGGTTTAGGAGCTATAACGCCCTTCTGTAGTTGCTCGACTATCCCCATGTTGAAAGGGTTGATTCGGGCACGGGCCGGTTTTGGGCCGATGATGGTGTTTCTTTTCTCATCTCCGTTGCTGAATCCTATCGTCGTCGGCCTGCTGGTTGCCACGTTTGGATGGACACTTACTGCTATCTATGTGCTCGCCGCTTTGGTGGTCGCGGTAGGTGCCGGATGGCTGCTTCACACGCTTGGCTTCGAGCGTTATGTGCGCCGGACGGCGACACAAGAGAGCAGTGGATGTAGTTCATCAGCAAGCCCGTGCAGTGCTACATCGACCGCATCGAGTTGCGGCACCAACAGCTGCGACACCACTCCGAAGACGGCTTCTTGCGGGGCTGATAGGAAGACAACAGTCTCTACGTCTAGCGAATGCTGTGACAGTCAACCCACTGTCACGGTTAAGAAAGAAGGGAAGTACAGTGGTGTGTGGCGGGAAGCTTGGTCGGACTTTATCGATGTGTTGCCTTACCTGCTCATCGGTATTGCGATTGGCAGCGTGATCTATGGTTTCATGCCCACTGACTTATTGGAGCAGTATGCAGGCCCAGATAATCCCTTTGCCATTCCAGTTGCCGCTGTCATCGGCGTGCCGTTGTATATTCGCGCTGAAGCCGTCATACCTCTGGCAGCGGCTCTGATGGCCAAAGGCGTGGGTGCCGGGACGGTGCTAGCGTTGATCATCGGCAGTGCCGGAGCCAGCCTGACTGAGCTCATTCTGTTGCGCTCTTTGTTCACGCTGAAGCTTTTAGCGGCGTTTTTAGCAGTCATTTTTGCTATGGCGATGATTGCCGGTTACGCCACCTACCTGTTTTTCTGATCAAGGCGGGAGATGATTAATTCGTTAAGCCTTCCTGGGTACCAGTTGGTGGATTCTGATGAGCAGAATGAAGACATACATTTTCGGCTTGAAGCACCTACACCAGTAGCCTGCGAGGGGTGCGGCGTGCAGGGTGAGTTCGTACGGTTCGGCAAGCGTGACGTTCCCTATCGTGATCTGCCCATCCACGGCAAGCGGGTCACTCTCTGGGTGGTCCGCCGCCGATACACCTGCCGGGCCTGCAAGACAACATTCAGGCCCCAGCTACCAGAGATGGTGGACGGATTCCGTATGACACTGCGGCTGCATGAGTACGTGGAGAAGGAATCCTTCAACCACCCCTACACCTTTGTGGCGGCACAGACCGGCCTGGACGAGAAGACGGTGCGCGACATCTTCAACGCCCGCGCCGAGTTCCTGGGGCGCTGGCACCGCTTCGAGACGCCCCGCATCCTGGGCATTGACGAGCTATACCTGAACAAGCGCTACCGCTGCATTCTGACCAACATTGAGGAGCGAACCCTGCTCGACCTGCTGGCCACCCGCCGCCAGGACGTGGTGACCAACTACCTGATGAAGCTGAAAGACCGGCAGAAGGTCGAGATCGTCAGCATGGACATGTGGAACCCCTACCGGGCAGCGGTCAAGGCTGTGCTGCCCCAGGCCCGTATCGTGGTCGATAAGTTCCATGTGGTGCGCATGGCCAACGATGCCCTAGAGAGAGTGCGCAAGGGCCTCAGAAAGGAGCTGAAACCGTCCCAGAGCCGGACTCTCAAGGGAGACCGGAAAATCCTGCTGAAACGCGCTCACGAAGTCTCAGACCGGGAGCGCCTCATCATGGAGACCTGGACAGGCGCGTTCCCGCAACTGCTGGCCGCCTACGAGCACAAGGAGCGCTTCTACGGCATCTGGGACGCCACCCCACGGCTCCAGGCAGAAGCCGCCCTGGACGAGTGGATAGCCACCATCCCGAAGGGCCAAAAGGAAGTCTGGAGCGATCTGGTCAGGGCAGTGGGAAACTGGCGCGAAGAGACCATGACCTACTTCGAGACGGACATGCCCGTCACCAACGCTTACACGGAGTCCATCAACCGACTGGCCAAGGACAAGAACCGTGAAGGGCGCGGTTACTCCTTCGAGGTGATGCGGGCACGAATGCTCTACACCACGAAGCACAAGAAGAAGGCACCGACTGCGAAGGTCTCTCCTTTCTACAAGAAAACCATCGGTTACGGACTGCCGGACTTCGCAGAGGAACTCAACTACGGAGTCGATCTATCAACCATCTGAGGGTGGTATCAGATTGATGGGGTGAAGGTGCCCCATCAACCATTAAATCCGTATACCCTTTATAAGAAACGTCTGAGCAGAAGCGAACTAGCTGCCCATATCGCAAATCTACCCGCATGCACCATTGTGATGGAGGCCTGCGGCGGAGCTAACTACTGGGCCCGCGTGTTTCAAGGCAATGGGCATTCAGTGAAGTTAATCAGCCCTCAGTTCGTAAAACCGTTTGTTAAAACAAACAAGAATGACGCTAACGATGCCGAGGCGATCGTGGAGGCAGCCAGTAGACCCTCAATGAACTTTGTGCCGATCAAGCAGGTTGAACAACAGGACATACAATCAATTCATCGAATACGCACTCGGGTTGTTAAGAACCGAACAGCGCTAATCAACGAGATCAGAGGCTTATGCGTAGAGTACGGTGTCGTTCTTCGTCCTGGCGCTGCAAGCGTCAAATCGTCACTCTGCGCGGCCATTGCCGACAGTGATAACGAGCTGACTCCCTCATCACGCGAGTCGATGCAGGGGCTTTATGAGGAATTGGTCGATATCGAAGTCCGAGTGAAAAACCTGGACTCAAGGATCCGGCAATTATGCCGTCAGAACGAGCGCTGCCAGCGCATCCTGAAGGTCCCGGGTGTGGGTGAACTGACGGCCACAGCCATTGTCGCAGCCGTCCCCGACCCCAAAGAATTCCGCAACGGCCGCCACATGTCAGCCTGGTTAGGGCTGGTGCCGAGGCAGTCTTCCAGCGGAGACAAGCGGGTGCTGCTGGGGATCAGTAAACGAGGTGACCGCTATTTACGTACGCTGTTGATCCACGGGGCAAGGGCAGTATTAAGCCACTACAAAGACAAGGATAACGACTATACCCGCTGGGTGGGTAGGAAAAAGGCGACGCTGAGTCACAACAAGGCCGCGGTAGCCTTGGCCAATAAAAATGCCAGGATTATCTGGTCGATGTTAGCTACGGGGGAAAGCTTTAACTACGGACAACACGCAACCGCTGCTTGATACGCAATATCAAATAGCTTCCATTAACCAACCGAAAATTATCACGAGTTTGCTACAGTTGATTTGAATGATGGTCTATAGGTTGCACCGGCTCTTTTAGAACCTGGAAGTTGTCACGGCCCCTTGAGGCCATGGTATTGATGAGGTGGAGGAGCGCGGATTTACATCAGGGCACAAGCTTGTGCTTGCACGCCGAATATATGACTGCAACTCAAACCTATGACATCCATCGCAAATCAGCTTGCAAAAGGGGGTGGTTCATATATGGCAAGTTAACTTCGCCAGATCACAGAAATCCGCTGTCTGAGATCAAGCGACTGCCTGACTCCACTCATTGAACGCACTGATCCTAAGATTTCGATAATGCCCTGCCCCAACTAAATGCCTCCCGAGGTTGAAGAGATTGAATACGGCAGCGTGCGCCGCAACAAATCGTTGAGCTTGGGCAACGGATTTGAATCGCCGCATCCCTCGCTCCCTAGCTCGGGTCGTTTCATGCGATTGCTCTGCCCGATTGTTCTCATACTGCTCGGTAATGTGGACTGTCTCAGGGATCAACTCTCTGTGAGCAACGCCATAGCTGCGTAGCTTGTCTGTGACGATTTTCCTGGGCTCCCCTCCGTGGCTTCGCAATAGGCGTTTGAAGAAGCGTTTAGCCGCAGCGCCGTCACGCTTAGTCTGCAGATAAACATCAACTACTTCGCCGTCCTGATCGACGGCTCTCCAGAGATATTGTTGCTTGCCATTGATCGTTACGAAGACTTCGTCGATGTAGAACGTGTCGCCATAGCCCCGGTGCTTTCGTTTCAATCTTCTAGCGTAAATGGCGCCGAACTTGTTGCACCAGAGACGTATTGATTCGCGACTTACTGTGATGCCACGTTCTGCCAGCAGATCTTCAATATCCCGGTGGCTGAGATTGAACCTATAGTAAAGCCAAACAGTGTAGGAAATGATATCGGGCGGGAATCGGTGGCGCTTGTAGATGTTCATGCGCCGAGTCTAGCGAATTGGGGGCAGTTAAGTTGGCGGTACCGTATCACCGCCACCAGTGGACGGAGGCGGCGTAGATGTCGTTGGCGGAGCAGTCGATGGACTGGTTTCGCCACCTCCGCCGCCTCCACCACAGGCTGTGAGGACTAATGTTGCAAGAAACGCAGTGATTACTTTCTGGCTCATGTTGTTGTTCCAGTACGTATGGGACATAAGGGGAAGAGCGGCTTTTGACTTCGCATGAAACGCTATTTCTTACAAATTTTAATTGCATTTTCCTACTAAAAGCTAATCTCGGAAACAGCTGACGCCCGCGTCATAATGACTCGCGTAAATCACCAAAGCCGGCCACCAATACGCCGTCGACGATGACTGGTCTTTCGGAGACTGTGAGGCAGTTGCTTACTTTTTCACCCATAGCTCATCTGCGGAAACCGGCCACCCCCTACCCTTTACAGAGAATTTCTTGCCGTTGAGAACAACCTACCTAGATCGGGAAATTCTGCTGACTCAAGGGAAACGGGTTCTACCCCGATCCACGGCCGATCAGTTAAGAGCGGCTAGACATATCGTTCGCAGAATCAAGGCACTGCCAACAGTCAATGTCCCTGTGGTGGACTTCCCAAAGTTCCAATGACACGACCGAGCCTCAGAATGAGGCTGTTTAAAGTCCCGGGACAGAAACCTAGGCCAGCTACTCCATTACGACTCTCCCCCCTCAGACTAAATCAAAAAAAGTTCAATCAAGGCGTATTTTGATTGACACTGGAATCTAATCAATCATAATGCGCCCATGTTAAACGCATTTCGATTAGGATCATCTTATGCTCAAACCCATCCAAAACCCTGGCAATAAATCCATAGTTACGCGAGCCAGAATTCTAGAAGAAACATCAATCGGTGTAGCGCTATTCAAGTACGCGGGCGAGTGCTTCGAAACAGGGGATCACCTCGACCGCTTCACACTGCAAGAGCGTGCGAACAAATACTTAGATCCAAGCGAAAACCGGCTATTCCAAATCTTCGACGGTTTTAGGCGTTTTGCGTACGAACTCGATGAAGTCTCATTCGCCGAAGACGAGATATTTCATGCGCTCGCATTCCTTAACGCCATGGATAACGGACTCCCCGAGTTTTACTCTGCTGACGCGCCAAGCGCATGCTCGCTAGCGATTCAAGCAGCATTTGCTCGAGAGAAACTACACTTTGAAGACCCTAACTTCCCGTACGCGCCAATTTTCTGCCCTGATGGTATCGGAGTAATGAACTACGACAGTTACTTCCCCACAGGTTCCATAGCTGGCATGACCGTAACAGACCTCTCTTTGCTTACTGGCTTAGAAGAAAAGAGTGTCCGCAGCGGCCTCACTAGCGACCCCACGACGAGGACTATGAGTACCTCAGGAACCAAGATGCTCGAAGTACCACCAGTGGACGCCAGAAAGTGGCTATTAGGACGCGGTACCTATATGGGGGCCGAGTCCGCGTCGATTGCTAGGGACGAAAAAGGACTCATAAAGGTTCCGCAGGCAAAAGACAACTCTGTGTTTGATATCGCTTGTCGTTCTCCGCGTTCTGGCTACCGTATTGGCAGAAAAGGGCACGAACGCGAATTTACTGATTATCAAAGCGCCCTCTCAGAATTGATGGAAGTAGCGGACAGGTATTGGAGGCGACCCAACGCGGCTGGAAACATGGGACTCGTCAAAGCAGTGCGTTGGGCGTGGCGAACCCCGGAAGAACTAGGACTAGCCTAGTTACGGTAACCGCAAAGACGGCTATTTCCACCGGCAACACCATTTACCCAGGGGTCGCGCCCTAACCTGCTTTGGCGGGGCCGAAGGCTGCGACTTCAGCCGGTGACCGCTCACGGCGATCGGGACGCGACGGCCCATCGACCTAAAACGAAAAGGCTCAATAATTCACGAAAACTGCAAACGGCTCAGCACACACTACTTTTGAAAAAAACCGGCTTTAATCGCACTCAATTACACAGGAAGACATCAATGAATACATCATTTCTGACCAGATATCGGCCGGCCGTAGAGCATTACGCACCCATCGCAACCGGTCTACCGGCGGAGCTCAAGATATCAGACGGACCCAATGGACTGGAGACCTATTACGCCCCATTTGAGCACATCAATCACTCAGCAAAACTGGTGATCTGCGGAATAACACCGGGCAAGCAACAAGCCGAATTAGCCCTGCTCGAGGCTAGCAAACACCTTAAACAAGGGATGTCGGACGAAGAGGCTTGTAAGGCAGCAAAAAACACGGGGAGCTTTGCTGGTGCAATGAGGAGCAACCTTACCAAAATGCTGGACCACATCGGTATGGCGCAGCACCTCGGCATCTCTAATTGTGCTGAGCTATTTACCACTCGTCGCGATCTAGTGCACTACACTTCCGCACTTCGGTATCCCGTATTCAAGAACGGTGAAAACTATAGCGGGAGCTCAGCGATGGTGAACACACCCTACCTACGTGATCAAAGCATCACTTATATCACTGAAGAGCAAGAAGCGCTCCCAGAGGCTTTATGGCTGCCCCTCGGATCAGCTGTCATCACCCTATTCGAATTTCTAGTTAGAGAAGGCGTTATCGCAGACAGCAGGGTTCTGTCTGGCATGCCACATGCGTCAGGCGCCAATGCAGAGCGAATCGCGTACTTTTTGGGCACGAAACAAAAAGATCAGCTCTCCAACAAAGTAAACGCCGATACCATCGATGATGGCCGATCGCGGCTCTTGAAGAAACTGAGTCTTCAGTGAGAACCCAACTAGAAAACGTGAGCGAGAAACCCTCATCTGTAAATCCCACAGCTGCCCGCGTCGTAAGAAAGGCACTCAAGCGCCGCTTCGGTGCGCGGGTTGCAGAGATGCACCGCAAACTCGACAGTATTTCAGTGAACGATCAAGGCTCGCCAAACGCAGTCTTCACGGCCAGCGAATTAAAGGGAATCAATCGCGCGAAAAATTGTGCGATCACCAAAATTCTCGCGATATTTACTGCACTAGGAATAAGCCACGAAGGCTTCATTGCCAGCTATTACACAAAACCTGTCCGTCGGCGCAAAGCTGAATCTGCCTTAATCAGCTTATGGATATTCGAGGAGGGAAAGCTCGGGGCAAAAATCACCTTTTTTACGCGCAATGTATCTTTTTCAAATGAGGTGATCGTGAGTGACCATGCTATCGAGCGAATCGCAGAGAGAATGGGAACCACTAATCTTGAAGCAATAAAGCGAGAAATAGAGACAGCACTTATGGGTTACACCGCGACATATGGGACGATAAAAACTGACATCGGAGATATCAAGATTCTACTTAAAGGAGAAACCGGCACATTCACAGGAGTCACGAATGGACAAAAGACGACGTTAACTACATGGCTAGCTCCAGACATGAAGATCGAACACCGCCCATGGGTAACCGGACCGTCAACCGCCCGGAAAATGATAAGCGGCGTGGGTATGAAGCAAATCGAGCGCGTTTACAAATTTGCGCGGGAAACGACTATCTCAGTCGTACAGACCTCCGACCGAGACAGAGACTAACAATGAAAATTAGCAACACAGTCACGGGAATCTCCGCGGTGGAATTTCTGAACAGTTTAGGCAATCTAGTAGAGCCCCACCTCAAGGATGGAAGTGACAAAATGTGGAGCTACAAAATCAAAGGAGAATCTAATAGCGAGTTTGCGTTTGACCCAAAAACGACAACAACACTAAACATCTGGTTTGACCGGAGGCCTCCCATACTGAATGGCGTGGCAGATCTACAAGACATTCGCAGTAAAAACAAAAGCACCGCATTGCGCCGAGTTTTTTCCGGGAAAGGACATACCGCAAAGTACAAAGCAACCATTGAGTCATTCGAAGCGCTTCGGGAAATCATAGACCACCTCGCTAATGATCACTAATCAATCACTCTAGTCTGCTGCCAGACTTCAGGGTAACGGATGATCCATTACAAATCATGATTCCCATCGCCACCAACGTGATCGTCAAAGACAGTCGATACCCGCCTTGCCATCCGCTCTCAACAACCTCGCAAAGGTCGCTCGAATCGGACATCGCGGGACACGCGCAGGGAAAAGTACGCCGCAAATAAACCTACGAAAGACCGAGGTGCTTAGGAACACCGACTGGTTCGAGTGCGCCCCAAACCTGAGTACTCCCATCATCGATAGAAGCAACAATTTACGCGCAATCTGACTCCCTATTCTGGACGAATATTTTCCACCCTATCCCTAGGCCACTTCGTTATAGGAGAACTTCCAAACAAAATAGGGTGCCGAAAAATGAAATTATCTAATCATGCATGCAATCGTTCTCAGCAACGAGGCATAGCACAAAAAGAAATGCAGATACTGATGCGTTTTGGTGACGAGCTTCAGGGAGGCTCAAAGGCCACGATCTTTTGCGTCAACAGCAAGCAAACACGCAAAGAAATCGAAAGCCTTTGGCAAAACAGCCGAGACTTTGATCTTGAGGGCGTAGTTAGCAGTTATCTAGTCGTAAAAGAAGGGGATGTAGTCGTAACGACTGGGCACAGGAAAATTCGTTTTCAGAAGAACCGCCGTGCGCACTAACTTTGGGAGTGCACTCGCCCCCCCAATTTCAAGTCCCGGTCGTTCGATCAACTCTGTCATCGCAACAAGCATTACTAGACTGCAAAGCCTCTCCGCTGCGTGTACCATCTCACGCAGTCAACAAGTAAAGAATCATTGCTGACCAAGGCGATAAATTTGATTGCATAAAACCTTAGTAGGGCGTTATGAGTGAACGGACAAGTGAAGAACTCCTATTTGCGTTTGCGGACGGGGATATGCCCGCGTTTGAAACTCTCTATAATCGCTATAAGTCGCCCATAAAAGGGTATATCTATAGCAAAACAAGGAGCCAAGCGTCGGCAGACGACATTACGCAACTCGTTTGGGAGAAGGTGATCAAGTCGGCGACACGACTAAAAGCAGAGCATTCTGAGGCGAACAAGGCGTTCTCGTTTAAACCCTATCTTTATCGCATCGCTCAAAATTTAATCACCGATGTGTGGCGATCCGACAGGGTGGTCCCAATATCCTCACTCTCTGGTACTTCTGAGTACGACCTGGTCTCAACTGTAGAGTCCGATAGTGCTCCAGTAGTCGACCTAATATCTCTGCAGGAACTAACTGCCTGCGTAGAGTCAAAGCTGATGCAGTTCAAACAAGGTTTTATCGAGGCCTTTCGTCTAACGCGAGATGGCCACCTTGGTTACAGCGAAGCCGCCGAGGTGATGGGAGTTAACGTGGAAACACTCCGCAGTCGAGTGAAGGCAGTGCTTTTGGGCATTAAACCGTGCCTTGAGGGCCACAAAAATGCATGAAGACAAAGAACTGGAAGGCCTAGAGTCGTTATACAAGCAGGTCATGCCCGAAGCACCGATCTTTATCAGTGAGGAAGAAGACCAGCAAATACTCAACGTCGCAAGAAGTCATCTGGATCGTAGTGACAAAACAAAAGTGGTTTCTATCGCGCAGTATAGAAGGGCCCGGGTCGCCTGGTCAGGGCTCTCAATTGCCGCAGGTCTTTTGATCGGCATCATGCTGAACATTACCAGCGAACCAGACAGCAGCACGGCCTCCCCCATTAATGAGCAAATGTTGTATATGGGCGATGGCCCACAACGCACACAGGTCGCTTTAGATGATCTTGATGCCTCGGAACTCCAGACTTTGATTGCTGAATTGGTGCTCAGAGGCGAGATCGACAACGCGGACGCCCTTTTGGACTATTTCAGATCAAGATATCCAGACTTTAGCGCAACAGAATGACCAGCCGAAAAACTCTTCGTCTGACGATCTGGGTTTTCTGCGCTCTACTATTCACAAGCGTTTCATACTCATCTGAGCCAGAAAAAACTCACAAAGATCTAGCGGAAAAATTCAACGCGATCCTGGAGGCGGCCTTCGAAACTGGGCGAGATGGCCGCAACCAAGAGGCGTACGAAATTACTGCGCAGCTTGAGACGTTATGTGAGAACGGCACATGCGACCCAGACCACGTTGCGAAAATTCGAGGAGACTTTCTTTACGAGTTATCTCGAGAAAATGCATGGACTCTAAGTCGCACCGGCGATTACCTTGGAGCCGTGAAAATTATGGAGCCTTTAGAGCCACGCTGCGTTTTCCTCAAGGCTGACGGGTGCGTAGAAGAGCATGATTGGTTTCTCAATACGATGCAGTTGATGGCAGTGCGTAAAGATGTAAAAGAGCTTGTCGAAATCAACAAATTTAGGGAGGCATCGGCCGCACTTTCGAAGGCCCGCCGTTTCGCCACCGCACTACCCGAAAAAGATCAGATCGAGTACCGCTGGGACCTTGCCGGTGTCTATGCATTTTACAATTCTGAAGCGGCCGTTGCCGAAGTACGCGACCTTGTTCAGGCTCGCAAATTGAGACCGTTCCGCCCCGTGGACAACTACCTCCGCTATCTGGGCTGGCTAGTCAACGCAGGAGAGTCACAGGAACTGAGTGGGGAGCTTGTGCGATTTTTCGAAACCTGTCGTAAATACGGCGGATTTTTAACCGCCCTGCCAGCCGGCTCCTCTTCGCAAGACAGAATATATTCACTCGATTTGCTCCTCGCGTCACTAGAAAACTTGAATACCGGTATTGAAGATGTTGTCCAAGCTCTTATAGACGCAAGCAGCCTTGAAGACGGCGAGGTTCGATCGCGTATGCTAAAACGAGCCGGCGACCTTGCTCTTATAAAGTCTGGTAAGGAACGACTGGCCACAGAACTGTACCGAGAATCAGGCCTAACGGCCACGGAGTCAGATCGCAGACGAAATCTCGCCAAACTTGGCACTCTGTCGTTAGATGCTGCTTCAACTTCCGAACCAGACGGGTCGCTTGAAGCTTTGACAGAGGTGCTTAGAGAGGCTTCTACCAGTGGATCCGATTCGAAATCCGCATTCTACCGCCTCGCACAAGTATGGGACTCTCAATCATCCGCAGCTATTGAAAGCGATCCTGCACGGTATGCAGGCGCCACTATTGCATTAGCTATGGGTGCGCCGACAAAAGAGACAAGAGATCAAGTCCTCTCTGACGGCTATTTCCAAATCGCAGATCGTCTGAGCGCCCTTCAGCAACAATATCGAAGGAAAGAGCTTGTCGCTAAAGACGCCTACGATCTCGAATTACACGAGTATGTCGTTTTGCTCGATCTGGCAAAGCTAAGAGCTGCAACCTTTGGCTTGAACCAAGAGCAACTCGAACTCTCGATGGAACAGTTGAGCGTGAGAGAGTCGCTTTTCGGGCACCAAAGCTACCAATTGCTAGCGTCACTGTCATCAGCCGCGCATGGCGCTTCCGCGCTAGGTAACGCAGATTCGTTTACGGGCACGTTCTCCCGTGCAAAGTCGCTGGAAGCGAATGGGCTTCTTACCACTGGCCAGTGCAACCTGGGGCCGTTCCGCTTCAGCTACCCTTTTGACTATGCAACGCGCGCTCTGGATCAACAGAAAATTGAAGACTGGTTTTTGTCTGAGGGCGAAGTTCATCTTGCAAACGCCAAAAAATTCATCGGTATAGAAAAACAATACCAGTGCATGCAATCAGTTAGGCAGCTGCTATCAGAGTATCTCTTCATCACTGACGGTCAGAGCCGCAGCCTAGAGATGATCTACAAACTATCCCAGGTCACCGAAATTTCCGACCTACTTATTTCCACTGAACTCGGCATTGAGAAACTCAGAACGGACGACCCCGATCTCTTGGCGAGATTGGCGGACTATGGCCAGGTGTCAAAGAACATCAACGCCCCTGACAGGAAAGTCGAAGCGGACAGCATGCTCGAAAACTTTCTGGAATACACAGCTGAAAAAACTGCGATTTATGAACAGGTGCGGGCAAGATCTCCTGACGTCGCGTCTCTGATGGTTGCAGAGGGGATGTCAGTATCGGAGACTCAGGAGAGCCTTGCAGACGGTGAGGCGCTGCTCTACTACACTGAAATCCCGGCTGTCGACGGAAATCAAAAGGCCGGTGGAACCGAATCTATATATTACTTGCTTTTTATCGCTACGAATCAAGACTTTCATCTTCTACCACTGCGGCTGACTTCTCCAGAAAATCTTACACGTAACCTACAGCGGATGCGGCGCTCACTTGACCAAGGCGTCAGCAGAGCCTCTAACCTTTCGCCTTTCGACCTAGAGGCTGCGAAGTATGTTTTTGACACCTTAGTCAAGCCAGGCATGAAATCACTCGAGTCAAACCAACGGCTATTCATAGTCACCTCTCCGTCTCTCGCCGGACTTCCTTTTGAGCTCCTTCCCATCAGCAATGAACTGCCCTCTGTACGGAGCTTTGTCGACTTTCGAAAGTACCGGGAAGTCTCCTGGATGAATGATCGCTACTCGATTAGCTATTTATCATCGCCACGAATGCTTGGGCGAAGAAACAATAGTGCCAACGCCAGCGATTCAAAATTTTTAGGCATTGGTAACCCCGAGTTCTCCCCGCCTGCTATGTCACCAACAGTTTCCCAGCGCGACTCCTCCGACTCCCGATCCTCAACTGCCCTTGAGCGTGTATTAGCACGTGACTACAAGTCTCTGTCGGCAGAAGGGTCTGTCGCTTCGAGTCTGCCAGAATCTCAGTTGATTATTGATTCAATGGCGAGACGATACGGACCACTCGCTACCGTCCTTACCGGTGCGTCAGCGACGGAGTCTCAGATATCTCAATTGGATCTATCCCAATATTCCACGATTGCGTTTGCGACTCATGGCCTCCTCGACGCTACGGTTTCTCCAGAACCTGCCCTTTTGCTCGGCTATGAGCCTGATACCAGCGGCGGATCAGTGTTCGATGGACTTCTCACCTCCCGAGAAGTTATCCGCATGAATCTATCAGCAAACCTAATTGTGCTTGCGGCCTGCAACTCAGCCACGAAGGCTCGGATTGATGGGGTAGTGTCATTGGCAAATAGCTTCCTCACGGCGGGGTCGGCATCAGTCGTGGCGTCGCATTGGGCGGTGGATGTGAACGCCACAGCTCGACTCTTTGACGCCTTCGCGCAGCACAGAGAAGCAGCCCCGAACACGAATTCCGCAGACCATCTTCAGCGCGCTCGAATAGAGCTTCTACGTCAGAATAAGAATCAGCTATATGCGCATCCGGTGTTTTGGGGTGGATTTGCGACGTACGGTTTTTGAACCCTCACCCCTCGCTCTTCTGTACTTCAAATTTCTAATCTATAGGTGATCAAAAAACTCACCCCAGTGCTTCTGCGCTTCGTTATTGCATTCGTAAATCACGCGTAACGACGCAGGAGAAATAGTTATGAACGCACTAGTTTTTGAAGGTGGCACTACCCACGCGCAAGGAAGCGCTCTCCATAAGCTTGTAGAGTTTGAAACAAGCCTGCACGACACACCATTGGACAGCCCTGTACAGGTCAAACTGTCCGCCGATGCAAAAAAGATGGGAATTTTTGTAAACGATATGGAACTTACAACCACTGTGGGACGCCCGATTATTCATCAAATCGGGAGTCGTGCCTGGGGTAATGACAAGAGTTTCGAGGAAATTAATGCCTTGTGGGTAAAAGGGCTTAGGTGCAGAAAAGACCTGGAGGCGGAATTAAGTGAGGTGTTCAACCGATTCGATTTAATAGCGCGACATTACGAAGGATTAGGCGGACGCCACGAACTCTATGGGATCGTAACTGCAAATTTCATTGAGCTAAATCAGTTTGATTTTCGAGAGCGATTCACGGAGCAAACTCGCCAGAAATATGGGATCAATCTTCAGAGTCGGGGAATCGAATGTGACCGATACGGAAATGTTATTGAGTACTTCGACATGGATCAGCATGGATTCCAAACGAATTATCACTATGGATTAGTTTATGCGAGAAATAGTGGTTATCAGTCCTACAAAGTGGATTGGAAGCGCCTTGTCACCATTTGCAGTAACGGCATGACAGCATGGAAAGGAAGTCGTTTTCGGTGGAAACATACACATGAAGTCGACCTGAGCGAATTCATTGAATGCACTCTTAATGAAGGACTGGGCCATCAAGCATGGCTAGAAGAAAGAATTGAAGCGGCGCGGTCTCGCACCTTACCTGAAGAAGGATTCGTCGAACTTCTTAGTCGTCTATCACTCGCCAAAGCTTCAAAAACCCGAATCGGGCGTAGGCTTAAGACAGAAGCTAATGATGTAGGAACCAATGAGTGGGCGCTTTCGCAGGCTCTGACCTGGCTGGGTAGCCACGAAAAGGCCATCTCTCCGCGAGACCGAACGCTGTTAACAGAACTCGGAACCAGAGTAGCGGAAGATTCTCTCGAGAAAGTGTTAACTATAGATACTCGAGTGAATCGCGACGGTATGTACGGGATGGTTCTGCCCCCTGGCCTGCGAAGCGCCGCCTAGTTCCGTTTGAAAACATTCCTAAAAGTTGCATCGAGGAGCATATTTAATGCTGGCCTTCAACGAAATTTTTGACGACTCACAAGCCCGTCATCGATCATCTCAAAGGTGGCTACGGTTCAGTAGCTTCGCTACGTTACTGACAGTAATTGCATTGCTTCAACGGGGTGATGGGACGCCCGTCTTGCCGTATCTAATACCTCCTATATGGACCACTGTTTTTCTGTACTGTCTTTTAGCATTATCGATTTCATGGTCTCTACGCCAACTGACGGATTTCAGAGAGGCAAAAGGGCAACTTGAGAGGTTCCAACACCATAAAGATATGATCTTGTATGCATGCCAATATGAGAAGCCAGAGCGCATCGATAAGGCGCTGACGAATATGCATGCGCTGGCCAGCAACGACCTCCTCGCCGCAGCGTTTCTGCGTGAGCATTTGCCACAGATTCTTGGGCGCCTGGCCAAATCACGAAAGAGAGCGCTGCGTGAGACCTTGATCGCACAAAAGCAAAGGGCAGACATTGCATTAAAGGAAAACCTCCACGCGAGGAGGAACAATCACCCGATCCTGAAGGCCAAATCGACCCTTGAGGGTAATCTGCTGCATTTGAAATCTAAACGCCAAGAAATGATGACGCAATGGGATACCTTCATACGGCAAACATCTTGGTGGACGCAACTAACGGCAGAACGCCCAGATTTCAGCGAATTGGACAAGCATATTCAGATTCTTAAGTCGGCGAGTGCCCAGTTCGAAGTCGAGTATGGCGAAAGCGTCAAAGTTATTTGTAAAGATTTGGATGTCATTGAGACACTCGCAAAGCGAAGACTTGACGATAGTGTGCAGTATTCACTTTCATGGATAGAGCAGGTCAGTCATGACGAGCGCCTTCCAAAGCAACTTCTTTCGCAAGCAATGTGGTGTGCCGCTATGTCAATCCCAGTTTCCATTTGGAATGACCTAACAAACGCGGGCTCGGTATACGATGCTTTACGGTCGGTCAATGTCAACTTCCAAGGTATGAGCGATAGCGAGATCTGGTGGGAGACAATGTTCATGCAAACCGAAAGCCTTGCCGGCCTGGTTGCACTTACCAAGGGCGCATACTTTGAAAAAATCGTCGCCAGTAACACAGGCGGTGAGTTGTTTGAACACTTCAACAACCCGACTACGGACATCACGATCGACGGAATCGAGTTTCAGATCAAGGCTACGAACTCCCTCAGTTATGTTGAGAGTGTCCCAGACCACATACCAGTAATAGCAACCACCGAAGTTGCAGAACAGACAGGCGCGATAGACGGTGGCGTATCAAACGAGGAACTGACCAGATCCGTCGAGCTCGCTGTGGGCGGGAGTGTCGTTGACGCAGCCGACTCTGCCGCTGACGCCATAATTTCTGGCCTCGGAGGAATGGGGCTATTCGCGAGTATTGCTGGCATCGATCACTTTGCAAAACAGGTTGAGCACGGTGGCGATAAGGTTGAAGCAGCGTTTGAAGGGTTCGGCGTCGCAATAACGGGCACCGCCAAGGCATCCGTTGATCTGGCAGAGTTAGGCTACAAGGCCGTTATGTCTCGTCCCAGCCGTTTTATCGGTAGACAGATCAAGAACGTCGCGATAAAGCTGGATAGTAAGTTGATGGAGACATAGGTCGACCAGAGACGATCATATCGCCGCGGCATGAGAGACTGAAAATTGAATACATGTGATCGCATACCATTCACATCCCTACATCTGACCTCTTTTGCCGATACAAAAGTACCGGTCGACACCTATCAAAACAGACAATTTCCGATGCGCTGGATCAGTGGCGTGCTTCCATTTTTTTCGAAAACAACTGATCACAAAAGATGGCAGCATACTGACCAAGGCTTCCAGTTTCTCAAAATAGCACGCTGAATGGCAACAAGTCGCGGGGGTTCTTAAAGACAACGACTCGCCACTTAGTCGTTTCGTAGCCTGCCTCGATTAGCTCACTATACGTTACGCTCCGTTTACGGCATTTATAGATCGCCCGAAAAATAAAAAGCCAAGCAGGAATAGGACCGATGACCCGACAAGAACTCTACGACATGGTCTGGAGTCGACCAATCACCCGCGTCGCTAAAGACTTCGGCATATCTGACGTTGCGCTTGGCAAACAATGTAAGAAATACGACATCCCAAAGCCACCTGTCGGATACTGGGCAAAAGTCTCGCATGGGAAGAAAGCACTTAAACAGCGACTGCCAATTGGAAAAAGATCAGCAGACGAAATTGTGTATCTGGAAGCGGTTGAGCGCATTCAAACTTCTGTCTATGCCGAGGAAGCGAGCAGAGAAGCTGAGGCGCGAAGGGAGCAAATCGAACGTCTGCTTAAAGTGCCGGAGAATCTGCCAAGTCGCTGCCAGCCCGCTGTCGTCGACATGCGTCGCGCTTTGCGAGAGTTAACCCCAGATATTCATGGCTTCGTCAGAACCGGCAATCTCTATGTCAAAAAGCTCGAATTCGGCAAGGACTCTGTAAATCGGGTCGCCAAAATAGTGGAAACAATTGCGTCGGCAGCTAAAGCCCTCGGGCAGCAACTGATTTGGGCTGAGGGGCGTTTTCTCTGGCAGATTGGCGACGAGCCGTTTGAACTTCGAATCTATGAACTCGTAGATAAACAAAAGCACACACCAACGGCAACGGAGCTTAAAGAACAAGCTAGGCGGGAGAAATGGGACCAAAAGATTGGTCGCGAATACTCAACGACGCGAAAGACCTATCGAACATGGGACTACCTCCCATCCGGTCGACTAGCCTTGAAGCTGAGCGACACCAACTCTCGATGGGGCTCGCCAAAAATCGCAAAACATTGGACTGAGCCAAAAACTGGCCCGGCGCTTGAGGCAAAATTGGTGGACGTATTTATCTGGCTCGCTGGAGCCGAGGTATCAGCGCGCGAGTGTCGGCTTGAACTTGAAGCTGAAGTAGCACGCCAGCAAGACGAAGCGCAGCAACAAATCGCAAGGCAGGAAACACAGAATCGAGCCCTAAAGCTGCAGGCGTTCCTTCACGAATTGACTGATACCCATGAGCAGTTCAAAAAAACAACGTCATTGCTGGCGTTCATGCGATCAAGCCGTCCCGACTCGGCCGAGACGCCGCCAATTATTGACGAACTAAAGGCCTATCAGTCACTGCTTTTGCATAAGCTAGAAAATTCATGCAGCGAAGACATCTCAGGTCTAACGCTGCAAAAAGGTGAAAATCTAGTCCTCTCACTTCCGATGGCTTCTGCTGTGTCATCCAAGGTGGATCGCTCCAGCGATGCTTGATCGAACCTATGCGTTAGCATTTGTTTGAGATAGCGATAAAATATGTTGAGACTGTGCGAGGGTTTCAAGCGCAACCAATGACGGCCAGGATCTTTTATGAAACGCAACACTACCATTGCACTTTTGTCTCTCTGCCTATTTATAGCCTTTTCAAAAGCTGCTGTTGCCCAGGCCGATATTATTGGGAAGGTTGTCTCTGTGACTGACGGCGATACGATCAAGGTTCTAGACGGCTCCAAAACAGAGCATAAAGTTCGCCTGACGGGCATAGATGCCCCCGAAAGAGGCCAGGCCTTCGGCACCAAATCACGAGATCATCTTTCTTCACTAGTGGCCGGCAAAGAGGTTCGCGTAGAGTCGGACAAAAGCGACCGATATGGCCGAACTCTCGGCAAAGTATGGGTGCAGCCTGTAGATTGCACTCATTGCGGCAAAACACTTGACGCAAATCATGCGCAACTTTTATCGGGAATGGCTTGGTGGTATCGGTACTACGCAAAGGAGCAGTCGCCCGAAGACCGCGGGCGCTATGAATCCGCTGAAGATCAGGCAAAAGCCAGGAAGCAAGGGTTGTGGGCTGACTCCCATCCAATCAACCCCTATGACTGGCGAAAGGGAAAGCGCAACTAACGCCCCAATATCAAGTCGAGTTCTTCATGAAAAAGCATAGTATCGCAGCCCTAACCTTACTCGCTGCATTACTTGCTGCACCAACTGTCTGGGCAGATTCGGCTGAGGGGTTCGATATATGCCGAGCCAATTCGGACGAGTTTGTCCGCTACGTCAATAAAGCGCTATCCGGAGCAAACATTACCGCCCATGTGGCTGGCACCTCCGTGCCGTTTATCGTTGCTGAAAATACCGCCCTCGTCATAGCCTCACCTGCCGTTGCTGCAGCTTCCGGGTATGCGGTTATAGGAGCAGGTGGTGTTTTCGTTTTTTTGAATGCGTACTGCAACACCCCAGGATAACGTAAATTATCTTTCGCACTTTTGAAGAGGGGCGGTGATCCCCCGAGTTGATAAGATTGAGTTGCGATGCTTAATCCGACAACAAAGGAAGATCACCACCATGAGCAACAATAGCGAGACAAAGGACTTGGGTAAAGTCGTTCAGATCAATGATGCCAGGATACAGGATCACCTCGGTGAGCTTGTTCGAGGCACCGTTGAGGAGACGCTGAACGCGATGCTGGACGCAGAGGCAGACGCCATGTGCGGAGCGCAGCGTTATGAGCGCAGCCCCGACCGGGTCGATACCCGCGCTGGTCACTACGAGCGCACCTTCCACAGCAAAGCCGGCGAAGTGAAGCTGAAGATGCCGAAGCTGCGCAAGCAGACCTTCGAGACGGCGATCATTGAGCGCTACAAGCGGCGAGAGACTTCTATCGAGGAAGCCCTGATGGAGATGTACCTGGCTGGCGTCTCGGTCCGCCGGGTCGAGGATATCACCGAAGCCCTATGGGGCACCCGCGTCAGCTCCGGCACGGTCAGCAAGCTGAACAAAAAGGTCTACAAACATATTGAGACCTGGCGGAATCGGCCGATTCAGGGTGAATATCCGTACGTCTACCTGGACGGGATCGTATTGAAGCGCAGCTGGGCGGGCGAGGTGCGCAACGTATCTGTACTGGTCGGTATTGGTGTTGACCAGGATGGCTACCGCCATATTCTCGGCGTTCAGGAAGGTCACAAGGAGGATAAATCGGGCTGGGGAAGCTTTCTTGAACACCTGAAGTCCCGCGGCCTGAAGGGAGTGCGTATGATCATCTCCGATGCCTGCATGGGGCTCAGTGAATCAGCCGCAGAGTACTTCCCGGAAGCAGACTGGCAACGCTGCACCGTTCACTTCTATCGAAACGTCTTCAGCCATGTGCCACGGGCGAAGATGCCGCAGGTGTCAGCCATGCTCAAAGCCATTCATGCTCAGGAGAGTCGAGAGGCCGCGCAGGACAAGGCGGTGAAGGTTGTGGAATCACTCAGAGCCATGCGGCTCCAGAAAGCCGCTGACTTGGTGGAGCGCTGTATTGACGAGACGCTGGGCTTCTACAGCTACCCTCAGACTCACTGGCTAAAAATCCGCACCAATAACCCGCTGGAGCGCATCATGCGGGAGATACGGCGCCGCACGCGCGTCGTGGGTGCATTCCCTGACGGAGAGTCAGCAGTGATGCTGGTCGGCGCTAGGCTGCGGCACATCGCCAGCACCAAATGGGGAACCCGCAAGTACATGTCGATGGACTGGTTGCGGCAGCAAGATATGGAAACTCAGCAGTCAGCTTGAGGGGCACCGTCCCAAAGAAAAGTGCGAAAAAATATTTACACTACCCACCCCAGTGGCCATCGACGTAGGCTCAGCACTTTACGAGTCGGCCGTATCGAAAACCGTAGATGTGATAGAAGTCGGTGATGGGACTTATAAAGTGGCGATCGAGCGAACAGCGGATCAAATGGAAGGTGCGAGCACCTATGCAGGCCGTATTCGTCGCTCACTAACTGATCTTTCTTGCGCTTGGGGGAAAACCTGTAGCTAGTCTGGGAATAGATCGAGGATTCGGGAATCGACGCTAGTGTCTAATACCAACTCCATTGTCCAATGCCATTTGCTGTGTGGCCAAATCGGCAGCGCTCTCGAGACGCTTGTACCAATCAGTGTTCCTAAACTCCTGAATGTTGCTCAAGACTTCGAGTGCTTCCCAAAGGTCTTCTGTAAATACTATTGCGGTCCCTTCTGTCATCTCACTCTCCTTGTTCGAGCATCCTAAAGGCCTCCAATCAGAACGTCGAATATCTATCGATGGAACTCTAAAAGCACCGAGATCCGACGTGATCATACTAACGGTCTCGCGACCCGCTTAAAAATGCCGGTAAAAAAAACTTAAGAATCCCAAAATCACTGCGAACATCTGACGTCCTCCGCCTTATCCGGATCGCGATAGATTTAAGAAGATGACGCACTTTTGTGAGGATAAGTCATGATAAACATGGCACCGAAGAAAGGATTGATCGGGTCCTCGTAAGCACCCTGCCTCTTTGGATAAATAGCCTTTCATAATCTGGCTATCTTCAATATTTGTTTTACCGCCAAGTTGATGTCTGTCCTGCTGAACCCCCCGTTTGAATCTACAGCATCAACCACGTCAACTAAAATTTCAGGGGCACTCGATAAACTGTGGAGACTGTTTACAACAGCTCTTTCATAGCCAGGAGAACCCGGTAGCGCATTAAGTTTGTTAAACCGCCTAAGAATAGGATCAATAACTGGCAGATTTCCGTTGTTTCTCCCGACCAGTGTGTACTCCAAGTCTGGCCTTATCAACCATATGCCTCTAGCGCTTAAAATCTGTCGAATAACTTGTATCCTTCCATTACGTATCGCCGATTTTAGTGCTGCTGCGCTTCGACCCGATATTTTATGCACTCTCTCCATCATGTCTTGCAACGTGGAGTTGTCGTAAAACTCGGATTTCGGAATTCCGTCCTCAAGTTCCTTCTTTATTAACTCAAACTGGGTTCTTGCTTTTCGACCCCGCTTTTGATGAGTGTCAATATCCGCGAGGATATTATCGATTGCATCTAGAGCATCAACAACTTCGGGGAAACCCATCCCTCCTAGGGTAATTGGCACAGAGCTTGTAGTGAGAGCCGCATCAAAATCGAAAATCGCAATCCACTTTACGCCAAGTTTCTGCAATATTTCAGCAATGTCTACGATGTTTTCTTTTCCAGTTGCAGGCACTAACAACAAGTCCATTTGGTCTGATGATTTCCCTGATCTAATCTCAATCAAACGCCCAACTACAATTGCATCTGTCCCGCCCTCGACTATGACAACCAGTTTGGAGAACAGAGCCTCTGTCACCCTAAGGCCGTACTTTAATAAACGGTGATTTAACTGTGTTTGAGAAAGGCCAGACAAATTCGAATCGGCAACTTTGGTTCCTGTATTGTTATCAATCTTGAGATGGAGCGCTTTTTCCAGTCCAAGTTGGCTCAGCAGAATAGGTGAATGCGTGGAAACAACCACTTGAGAACTGATTGATATTTGATCCAGTTGCGAGCCAATTGCCCGAATAGTGGGCGGGTGCAGATGCGCATCAGGTTCTTCGAAAAGATAAGTTGTTTGACCTGGTGAGTTTTCGCCAAACTGTTTGTAAAGGTTAATAATTACAGCGCTCTGATGCCCTGTCCCCAGATACTCCATTGGTAACGTATTTCTGGAGCTGTCTTTGATTTGCAGTTTCAGGTTGTCGTAGAGATCGTCCAATTCGATCTCTGCGGTGCTTAGCTCTATTGCCCGAGCGTTGAGTATATTTTGCACAACCGCCTTTTGCTCCCCAAGTATTAATGCGGCCTTCTTCGATAGAGTCGTTTTAATATCCGTAAGGTGCCTGGTTAGCTCTCTACCACCGCGGGCGGTTTGTATCGTTTTTTTAAAGAGCTCCAAAAATGGCCGTAAGCCATCATTTTCTAAATCTCTTATCGTAGGTATGTATACGATGGAGAATTTTTCGGAAAGTTTTTTGAAGGACTCGTCATCTAGCTCAATGCGTCCTAGTTTGCGAGTGACATTCCCGCTTTTTGTCAGCTTAAACTTGTATACGATCGGCTTGACTTTGGTCTCTTGCGCGATTGCTAAAACCGATATCGGTGCGTCCGAAAACCATAGTTCCACCTGAATAGAAGCGGAACTATTTAGCTTGGATTTAGTTATGTTATCTCTAACGAATTGCCCAACGACCCTTTTATCTAATGAAATATCACTGAAAGCGAGAGTAATCGCTTTCAGAATATTGGATTTCCCTGAACCATTTGGCCCACATAGCATGGTCAGGCTATCAAGCCTTGTATTCAGTGACTCAATAGATCTGTAGTTCTTTATCTTCAGATTTGTTATTCGCATGTGATTTAGAAGGCAACTCCGTTTTCGGATGACTCAATAAGCACGTCTTGAACAGGAGACCGTAAAGCAACGTTGCCGCACCAATATCCGCATGCACAAGGAGCCGCCCCAGCGACCTCAATTCTTGGGCTATATTTTCACTAATAGCACCACTGATGCAACGTCAGGGTCTTTCTGGCGGTAAATCGAAACTTCTTCATACAGACGCCGCTGCTCGTGACTTCATGATAAAAACCTCTACTCAAAACCTCGATTGCTTTTTTGGGTGTGGGGGGGGGGGATTACATGCTAACGCCAAGCCAATTGCCGGCCTCGGTACTGACCGGCGATTCCAGCCAGCCCTGCATCTGACTATGCAGCCAGAAAAGCCTGCTATCACAGAACGCGCTGTAGAGCCCAAGCGCGTCAGTCTGATTGTCACGCCACGATTCGGCACTCATGATTTCTCGTAGATCTTCGTAAAGCTCAAGCACATCGCTAGAACTACTGCCCTCAACTGTTTTGGCAAGAAAGCCACGCGCCTGCAGATTCTCGGCGTCCGTTTCCCTATCCATGACTGCCCATCTATCAGAGAGTGCATCCAAGCCATTCTGACGGCGACTCAACCAGGTCAAATTTCCAATTGCGTTAGACGCGGAAGCCGTAGACCTTGAGCCACCTTTTCCTACAACCTGTCGAGCAACTGCAAACGGCACAATGTGCTGTTTTTCTGGGTACAGGCTAGCTCTCAAGTCTCCGCTCCAGCTTTTCAGCAACTCCTCCCTTCGATCGGACGCCGTCGCGGGGGGCACTCCACACGCCGCGCTAGACTGAATGTAGCCTTCGGACTGGGCATGCCAAGAAAATTCTCGAGCACGCCCTCGTCGCTCTATGGCGTAAACCCACCCCACCGCCGGATGCTGTAGTGATCTGGCGCTGTTGATTTCGCGCCAGAAAGAATCAAGTGCCAGTTGATTTAAGATGTCGACAAGTGTTTTGCCCTCTAATTCTTTGGCGCCTATGTCTACCTGCTCATGACCAGAAGAACGTGAACCGCCCCAGATTTTTATCAAGCATTTTTGATACCTCTGGAAAGCATCGCGCAGAGCAGCATCGATACCTGAAGCATGGGGACCCCAGTCGCCAATAGGCGCGGCACGCTCCCGTGCGCGCTCCTCATCAATACCATGCACTTCGACAATCAATTGCTCCAGATCAGGCTGATCAATATAGGGGCCTAACATAGTCCAATGCAGCAACTGTCCGACGGCTTCAAGAAATGAACAGTCTTCTGACAGCCTTTTCAGATGAGTCGCAGGAATACGATAAAAAAGGTCAATGAGAGGCAGGAGGAACCGTGGAGCTGGTCTCGCCATTCGGTGGTCGAATCCTAGGTGCTCGGATAATGCACGGTCAAGAAGAAGCAGCGCCGCCGAAGTCTTCGCAGCCGCCTCCTGAATCAGCTCGGCGGGGTCGTCGTAGTCCGGCTTCGCCCAGGTTGCCTTACCGGTCTCTGATTCTCGTGGACCAACTCGATCCAGCCGGTAAACGAACGTTTCCTTGTCGATCGGCGAGGTACCTAGCCATTTGCGACAGTAATCTCCCAAAAGTGCCAGAGCGGTGTAGCGAGTCAATGTTGCCATCCACAACCCGAATCCCATCTGCTTTTCGGAGTCGTGCGTCAACAGAGCCCTTTGATCCGGATGTTCCTCCCCTCCGTCTCTGTCCTTTGAAAATTTAGCCAGGTCATCCAGAAGATTGGGGCGCGCCCGGGAAAGCACCGCGAGAGCTCGCTCTTCGGCGCGCACTCGTATCCCTGCACGATTAATTCGGACGTAGGCATCAATCGCCACACTCACATTACTCGGCGGGAGCCATCCAACCGCAAAGCGATTGCCTGTGAACATTCCACGGAACCGCATAAACACGGAAAGCCATTCGGGCTCAAACAGTCCCGTGAGCAAATCGATCATTTCTCGGACTAACCATTCATCTCTGCGAGAAAAGACATCGGCCCAACGCAATGGCGATGATGACTTTCCGGCCTCTACTCCACCGTCGAAAGCATGACCGGTAACGAAGTGAGGCCCCCATGGCAGCAACTCGTCCAACACTGGTAGCGAGTCAACAGAGAATCTTCGTAACGCAGATAAGGCTCGGATTTTTTCGTCACCCGGGCTAAGTACGCTCGAAGGAGAGAGCAAGGCCGCAAGTGGAATTGATCCCAAGGGACTAGGCGGTACGGGCCGACTTTGGCCCTTCGAGTCAATGCGGGTGCGCGCCAGAGGCGTAAGTCTCCTAAAAACCGACCCACGCCGAATGTTTTGAGCCTCACTGTGACGCCCAAAGTATGGCCGCTCCTTGTCAAACTCGCGCAACGCTGGAAGAACAGCCAGCCATATACCCGTAGGCTCTTCGACACTGATCTCATCGTTAGATCCCCGACTAGTATGGTCAGGCATTTCGGGTCCTATTGACCGCAAAGCCTCTAGGTCCGCAAGACGGGTGAGTACCATGCCCTCTGCTACATAAGAAGATGCGATAATTTGCTGGAACGTATCCAGCAATGCGCGCGTACGTTGCTGGCCATCCACAAGCCACATAGGTTGCTTTTCCAACGCGAACTCTCTGATTGGGACGCCATGACTGCGAGGGTCTTCCGAAACCTCGTCTGGCACCCACAACACAAACGAACCGCAGGGAGACTGCTCATAAACCGACTCCAAAAGAGCAGTGCGATTGCCCGCGCTCCAGACAGCACCTCGCTGAAAATTGGGCACGCCCAGCTGATCTGACCGGCGAACGACGTCAGCCCACGACCACCAACTAGGTTCGATATCGAGACTCATAGCGCCTCACTGCCAGTCGGCTGTATGTGTGAAACTCATTGATCCCCTCACCGACGCAACATCGGAATGACACTTTGATTTGTCTCGCGCAAGAAGCGCTCAGAACCACTAGGTTGGCTTTACGTGTAGGTACATCCCAGACTCCACATTCCCGACCACCATCGCCTTGCCTTCCGTAGGGTCAACAAAACCCGAAGGAAACGCGGCACACTGATTATTGGCCACGGTGATGGCCAAATCATCCAGCGTGTCACACAAATGCACCGAGCGATCACACTTACTACAGTATTTTTCGACCGAGCTATCGGTAACTATGAGCGAATCCCATGTTTGCTCGCACTTAAACCCCCAAGAACAATTTCTTAATTCGTACTCTGCATTTGATTTTCTCATCGAGCCCCCAATACAACCTTCAATCATGTGCAATCGTAGTAAATCGATCCCAGACTTTATCAAGGACATAGCGTTTTTGCTCGGTTGTTTCTATCGCCCCTGGCCGCGCCGAACGCACCCGTTTTATTGCCACATCGGGTGACAGTCCGAGGTCGACAAGAATGCGTGCCGCGACTAAACCTGTTCTGCCTAAACCGCCCCGGCAGTGAATGACAAGATTTTCTTCAGCGCTCAATAAATTAACCATCTGCCACCAGGATTCATGCCAAATCATCTCAAATTCTTTCGTTGGTATCGAAACATCAACAATCGGCATATGCCACCAGCTCAGACTATGAGCATTAGAACGCCCCCCAAGGTCCGGCACGCCCAGAGAAACCAGTTCATCGGTTTCCATCAATGTGATCAACCCGCATGCGCCCCAGTCGCAGATCGCCTGCAAGTCTTGATCAAGGTCGCGAGCCCAGGCGCCGGTCATGGCATTGGGGTCACACTTTCCCGGGCAGAACGTGAGCCCGAGCCTTCCGCCTATGGGGGTTTGCACAGCCGCGATGACTAATGGATCACTCAGACTCGATCTAGCAGACAGACGCGTCATAGTGATAGCGACCTATGCATCTCCCCAGCCACAAGTAGCCTCTCGGCTAGTTCAGTCAGGTGCTCGCACGCATGCAGTCGTTCTACCCATTCCAGAGGAATACCCGCACATCCGTAGTGGGCTCCTGCCAATTGTCCATAAATAGCACCGGTCGTATCAGCATCGTCTCCAAGATTCACAGCGGCCAAGGCTCCATCTCGAAAGTTTGTGGTGCTCCAAAAAGCCCAAAGCGCCGCTTCGATGGCATCGACAACGTAGCCTGTCCCACGGATGGAGCCGGCGGGTTTGCGCTTGAAGGAGCCTCCTGCCACTTCAGCGACCTTGCTTGCGAGGTCGGCCGGGTCCCAGAAATCCTTTGAGGGATGCCAATAGCTACCGCACAAGGCATCTTTTGATTGTCCATTGAGGGCACCCACAATTAGTCCCGTGTAATAACGGCAGGCATCAACGGCTTCATCCGCGCCATGGGTGGTACGAGACATCTGCGCTGCGCGTTCAATCGCCGCCGAGGGGGAGTTCGCATAGAACAGTGGTATTGGCGCTAAGCGCATCAAACTGCCATTGCCAGCGGTTTGTGGATCTACAGACCCCGCCATAGGATCCCCCGTCTGCTCAAACTTAAAAAGCGCGCCGAGTACGGTGTTGCCAATATCAAAACAGGTTCCGGTGCTGCTTAGATATCCTTCGTGCCACCAACGACAGTACCGCTGCATCTGATCGGTAGCATCAAAGCCTTCACTCTCAATCAGACTCGCTGCAAGGCACAGCGCCATCGACGTGTCGTCAGTCCATTGCCCTGGCTTAAGACCGAAAGGCCCACCGCCCATCATGTCGCTGATGGGCTCGAAGGTACCCGGCGACTTAAATTCCAGGGTTGTCCCCAGCGCATCGCCCACCGCGAGTCCCAGTAACGCGCCCAGACCACGGTCTTTGATATCGACGCTTATTAGCACAGGCAATCGTATACCTGCGAGATAAAAGGCCAGTACTCGCAGTCAACATCGTGATCTGGACATTCCGAGCCTTCCAGAATGAATTTGGCTTCCGTCAAGGTATCTTCGACCCAGCTGTCGTCACCCACATACACCAATAACGATGTAGCGAATCGCATCGATGCATAGCGCGGATTCTCTTCCAGCATCCCACTCATACCCACATGCAGGCCATCGACGTATACAAAATAGGCCGTGTCTGACACGTCGAATCCTTTACGTCGCAGGATCCACTGGTACATCTCTATCTGGCGCTTATACCCCTCCTTCCATTTTCCGGCCAGAGACACTGGCTTTGGATCCTTTGACTGATTGGAGGTGCTTTTGTAATCGACGATGTGAAGCTGTCCCGTGGTCACATGCTCCCAGATATCGTCGATGCCACCGCCAAAGCGGATATTCGTTTCGTCGTGGACGACGCTGAAGTAGTCGTCGCCCGACCCGAAGTGAAGCGAACTCATCCAACGTTCAAGATCGGGGTGTTCAAATGGCTTCAGGTTGTCCAAGCCGTGATGAACCATAAACGGGTGAGGACCAAATCCTCGAACGCTATCAAAGTCCCGTTTAAGCAACCGATCCGTGTTGGAGTTGATGTTAAACGGCGGCATGCTCGGAAACTTCACGCCACCGGCCTTCTCAAGCCAAAAGCAGCCCGGACATCGTATGAACGACTCCAGCTTCGACCGTGAGAGCTCGTAGGGCTCTGGATTGTTGGGGTCAAAAGCCCCGCGGTGCCGCGGCATCACGCCTCTCCCAATTTGTAAAAATTAAGCGGGCGAATGTTACTGGCTAGCTCAAGCGAAACCCGTGGGAGCATGCCGATGAGCGGTGGTAACGCCCTATCGTCTGCTATCCAGTGGGCGCGCCCTCTAGCGCCGCCAAGGGATGCTCTTAAATTTTGTGCCCGAACCCGCTTGTCGATAGCCACTCCCTAAAATCCAAACACGCTGCAGGCAAGCTCGCCGGCCAGTTCAATCGTGTCGCTTGGCAGCGCCATCAAGAATGCGGCCAGGTCGAGGTCGGCCAATTGCGACAAGGCCTCCAGCGAACACTCGTTCGTGAGCAGAGCAAGCACGGCTTCCGGGTTAGCCCCCGCGTTGACTGCAGCGATGTAAAGTTCCTGATCGCAGGCAGAGAGACACAAGAATTCGCTGGCTTCCCGGTTCCACTCGATCAGGTCAGGACTTTGTACTGGCATCACTTTCTCCCTCTGTTGTTGCTCATAGCTTCACGGCTGCGCAACCCAAAACTATTGCTCGCCAATGATCTTTAACCCCTGCCCAAAGGGATTGGTCGGACTATCGGGCGAGAAAGGGTTACCGGCGCCATAGGGATTGTTAATAGAGTCTGCTGAATAGGGACTGCCGTAGCGCCCATAGGGGTTGCTTACTGAATCGGCATCGTAAGGATTCGTGCTCAACTTGCCGCGGTAGTTGCCACTGCTGTCATACAACTTGGGCGCATCCGTTGCATACGGGTTGGTGGCCGACTGATTGCTGTAAGGGCTCCCATAGCGACCGTACGGGTTGGCAATGCCGTCAGCCTTGTAAGGACTTCCCGCACCGTAAGGGTTACTCACGGAATCTGGATCAAAGGGATTGGCGCTCAGGTTGCCAAGCTCCGTTTGGGCACCAACTGTACTGGCCGCCAGAAGCGCCGTGAGTACCAGGGTAACTAACACTTCCTGGCGTATATCGTTGTTCATCGTCATTTGTCGTTTCCTCGTGAATATCATCGTCGATCAATACATTTACCGATTGTCAGAAATCCAGTTCCATAGTTTGCTGCCGCTGTCGGGTGGAACTGCCCGTATCCATCGCAAACGCGCATAAGTGCACAATCCGATCTTTGGCGAACAGCCCACCGCCGCTGAGACTGTCTTCCACGACCCGTAAGTCACTGCCCTCGCCCAAGGCTTCGAACCGCTCAACATGCGCCGACGCCACGCGGTCCAGAAACTCACGTGCAGCCAACTCGGGTTGGGCGTCAGCGGAATCACCCGCTGGCGCATCCAGCCTGTCAGCGCGCAGCGCATCGATGGCATAGCTTCGCAGCACCTTGGGCATGAGTGCCTGCCAGGTGCTGGTCGCATCAAAGAGCTCCATACCGCGAACTTCTCCATCAATGGCAAAGACCGCACCCACCTGACCCTCGGTAATAGCAAACGCTTGCTCAAACTCATCAAGCGACCCTGACTGGCTGTCGTACAGGGCCGATACCGCGCTTGTCTCAGACGCCACTTTGAAATCACTCAGTGCAAACGACACGTCATCCCAAACCGCACCCTGATCTGTTCGTCGGGAGCCGCTGGTACCCATATGCCCTGTGACATCGGCCGACTTTCTGGCGCGGCCGCTGGCAAAAAACGTGCGGTCCGAACTCTTGAAGGCCTCACTGTCATAATTCCAGCGTCCCGCTTCCACACAACTCACGGGAATGGTTTGCTTGGTACCGCCCGGCACGAGCAACGACAGGTTCACAATGCGGTTCTGCTTGGCGCCGAGCAGTTCTTCGCCATCAAGCAAAAACAGTGACAGCTCACTGGCGTTATCGAGCAGCAACTCCGGCACACTCCCGCCCTCGGAGATCTCCGATACGGTCGCCAGGCCCTCGGCCTGCGCACTGTCGAGCAGCGTGTAATCCGCGATCGTAGAAACCGACGACAGCAGCGGAAACACACTCAGCCGTCCTGATCGTTGTACCTGCCCCACACTGATGTGCTGAAGCGTTTCTTGAAATACTGTCATAGGGTCCCACCATATTCTTTCCACTCGTTTGAGCAGGGGAATCAATCCTAGACCGAAAAAAAATAAGCGCCATCGTGTATGGATTCACATGTCGCCTCACTACGCGTGTTTTTTGAAAAAGTGACCAAAGAGTGTGTTATCGATCACAGAAACATCCGTCAATCAGGCTTGGGGGTGCAAGCGCTTACCGCCGATGCCGGCGGGGAGCGTCATCAACTGACTCAGAACTTGACGCCCAGACATTTGTCACGAGATCGCAATCAGCCTCCGCCGTCCCACACACCTCTTCCGCCAGGGTGAGTAACTGGTCACGCAGAACCGCAGGAGGCATATCAGACGGGAAAACCTCTCGAAGCAGAAAATAGGTGTCGGACAACTGACGACGCGCCTCACCAATGAACTGCGGTTGCTTGCGCTCACCACCTTTAATGTGTCGAAACATACGATGCTCTCCTTTGATCGTTATTGGCTACACACACGTGCACGCCTGCTTTTAGTTGGGGCATACTTGTTATCGACCTGCAAACTATCGATCGGGACGAGACATGGATTACACGACACTCAAGGCCCGTCACCGGCAGGAACGCGATAGCTGGCCCAACAATCTGAGTCTTCGGGTCCACCGAGCCCTTAGCTGGCTTGAACGGTCAGAGCAGTGCGACGATGCGGACGGGCGGTTTATCTTTTTGTGGATAGCCTTCAATGGCGCCTATGCTCAGGAATTGGGGTCACTGCATGGCGGCACGGAGCGAGAGCGTTTTGGTCTCTTTCTGGCGAAACTTGTAGAACTCGACACTAGCAACAGGCTTCATCAACTCCTTTGGGACACCTATAGCGGCACCGTGCGAGTGCTGCTCGACAATAAGTATGTGTTCCAGCCCTTCTGGGATGCGCACCATGGGGATGAATCAGCTTCTGACTGGGAAACACGCTTCGTCGAATCAAAGTCAGGTGCTCATAGAGCACTGGCACGTAGTGACACGGCTACGGTTTTGAGCATTGTATTGACTCGACTCTACACACTGCGGAACCAATTAATGCACGGCGGCGCCACCTGGAACGGCAGCATTAATCGCGATCAGCTGCGGGACTGCTCAAAGTTTCTGGGTGAACTAGTGCCCACGATGATATTGGTAATGATGGAGCACCCGAATACTTTGTGGGGGGATGCGTGCTATCCCGTGGTTGAGAGCTAGCATGTCCAGGTGCTGATACTTTGTCGCCCTCGCACTGACCGCTAGCCCATAACTATTCTCACGCCCGTCTGAAGGCGGTTCAGTCGATGCTGCAACAGGCTGACATCCAGTGCCGTCGGTAACTCAACACCTTTGTAGTCGTTGCCTGGGCATGGACCATTAATAAACCTCACCTCTCCTATCGGTGAATCGATTGATGAATTTGGACCTAGATCCAGATCACACAGCAACTCATACGCACGGGCATTAGGGCTGTCATGCAGACACCAAGCGTCGCAAACGGTAGACCAATCCAGCGTGTCATCAGGCTCGATGCCAGTGTCCGCCCATTCCGCCAACGCCTCTTCAACCGGCTCAAAAGAATAGCGCTCGACAAACTCCCGTAGCGTCATCTCCGGCGGCTCCTCGGACGGGTTACCCAGGTAAAGCGTGAAATTGTCGGTGAAGTCACGGGACGCAATGACCGTCGTATGCGCCTCTGTCGATGCCTGAAGCAGCGCCTCGCCGTGATTTTCGAATACACTCAATGCCCGTTCAAAGAATCGTGGCAACACAAACCCTGTCGCGGTGCCGAGAAGGAACTGTCGTCGTGAGATCATGGCGTCTCACCCTCACAGCCTTTGCCAGCGTCCTCCGACGCTCTACCCCGTCCCCTCCTTTCATCTACAAAGGTGCGCAGTTCGTCTTCTCCGCCCTTACGACGGCAGTAGCCGCAACCAAAAGAGTTGGACGCCGTGCTGATGTAGAGCGAATGGTTTGTCTCCGGACAACGGGCCCGCCACGCAGTTGGGGCGGTGCCTGTGGGTTCAGGCTGCAGACGTAGCTCCCGGGCAGCGCGCACCACCGAGGTTTCCTTAGCAGACGCCTGAATAGCCATCGCATCGCCCTCTCGCTCCAGCCCTGCAACGGTCTCCTCATAAACTTGTTCTGAAAACACACCCGCCAGATACAACCTGCCGGGCCAAGCATGCCCCCAGCGGGAACGTACCAACGTAATGAATAGGTTCTGCGCAACGTCATCTGTGTTGGTGGAACAAAGCGCCCGCACTGTCAGGCCCTGCCTACAGGACACCGGCAGGGTTGCTGGCGATGCCGGCTCAAAATCGAGGGCGTCGGGGTGCGCAAGCCAGAGTTCGGCATGATCACCGAGTTGTCTTACATATAGCGCCTCGTTAACGGAGGCGACCCCCAAATTGAGGCTGTATACACAGACCAGTAAAGCGCCCCGGGGGACTGCCGCCCCATGACGCTTGACCCACGGGTCAACGTACACGACTTCGAACGCGTGATTCTCTTTAGACATGTCAAATCTCCTACTCCCCAAGGATAATCGGCATAAATCAGCTCGGGGATCAGGAGCCAGATCAGCCGCTTTAGCTGCATTTTTATCCCGCCCGCAAGTTGGTGCTTAAATCGGCGGCTGTACTTCAATGTTGTGAATCGTTGAGCGTTGAGTACGGTACAAACCATTCGCTAACTCGAAGTCATAAACAGGGTCATCTGAGGCATTCAGCCATTTAGAAAATCAGCAGCTCCACATTCATCCATTGGAAAGAAAAGTCATCTCGACGATCCCGTTGGACTTAAAGGAGATAGCTGTAATCAACTGCGCACTTTCTGGACTCCGCAGTCGATTGTCGGCCTGCTTCACCCACGGATCGACGATCTGCGCCCTGTCATCTTCTGTTTGATTCTGCATAAAATTACCCTTTACTCGTTTCAGCACCGCGCCAATGCACTTACGGCCGCTAAACCTCTGGAGTTAGGGTCAGATGCCATGCGAGTTAGTGCGTTTTTCTAAACGTGATAGTCCGGCAGCGATCGCCGGTAGGCCGCTTCCAATACGCCAGGATCTTTAGCGGCTGAGGTACAGAGGTATTCAGGGTTGGGCCTGATTCCAACACGCCCAAGATCGAGTCGATCTGCATCCCAGCAAGTCATCACCGTGATGTCGGCTTCTGTATACCCCTCGCTATGCTCTCTACACGCATCGGTCAGTTTTTTCAGCTGAGATCGTTTCAAGTCAATAGTTTGCGGACATAGCGAAAAAGCAAACTCTGCGGCCCGCTCGCCATGCCATGGGTCATAGTCGTCATTGACGCGAGCCACATCGTGAACAAACGCGAAGTACTCCACGACAGCCACGTCGGCTCCGGTGCTCTGCGCAAGTAGCAACCCATTGCGTCTGACTCGTGCCCAGTGACGAACTCCGTGAATACCGTGCCAATCCAACTCAAATCGCGATCGCAGTAAGCCCAAAAGTGGCTTCGAAATGCGACTGTTCATGATGAGCAGCCTTCATAGCATCCCACAAAGCACCTCATGCCCAGACATCCCAGGTTGTATACACGTCGTAAATACGATCGTCCGGGGCGCATTCGACATAATGACCTGTGAGAAGGTCAACGTTGACCCACTTGATACTAAGGTCATCCCGTCGGTCTCGGTTATATCTCGGCACCAACCCGTGAAAGATATCCCAAGATCTTGGGGCCTTCACGTACCGCGGGATGATGCCGCGCATGCCGGGCGCCAAGAAAAATATGCGTCCGTAACATTCCTTCCAAGGGTACCCATCAAGAACTCCAGATGGCGCACCGATACCATCCCATTCGGAGTCATCGAATTCGATTTCGTTGCACCACCAGTTCGCTAGGGGCCAGGCATACATAGGATCATCTGCTTCCAACAAATCGTAGTGACCCGTCTGCAAATCAACGTCCGCCCAAAGCACCCTATATTTTGGGTAGAACTCCCAACGCGGGTCATCGTCATCGGGCGTCATCTGAACAGTGACAAACCGATCCTTTGGCGGTGTATACAGCGGTCCATCTGTCGACTGCTCTGAACACACGACAGAGGGGGCGGCGAGAGAGAAAGCGCTACCCCTAAGAAAATCACGACGCCTCATAACTCACAAACCAATGCAGCGGGCGCGTCCATCACAATGGCGAATTCACTATGCGCAAGAGCACGGTGCCGAGCGATCAACGGCCATGGATTGGGCAAACGCTTGCGGATGGAGCGAACACGCTCCCCTGCGTAAAAGGCTTTTAAGGACTGCAGCTCGTCATCACTGAAGGGTGATTGAGCAATAACAACAGGCAAAGGGGTATTCATGGCAGGTCTCCTTTATGTTCCATGTCTGCAATGCAGAGCCATTGGCGCATCATTTGGACCACCGTTCCCGGAGTGGGCGGTTGGTGGGGCTATGCCCCTCTTGATGCAGTCGGGAGAGTTACAGTTTTACGGGGAAAAGTAAACCCTCACGGACTTAAGGACTGATCTCGATCACAAAATTTCAGTCTAAAGCAATTTTGCAACCCAACTATAAAACCAATGAGGGCGTGCCAAACGCGAGCTTCTTACATGAATCCGCGTGAGGCCTGTGCAGTGGTTAACTTCGGACCGCAATCCATACCAATGTGCATAGCTAGCGGACGGAGCCGTAGCAGTCGTCTGTGACTTTATCCCTTTAAATGGTCCTCTACTCGAAACTTAGCCACCCATCCATTCGCATAGGAAAGTGGGTGAAAAGGATCTGAAGAGCACCCAACAAATGCTTTCAGGGCTATTCTCAGCTTACTTATAACGTTCTTATCGGCAATGGTAGGCTTCATGCCACCTCTTCGGGAATAACGAGGCTTAGACGCTAACTGCAGTAGAACTGCACCAGCCTTGCTAAGTTTCTTTGTTCGGTCATCCAGTAACTCAGTCTGATGAAGCTCGAAGGTTCCCAGCTGCCTCTCATTGATAAATATTTCGACTCTGTTCTTTGAACAGAGCTTCACCACCACATTCTCCCACTCGACCATCAAGTTATCCCTATCTAAGATAGCGCAACCCCCAACGAGAGCTTTGTTTAAATCACCCTCCATCCCTGATACGCAACTTCAGCGTATTCTTGCCTTCATGCTAAGAGTATCACTGATAAGTAATGTACCGAGAAGCCCTCCAAGCTTGAAGGAAATGTGTTGGGACGGGTCGCCATCCACAATTAAGTCGTAACGCCTATGCTCTTTTTGAATCTGCCGTGCTGACGACCCATTGATCAGCGGAGATACATCTATCGATAATTCAAGGGGCATTGGACTGACATTTGGCTCAGGGGCTTCATGTCCAAAAAAACCCTCGCTACGGCGAGCCTTACCCAAAAACACTACATAGCAGAGTGTTGGCACTCCCTCTGATGTGTACAGTTTGACTACACGTATTATGCGTACTTGTGTGCACTTACGTGGCTTTTGCCTCCTCTCACTGATATCGTTAGTAAGGACTTTGAGTAGTGAAAAGTGGAAAGAGTGTCAGTGCTGTTGTCAGCAATCGAAGCCGAACGCTTTGAGCAGTATTGCAAGGACAAAGGGCACAAGAAGTTCACGCTTATTGCTCGGCTCACAAAAGAACACTCTGAAAAACAACAATTTGCAATTCAAGGTCACATTATCGTGAAAGATCGTGATCGAGACACTCCAGGCAAGTAGATGACTAGAGATCGCAATGAAGATTGCTAAATCAAACCTTTCGTTTAATTCTTTCTTTGCAGGGATAGGTGGTTTCGACTTGGCACTTGAGCGCCACGGATTTCAACCACAGATGCACTGCGAAATTAATGCCTATTGCCAAAAAATCCTGAAGAAGAATTGGCCAAACACCGCTCTAGAGAAAGACATCACTACCCTGGGGCCTGCCTCGATACCTGATGCAAATCTTTGGTGTGGTGGCTTTCCCTGCCAAGACGTTTCTGTTGCTCGCGGCTCTAAGCCAAGACATGGACTGAAAGGGAAAAATTCCGGATTGTTTTTCCCATTTGCCGAGCTTATTGAAAAGAAAAAACCGAGAGTACTACTGATCGAAAATGTGCTTGGCCTTTTAAGCTCTCACAATGGGCAAGACTTTCGAATAGTGTTGGAAACACTATCTTCTATGGGATACAGCATCTCCTGGCGTGTTATGAATTCCAGATACTTTGGCTCACCCCAGTCCCGGCCACGAGTTTTTATTTGCGCTTTTCACGATAATGCGAGAGCAGCAGTTTCAACCCTTTACGAAAACGCCGTTGGCTCCAAACCGGCGAATCAGAGAGCGGGATTCTTGAACTCAAGTGAATGTACTGTCACTGGAGCAAAGGTAGCTGAAGTTGCTTATTGCCTAGCAGCTACATCAGGAAGACACACAGGAACAGACTGGAGTCGGACATATGTGTCGTATGATTCAGATGTGCGTCGCCTCACTCCCGTGGAATGCGAGGGTTTACAGGGTTTTCCTCCTGGCTGGACTGAATTAAGTAAAACTGAAGCTATAGATGTCGCAGATATGGATACACCGCGCTACCAGGCTCTTGGGAACGCCGTTTCGGTGCCGGTAGCAAGCTGGATCGGAAAAAGATTGAAAACAGAGCTGCAAAGACGCACTAGGCCCGATATTACTGATCCGACAGTAGAATTTGCCGACTTTAAAGCTTCTCGCACTCGACATATGAAGCTTTCGGATCTGCACATGTCCACCAAGGCCAATGGATCATATTTGAAATGGCAATCAGGAGGTTTAGTAATTGGCGATGACTGCTGGGACATACCCGCGCCACAAGCACCCAGCCAACCGATCCACAAAAAACTGATTGACGTCATCGAAAAGCGACATCCAGAAACAAAGTATTATTTGAGCCCGAATGCTGCTGCGGGGATACTGCGCCGCGTCAACAGCCAGAATCGCACCCTGTTTGAGCCGATGCACTCGGCTTTAGAAAGGCTTATCGACAAAAGCAGCGTCTAGCTAAAACAAGAGCTGGCAGAATTTGAGGACAACTTTATACTCCTTGGAATTAGACGCGTGGTTCTAATCAAAAGGAATTTACATGAGCTTCATCTTAGTTCGATTGGGAAAGGACAGCGTCGACGACATAGAAAAAATCGACTCAACATCTATCGCACCATTCACCCCATTCTCCATCGAATTTACCTGCAAGCAGGTGGAAAAATCTATTCCGCCTGACTCATACGCACTCATCTACCTAGGCTCTGACAACAGCAAAGGCATTGCTACATCATGGGAACAAGGGCTTCGTGCCCTAGGGAAGATCACGTCATTAGATTTAGGAGAAACTTTCAACTCCGAGAGCAAGTTGAGCATCGAAATCATCTCCGTATTTGACAAGAGCTATGGCAAAGTGGATTTTCTCGACTCCCAGCCTGCTCTATACAGCCACTTCTCCGAATACCCCGTTATCGGTGTCACCTCATATCGAAACAACGCCGTTCAGAAAGTAAACGAGAGCCGACGAGAAAACACCTCCGCCTTGCTCACTGCACTAAACTTACTTTTTCCCGAGTTTTCCGATCACATAGGTAGCTATGCGCCTGAATTACTTACAAAACTATCGTTCGTACCAACCAACAAAAGTGGATCAGCTGATGATGGGCAGGGTAGCCCTGGGATAGGATTACAGGCCATGGCCGGAAGTAACATAATATTTTATGGGGCTCCGGGCACAGGGAAGAGTTATACAATTGACCAATCGGTGATAGCAGAGTTTGCGTTCAAGACGGTTTTTCACGCTGAGACAATGAACGCAGATTTTTTAGGATCAGTAAAACCAACAATGGGAGAGGATAGTAGTGGGAGTCAACTGCTGACCTATGAATATATGCCTGGGGCATTTCTGCGTGCACTAACTAGTGCAATCGAAAACCCCGAAAATCACTATTGGCTGGTTATTGAAGAACTTAACAGAGCACCTGCAGCTGCTGTTTTTGGAGAAATATTCCAACTACTCGATAGGCGTTTAGATGGCCGCAGCACGTACGAAATCGACTTTCCAGATGCGCTTTGTGAAAAGTATGTGAACTCCCGACTGAGCACTTCAATTGATCGGCTTTATATCCCCTCAAACCTTAGTTTATACGCCTCCATGAATAGCAGCGACCAGGGAGTGCTACCTCTCGACACAGCGTTTAAACGCAGGTGGATTTTTCACTATATACCGTTAGATTTCGATCAAGGCTGCACCGAGTGTGACTTAGAGATAGTCTTCGAGGATAACGTTTTAAAAGTCGTGCCATGGCGTCGTCTAGCCGAAGCAATAAACGTCTTGCTATCCGATATTGATATTCCTGAAGATAGGCATCTGGGCCCGTATTTTATTTCTGTCAATGACTTGAAGGAAACTGAACGACTGCTCACAGGAAAGCTATTTATGTATTTGTGGGACGATGTCTTGCGCCATGGGCTACGTAACACACTATTCCACCCCAGTGTTAAAACCTACGGCCATCTCGTTACACAATGGGGAGACAGGAAGCGGATTTTCAGCGATGCACTCTTACTGCAGCTGAGGCAATCACTTCCTTCAATGGAAAATGAATTAGACAATGCCAACTGAGCGAGTAAGTCTCTGCAGTGAGCGGAGTAAAGACTCAACTGCCTCACTATGAATTTCGTAATGCTCCAAGACAGGGATAGCCTTTCTCAACTAGACCCGAAAATTGCCGCATTTTTTCTTGATTCAGACCTTTCTGACAATGGGCGAATAACGTTTTGCGGCGTTGCGACATTTGATGATTTAGTGCTCGTGGTTGCTCCGACAAACTCACTAAAGTCAGTTAAACAGTTAGAGCTTTCGACTTGCGATACTGCGCTTCTGCTTATTCGCACACTGAACACGTACACTACTCAGTCAGAAAACGCTATTAAAGAGGGAGACGATTTCGACGTAAGAAGCCAAGGGCTCGGCATTCTTTCTAGTATTTTGTGGCTTTTAAAGGACTACTCCCACAATGGCCTGTACACCAAGCCCGCGAAGACTCGTGAAATAAACAAAGGAAGGGTCAATTGGCATAGAACAATTGCCAAGGGTTCAGCCTTAAAGGGCATGGGTGGTGTTCCCGTATATCTGAGCTTGCATTCGGACAGATTAAGAATTGGCAGTGAGTCGGTCATTTCTCAAATACACGCCGAAATTGTACGTGAGATAGATATTTCCTTCGGGTGGTTAATCACTGGAAAAGAATCAACTCGGATAGCACGAGAGTTGGATTTCGCAACTTATTCTGCTATGCCTCATGATCTAAAAATTTATCAATTAAAAAGAGAGCTTGGACAAACTTATGGGGATCGCGACACAGCACTGATAAGAGCTATGATAAGTTTTCTCGAATCTAGATTTAATGGCGTAGCCGGAGAGTACCTGATTGGGGTGAGTTTCTTTCATTCAATATGGGAAAAGATGCTACGTGCAATTTTGCCAGGCGTAATTGATGTAAATAAAATCTTGCCTAAACCGTCAGTGTACTTAGAAGATGGCAAATCCTTGATTTATACAAAAGGGATGCTCACTGACATCGTAAGCAAACGAGAAGGCAAAGTTTCAGTAATTGATGCAAAATATTACCGGGCTACAGGAGCCGAAAGCGTCCCTGGATGGCCCGATATTGTGAAGCAAGTCTATTATGCAAACGCACTCAAGCTTTTATTCCCCAGAGACAAGGTGTTCAGTTGGTTTGCCTTTCCCGGTTTAACAAAAAAAAAGATCGACGAAGGCCCTGTAAGGCAGATTCGAATTACCAATCCCTCAACAGGGCAGCATCTGGATGAAGCTTTTCCTCCCATTGGTTGCGGCTACTTTTGCCCAATAGAAGTCATGAGGTTTTACGTATCATCTCAGGAGCTTAGTTTCGACAGTATAAGCACAATATTCGAAGAACTCGTAGAACCCGATTCAGAGGTGGCTAACTAAAAACTGAACACGCTCCGGCCTCCGGGTGTTAACCAACATCGACTTATGTCCTCTTTGTTTTTCGCAACAGGCAACCATGCACTCGAAGTCTGTAAAACGCACTTGCGTTACGGTGACGGGTACGCTTGTCCACTTCCCCGAATCTGAGACATCGTTAATTGGAGTTTTTTGTGACAATGAGCACAAGAGGCTGATCTGTGCCCTTTCGGGGTGAATGTTTCCCTCGAAGAGGTAGATAACGTAAATTATCTTTCGCACTTTTGAAGAGGGGCGGTGATCCCCCGAGTTGATAAGATTGAGTTGCGATGCTTAATCCGACAACAAAGGAAGATCACCACCATGAGCAACAATAGCGAGACAAAGGACTTGGGTAAAGTCGTTCAGATCAATGATGCCAGGATACAGGATCACCTCGGTGAGCTTGTTCGAGGCACCGTTGAGGAGACGCTGAACGCGATGCTGGACGCAGAGGCAGACGCCATGTGCGGAGCGCAGCGTTATGAGCGCAGCCCCGACCGGGTCGATACCCGCGCTGGTCACTACGAGCGCACCTTCCACAGCAAAGCCGGCGAAGTGAAGCTGAAGATGCCGAAGCTGCGCAAGCAGACCTTCGAGACGGCGATCATTGAGCGCTACAAGCGGCGAGAGACTTCTATCGAGGAAGCCCTGATGGAGATGTACCTGGCTGGCGTCTCGGTCCGCCGGGTCGAGGATATCACCGAAGCCCTATGGGGCACCCGCGTCAGCTCCGGCACGGTCAGCAAGCTGAACAAAAAGGTCTACAAACATATTGAGACCTGGCGGAATCGGCCGATTCAGGGTGAATATCCGTACGTCTACCTGGACGGGATCGTATTGAAGCGCAGCTGGGCGGGCGAGGTGCGCAACGTATCTGTACTGGTCGGTATTGGTGTTGACCAGGATGGCTACCGCCATATTCTCGGCGTTCAGGAAGGTCACAAGGAGGATAAATCGGGCTGGGGAAGCTTTCTTGAACACCTGAAGTCCCGCGGCCTGAAGGGAGTGCGTATGATCATCTCCGATGCCTGCATGGGGCTCAGTGAATCAGCCGCAGAGTACTTCCCGGAAGCAGACTGGCAACGCTGCACCGTTCACTTCTATCGAAACGTCTTCAGCCATGTGCCACGGGCGAAGATGCCGCAGGTGTCAGCCATGCTCAAAGCCATTCATGCTCAGGAGAGTCGAGAGGCCGCGCAGGACAAGGCGGTGAAGGTTGTGGAATCACTCAGAGCCATGCGGCTCCAGAAAGCCGCTGACTTGGTGGAGCGCTGTATTGACGAGACGCTGGGCTTCTACAGCTACCCTCAGACTCACTGGCTAAAAATCCGCACCAATAACCCGCTGGAGCGCATCATGCGGGAGATACGGCGCCGCACGCGCGTCGTGGGTGCATTCCCTGACGGAGAGTCAGCAGTGATGCTGGTCGGCGCTAGGCTGCGGCACATCGCCAGCACCAAATGGGGAACCCGCAAGTACATGTCGATGGACTGGTTGCGGCAGCAAGATATGGAAACTCAGCAGTCAGCTTGAGGGGCACCGTCCCAAAGAAAAGTGCGAAAAAATATTTACACTACCAAGAGGTAGGTATTCAAAGGGGTATTTACCGCCAAGAATATGGGGCGGCTCGCCGCACAGCGGTGAGACGTCCCAGCTTCCCGAAATGGCAGCGACATGATTCGCTTGTTATGTGTTTCTTCATGCGCGGAAATCTGCTCTTTTAAGTTTTCCATCTTGAAAGTGCCGTAGTACTGACGGCCTATCAATCGCAGAGGGACCTTCTGAACGAACCTCATCAATTGCGAAATTGAGATACTCAAACATCGCTTGTGCGGGAGTCTTTCTGGACACCAATGCTTCATCAAAGCACTGCTGAGCACTATCGCTGAACCTAGCAGCCATTCCTAAGACTGCAACTTTTCCTTGGAGAACTTCTTCCTTCTGCGCAAATGCCTCGTACACGCCTTCCTCATTCAACTCGTGCTTGTTTTTATAAGCGAAAAGCTTGTGCTCGTGCGAGCTAGGACAGTGATAGCCGATCGCTAATTCCGTGTACATTTGACGAAACGAATCTTCATCAAGTTTGTATTTTCTTGCGGATTTTAGGGCGACATTTATTGAGTGCTCGATGGCTTCATCAATTACTACACCTTCCACCACATTAGTAAGGTCATTGTCGGTAAACATACCCTCATCCCAGGCATCTGTTCCCGGGCGAATTTTCAAAGGGTTTTCCGCACAATGACGTACGACGCAATAGCCTTCCTTTTTTCCATCCCTAGGTTGAAAGTGCGTTATCTGCAGATTGCCCAAATGCTCAGTAATTAGGTTAACCACATGCTGAGCCGTGAGGGTGCTACCAGCAATGGCGACGAAGCACTCGGATTGATAGTGGATTGACTGATAGTTATGAAAATGTTGTCCAATAAAGTATGGCATCCATACTCTAATTGGAATGGCGTAAACCTTCTTGAAGCCACCAAGCAAGGTTTTCCCATTTGAATCGGTAATTGCGCTATCTGAAGCGATGAAAAGACCTTTTGGTTCGAGCGGAGGATCTTTCTCGCCCCAGGCAAATCCTCTCTCAAAGTTATGGCCAGTGATGATTAACGTCATGTTTCTTAGGTAGTTCGATATTCACACGTAACGCTGCCGTAACGGACCGGAGAACCGCGCACCGGTTTGAAGGTCCGAGCGATGCGAGGCAACGCGGCAGTTAAAAACCTTGTTAGGCTTCCAGCAAGTCGACAACATCTTTATAAAACGCCGCTGCTACCGTTAGAGAGCCAAGCTTTATGCTGAATGTTTGCGCGGGTTCTCTTTTGTACAGCTTCTTTAGCTGAGCCCTGTCGTTTTCTAAGAAACGGTTAGTCCCACCGCCATGTACAATTGAGTTTCTGCGTGAATACAACCAATCGGCATAACCGGAGATAGAGTATGGAATTTTTACCGCGTTTTGGGGCGTTACTTTTGCCTTGATTTTTCCATCTGGCGGATTAACTCTCTGCACCCCGACACAGTTGACTTCAGGCTGAAACACTAAGAACAAGGCCGTCAACTTGCGCGAGTGGCGGTTTCGAAGAAGTGTATTTCTTAGCCCACTTTTCAATTTTTCGTCGAGCGCTTCCTGAAGATTGTCGCCCTGGATTAAAATTTTAACCAGATCGGACTCCGTTACCACGCCAGACATATCGGATAGTGAAGACTCAAAGAACCCCTTCTCTCTACAATTGTCTAAAATGAGCGAATCTACCATCGTATCGAAACGGTCGACCATGTTCGTATAGATGAGCTTCTGAATATGTATTCGATTTCGTTCGTCAAGATTCGCCAAATCCAAGATTGCTGGCTCAATCTCACGCGCGAGATACCTACGAAACTCATCTATGGAATTTATCTGCATGATTGAGCGCCTGTCTCAGGCGAATTAGTATGTTGTTTATACTATCAGATAGTCGGACCTTGCTGCCTTCATCGACCAGCACTACTCAGGGACAGCACCAAGGACATTACTTACCTGCTGTTTTACCTGCTCACCACCTTGGCCAAGCTGATGGGACCCGACGGTAGCCGAATTGTCATAGCCGAGAATCCGCTGATGAAGCAGCAGCTGAAACTCCACAATAGGTCGAGACAACGGGCACCAAATCCTTCAACACAAGATCGCGGCCTGCTCGGATTTTTGTCTCTACTTTTGAATTCCAGACGCATCGGTAAATCAGCGATCATTATTAAGCACTCCACCCTAATTTTCGGGCCTGACCGACTGACTTAAAGTGCCTCATGCCCCGCTCCCGTACTCTTGTTGCCTCATACCCGTAAAGCGAGGCAGGCTCTGTGATTGTTCGGCACGATTATTCTCATACTGCTTGGTGCTGTGAATCGCCTCTAGGATCAGTTCGCGATGGGTATTTCCATAGCTTCGTAGCTGGTCGGTCGCGCTTGGCCGGAAGACACACATCAACCACCTCACCGCTCTGATCCACGGCCCGCTAGGGATAATGCCGCTTGCCATTGATTTTTACTGACACCTCATCAATGTAAAAAGTATCGCCACAGCCGCCTTGCTTGCGCCTCCGGCGGCGGGCACGAATGGCTCCGAACTTGATGCAGAGCCTGCCCTAAGAGCTTAGCTAGTGCTTTGGGCACCACAACCGGATCGCTTCGCGGCTGACTATAATGCCCCGCTCACCCAAAAGATCTTCAATATCCCAGTGAGTCAAGTTGAAGCGATAGTACAGCTAAACCGCGTAGCGGATGATGTCAGACGGGAATAGGAGGCGTTTGTAGGTGTTCATCGGCCCATTCGACAAATCTGGGCAAGTAAACTTAGCGGTATCTCTGGGACGTTTGCATCTCTGATTGATCCAACTGAAAAGCCAGAATTCGCGGCTGACCATATAGCTCGAGCCAGCTTGGCTGGTTGAGATTGCAGTTCAACTAGCGGGTCGATTTCTGATGATACTGCATACCTTCACCATCAAAATCGCCACTGACAATGGAAACACCCACTAATGCGCACATCGACTGCACAACGCTCTTGGATGTCGATACCAACAACCGTTTGCTCAGCCCCAGAGCTAACCACGTGGCCCAGCAGGAACATTCGGGACTTAGGGTTTTGACACGCTTGTGTAGCCGACGAAGGTCGCGCACGTAGTACGCGACCACATAAACCCCGAACATGATCATCCAAAAGTTGAACTCGCTCATGCCCCTACTCCCCGTCCATACCATCAAGAAGGTCATCAAGGAGGTCATCCAGGTTGCCGACTTGGTGATGCGGAACATGCCTGCAAAGATGCTTTTGGACTGCCAGAAACAGTCCATAGTCGCTAGGCGGCTCCAAGCGTGCCCCTAACTCGTAAAGGTACTGATCAATCCAGAGCGCCGCTGCACTCTGGTTGTCACGCGCATTCGGGGCACCGAATGCACACACCAATCCCCTCTCGAACGGGGGGATATGAAAACATCGGCAGACCCAGGTCGCTAACCGGTTCACCTCACGGTTAAAGTGCGATTCCGCTCCCGTTCGGTCGATAGTCGCACCTCTCTCCCGTCGCTGGGCGACCGCCAACCACTCTCGGGCATCTTCAAGCGCTGCGTTCGCGGCCTCTAGATCTTCAGCGGCTTCGCATGTGCGGCTGACCAACCCGCGTGGGTAATTACCGTTACATGAAGACGGATCAACGTAATCGTTCATTGTGAAACTCCTTCGTCAGATGAGTCATCAGACTGGGTGTGGGTATGAGCAGCCCAGAGCGCGGCGAAGGCCGAGCCATCCTGGCGAGTCAGGTTGGGTATCCACCGCGCGTAGCGCTTGTGGGTGATGGCTGAGTCGCTATGACCGAGGATCTGAGCGACCCAAAGCGGGTTTTCGCCGGCGGCGAGCCACAGCGTGGCGGCGGTATGGCGCGTTTGATACGGCGGACGCTTTGGGATCTTTAGTAGCGCCAGCAGTGGGTACCAGACGCGCTTGCAAACGTTATTGATAGACAATGGCTCACCCGAGCCGGTGCAGAACACCAGGTCGAGCTTGCCGGTGCGCTTGTGTTGTGCCTTTAGCGCTGCGTAGACCTCGTCGGACATGGGGATGTCACGAGCAGACTCCTCGGTCTTCGTGTCGGTCATGGCGCCAGCGACATAGCTTTCGCGCACCAGAATCATGCGCTGCTTAAAATCGATGTACTTCCACTTCAGGCCGTGGATTTCGCCGGTACGCATGCCGGTAAAGAAGCGGACGGTCATGTACGCATGAAAGTCCTCTCGAACTCCATCAAGAACCGCTTTCACCTCATCCAACGTGAACGGCTCCACCTTGGTTCTGGGGACCTTGAGCAGCTTGATACCCTGATAAGGATTGTCGAAGCCAAAGCGCTCCGAGGCCTCTCGCATTATCTGGCGAAGTGGCACCATGACCGTGTTGATTCGGGCAGCTGACAGGCCCACCGAGCCGTCCTTGCGAGGAATACGGGCCAGCTGATTACGAAAGGCGAGGATGTCTTCCTTGCTAATCGCACTCATAGGAACCGATCCAAACGCGGGTATCACGTGCTTGCTGAGTGAGTGCTCAAGCGTATTGATGTAGGAAGGCTTCCACCCGATACGGTTCTCTTCCATCCACTGGTCGGCAAAGGCCTTGAAGGTCGGCGTTTTGGCCGAGCGCTGCTCGATCTGCTTGTCGTGATCCGCAAACCGGGCGGCATTAGGCGACTCGGGGAAGTACGCCGCGTAGTCGAAGGTACCCAGCACGATCTCGCTTTCGACGCGCTGCAGGATGTCTTTCATCCGTTTGCGGTTTGCGGGCTTGTCTTCAAGGTGCGTGTACTCGCGACAGCGAACACCGCGATACCTGAAGTCGAAGAAGAGTTTGTTGCCTCTGGCGTTGACTGAACCCATGACCGACCTCCTATTGAATGCCGGCCATGAGCTGGCCTACGTGACTGGGGCGCTGCATGTCCTCTTCGATGCGTTCCCAGAGGTACAGGATCTTCCGCCCACCAAAGGGCCGGATGTAGTGCACTCCCTCCAGGAGTACGGAGTCCTTCAGCTGGTTTCGAATGGTTCGCGCGTCGTACTTAATGCGCGATGAGAGTTCCTCAGTCGTGAGGTAGGTCGTTGCTGCGTCCATAGGTCCATCTCCAAAATTCGGCCTATCCGAGCACTGTGCTGCGAATTTCCTGCCGATGAGATGAACCTACCGGTGATACAGAATCCTGCTTGACGGAGGGAAACGGGGGTAAATCCGAAGGGTTCCCGAGCGTTATTTGGAGCAAAAGCTATATTTTTCACCCACTACATATCGCCGCGCGCAACCGAAGGTTGTGCGCGGCGCGCCGACCTATGCAGTCAAGCAGGCACACAATCGATGGGAGCGCGGCGAAGCGGGAAACGCGACGATGGTCTCAATGTGGTCTCAAACTAGAAGAAGCTGGCTGAGCACAGCAGCATCGATGTTGGGATCAATTTTTGGGTCGCGGTCTCAATGTGGTCTCAGATCAATGGCCCCAAAAGCGCTGACTACAGCACAACAAATGCTGGGGTCATTTGAAGGTTTATGAAGTCGACACGCGATGACTACAGCACGAAAAATGCTGAGGTCATTTGCGGACTCAAAATCTCAACAAGCGGTGACTACAGCACGGAAAATGCTGGGGTCATTTCCAGGCTCAAAATCTCAACAAGCGGTGACTACAGCAGGCAAAATGCTGGGGTCATTTCCAGGTCCAAAATCTCAACAAGCGATGACTTCAGCACGAAAAATGCTGGGGTCGTTCGCGGGGGGATGGTCTCAGCAATCGATGACTACAGCACAACCCAATGTTGGGGTCACTTTTTCAAAGTGGTCTCAATATGGTCTCAATTTGGTCTCAAACGCAAAATTTGAGATTTGACCGCCGAAAGGAGCGTGCTAAGATACTGAAAATTAAGAAGAAAATTGGTAGCTACGGGTGGACTTGAACCACCGACCCCAGCATTATGAATGCTGTGCTCTAACCAGCTGAGCTACGTAGCCACGGCGTTGTACAGACCCCCATTGCGGGGGACGCGAATTCTGTACATTTGGCTCCCGCAAGTCAACCTCCCAAGCTATCAATTTATGCCGTTTGCGGGGCGCTCGGGCTCATGGGGGCCGCCCGTTCCGAAGCCACTATCGGCAGCTCCGCAGAACGATTAGCTTTAGCTGAGCCGCCGACACCTCGTCCATGCATTGCAGTTGTTCAGCTTTTACCGCGCCAAGCTTTAGTAAGGTGATGATCAGCGACTCGCTGAGCGAACAGCGAACTGCTCCATCGATGTTGCGCTCCATTTCTACAGGAGACTGCGCCGGAACACCGTTCAGCGCGTCCATGGCAGCCCCAGAATCCCTGCGACTTGTTTTCGACGGCTTTTTGTTTCCGACAGCTTAATAAACATCTTCCCTCCCTTTAGGGCCTACACGCTGAGCGCCTCGCGTTTGTGCGTCAGCGCAGCCGCTTCCTTCCAATTTAATGATAACGATTCTTATTTGCAACAATAACTTTACGCCGCTGATGCCCCAAAGCTCAAGCTTTTGAGAGTTCGGCGACTGGAGTAACGTATGATCGGCACGTAGCGCTATGACGACACCCTATCGATCGATGCTTGCACCAACGCCTATTAATCTCTCGAGCCGTGATCATCAGGACATGATTCATATCGTGGGACTGTATAAGTGCGGCACGTCATGGCTCCTGCATATGCTGGCGGCGCACCCCCAGGTCGTGGGCTGGCGGGAGTTTGATGTGCTGCGCGCTACCTACGCCAGGGATTCATCACTCCTCGCCCTCCCCCGAACTGCCCTGGACTACCTGAACCCCCGTGTCGAGGACAGCGGGTGGATGCATCGCCAGGAAGCGTTCTCCCTCCGCAAGGCGGATGCGATTTTTCGCGAGATGTTTCTCGGGCGAGGCTGGGTGCCGGTCATGGGACTAAAGAAACAGCAGCGCGCGAGCGCGCTCACCCCCCGGAACCTTGACGCCATGCTGGAAGAGCTCCTGGCAATAGGTGACTACCGCGTGCGACCTGCCTCGGCTCCTCCTATTGATCCAAGATCCTGTACCAACAGACTCGGCGTGCAAAGTTTTCGCCGCGACGATTTGCTCACGCTTATGGAAGCGGTGAGGGACACGCCCGAGCCGCTGCAGATTCCCAAACTGTTTTTTGAGAGCTTACGTTCCCAGGTCGTTCCCGGAAGCCGCATCGCCACCAAGGCAGCGGATCAGCTGCTACAACTCTCCGCATTAAAAGCTGCCTCACCGGGCAGCCGGGTCATTGCCATCGTTCGCGACGGCCGTGATGCCACTGTTTCAGCAAAGCACTTTGAGGCACTGATGCGGAAGCGCGAGGCGCCCTGGCGCACCCATCATGCGAGCTTCGCCCGCCGCATTCTCGGATGGTCCCTACGCGCAGCCAAGTTGGCAGAACATGCCCGGCGTGGTGACATAACCGTGCTGCGTTATGAGGATCTGCACAGCAATTTCGCAGAAACCTCTCGCGCCCTTTTTCTGGATCTGGGCCTTGATGGAAGCGTCGAGGTCATTGATCGCGTTGAGAGCACGACAAACTTCAGCGCTGTTACCGACGGCAGGCAACCCGGCGAAGCATCGGAACATCAGATACGCCAAGGCCGCGTCGGTGAATGGGAGGCAGCGCTAACGACCTCTCAAAAACGCCTCGCCTGGCGCCTGGCGGGCAAAAGCCTCGAGGCTTTTGGATACACCCCCAGCGGACAGGTGGAGCCGTCGCCCCTGGTCCTTGGTAACGCTTCCGATTTAAGCGTGATCTGACAAACAGGGGTCGCCAAGGGTGGATTACGCGCGCCTCTGATGTTCGCCAGCGCGGCCCGAATTGCCATTCTGTACTGCCCACGCAGCGCAGGCAGATCCTATGGAATACCCACTTGAGACAAGCGATGAGGCGCGATCCGAGCCGTCGTCCCCCAAGGCACCCTTCCCAACGAGAAAAGCTCAAAAAGGAGCAGCGTCCCGGGGTTGGAGGCTATGCCTGGTGACTCTGCTGTTCATTTGTAGCCCCCTACGGGCGAACCCCATACTCACGGAGATCTATTACAACGGGCCTACCCCGGGCAGCGACCCCGATGAGTTCATCGAGCTGAGCAACCCGACGGATGGAGCCCTGGATCTGACGGGGTGGCGTTTCACCGACGGCATTTCCTACGTTTTCCGCGAAGGGCAAATGCTCGCAGCCCGAGCCTCTCTGGTACTCGCAAAAGACCCAGCAGGCTTTGGCGCAGCCTTCACGGGATTTACGGACAGCGTCCTGGATTTTTCCGGCGCTCTGTCCAACGGCGGCGAGACCATCGCTCTGGCGGATGCCCGGGGGATGGAAGTCTGGGCAATTAGCTACGATGACCATGATCCCTGGCCGTCGACGGCAGACGGACTCGGGGACTCCCTGCAGCTTTTGCCTATGGCCCTGGATATGAGCGTCATCAGCAACTGGCGCGCCCAGACACCCACGCCGGGGCAGTGGTTTGAGTCGATAACAGACCCCACCCGTGTACCCATCCCCTCCAGCCTTGCACTGCTGAGTCTCGGCTTACTGGCTCTCAATATCCGCAGGAAAAATCCCCAATTTGTGAGCCTTCGCAAAAAACAACGACTGGGAGACTGAAAAGCAGAAGGAATGTGATCTTCGCCCTTCCCTGGCATTGGCATAGGCCCCAGAATTGGCGGCATCAACGCGGAGTCGCCATTGACTCCCCGCGTGTCGCCTCTTTTGTAAAGGACCGCTGTCCATGTCCGACTTTTTTATTGCCCGACAACCTATTTTTGATCAGAGCCTCAAGCTATTTGCCTACGAACTGCTTTTTCGCAGCGCCGACACGGGAGCCGCACCCCAGGACCTCGACGATGATCTTGCCACTGCGCAGGTGCTTAACATCAGTGAGGAAGTCGGACTTCCAGAGTTGGTGGGTGAGCGCCCTGCGTTTATCAATCTTCCACGCCGGTTTTTATCCGAACCCGAGTTACTACCCTTTGCACCGGACAACGTGGTCCTCGAGGTGCTGGAACATGTCGAGATAGACGATGCGGTGATCGAGGGCATGAAGGTGCTTGGCGAGCGGGGCTACACCCTTGCCCTGGACGATTTTGTCTACGACGCGCGCTTCGACGCGGCTCTTAAACACGTTTCTATCGTAAAGCTGGAGATTCCCGAGATAGCACCGGAGAACTGGGGCGCCGAAATCAGTCGGCTAAAGGATCTGGGGGTGAAGGTCCTAGCCGAAAAAGTGGAAACCAATGAAGAGTTCGAGACGCTAAAAAGCCTGGGCTGTGATTACTTTCAGGGGTACTTCTTCGCCAAACCCAAGGTCGTCACGGGCAAGCGTTTGGCGGCGAACAAGCTTGCTGTCATGCAGCTGATGTCCCAGATCAACAACCCCGAAACCGAAATCGAAGATCTCAGCGAATTAGTCAGCCGGGATGTTGCGATTTCTGTCCGCGCTATGAACTACGCCAACTCCCCTGCCGCAGGTTTGAGCCGACAGATCGACTCCATCCGCGAAGCGGTGATCTATATCGGTCGGGAGACGATCCGGCGGTGGGTAACCCTGCTGATCATGGCAAGGCTGGATGACAAGCCCGGCGAATTGATCACCATGACCCTGATACGCGGCCGCTTTCTGGAGCTGATGGCAGAAGAAGCAAACCAGGAGGGCACGGATTCTTTTTTTACCGTGGGGCTGTTCTCGGTGCTTGATGCACTTATGGACGCTCCCCTCGAGGAAGTACTCCAGACTCTTTCATTGACCGAAGATCTCATGGAAGCGCTGTGTCAGCACCAGGGTGTCAGGGGCGAGTGCCTGCAGTTGGCAAAAGCCTTGGAGCAAGGAGAGTTATCCGGTTTCGAGCCGTTTCAGATACCGGCGCCCCGGGTGGCGGAACTCCATCAAGCCGCCACTCAGTGGGCCGACGAGACACTGTCGGGAATGGCGAACGCCTAGGGTTATAAGGTGCCCCAAAATGCGGTAAGTGCTGCTAAACTTAGCCGCGATTTTGAGGGCACCAACAATAATCCACAGGAACGGAAACGATGAGTAACCCCGCATTTGAGTTTGTACGCCAGTTGGGCATCGAGCTGGCCGCAGGCGAATTTGACCTGCCGCCATTTCCCGATACCGCCATGCGCGTCCAGCGCTGTGTATCAGACCCGGACTCAGACATTAACTCCTTGGGGATTATTATTGCCGGCGAACCGGCACTGGCAGCAAGACTGATGCGCATGGCGAACTCCGCGATGATGCGTCGGGGCCCCATGGAAGTCACAGACATCAACACTGCCATCTCCCGCGTGGGTATGGATATGGTGCAAAACGCCGCCGTGTCCTTTGCCGCCAGAGAAGCCTTCAACTTCCCCGCTGGCAGTCCCTTTATTGACGACCTCAACAAGCTTCGCCAGCACAGCGTCAAAGTGGCATCCTTGAGTTATGTTCTGGGCAAACAAAGCAAGTTTGCGGGAAAACCTGACGAGGCCATGCTTGCGGGACTGTTGCATGCAGTGGGCAAGTTCTACATCCTCACAAAAGCTGCAGACCATCCAGAGTTGTTCTCCGATCGCGAGGCCATCGACACTTTGATCGGCCAGTGGCACACCGGTGTAGCCCGGGCCATTGTGGAGTCCTGGAATTTTCCCGAGTCCATCGCCATCGGTGTCGATGAGCAGGAGCTTAAGGAGCGGGACCGCATATCATCAGCGGATGTCAGCGACGTTCTGTTCATCGCCAATATTCTCGCTCGTGCCGGAGTAAAGGTTGCTGGCGAACTGAGCGACCTTGATGCGCTGGCGAGGCTCCGTATGAACAGCGAGCAATTGGCCAAGGTGCTGGAAGAGAACGAAGAAGAAATCCAGTCAATGGTGGAGGCGCTCACTGGCTAGCAGCACCTCGCGCCCCTCACGGTAAAAACACAAACCGTGAGTTACCTTGAGTGCATCAGAATCAGCGCGGTTTCGACGACAGAGCCGTCCGCAAAAACTTGTCCGATTCAATAACAATAAAGCTCGGCAGGAAGCACAGCAAAATCACGGGCCACCAGTCCATGGGAAATGGCGCGGTCCTAAACAAAGCAGCTGCCTCCGGGACCAGAGTTGGTATGAGGCGGATGAGCACGCTGAGCATAATTCCCCCGAGTAGCCAGCGATTTCCGAAGGGGTTGAAAGTAAACGCCGAGCGACGCACGGAACGCGCACTGACAAGATATCCAAAGTGCGCCAGAAGAATGCCCCAGAACGCGGCAGTTTGTGCCTGCGTCAGGAGCAAAGCATCAATGATTTCACCCTGGGCGTTCACCGCCGCACTGCCGAAGTAGTAGTAGACCAGAAAACCCGGCAGAGCAATTGCCAGCCCAAGGGCCAGGACTCTTTGAAGAAACAAGGTGTCGATAATATGGGTATCGGCGGCCCGCGGAGGCGCAAGTAACAGGCCTCGCTCCTTTGCCTCAAGCATCAGGGGCATGGTGAGAAGTACCGAGTCCAGTAAGTTTACCCAAAGAATCTGCACGGGCTCGAGTACAAAGCGCGCCGAAAACAGAGGCACCAGGGAAGCCAGGGAAACTGCTCCCAGGATCAGCAGGGCCTGTGCAGCGTTTGTCGGTAAGGTATACAGGATCGCTTTTTGCAGATTGTTCCAGGCATGGCGCCCCTCTTCTACCGCGGCGACGATGGTTGCGAAGTTGTCGTCCTCCAACACCATGTCAGCCGCTTCCTTGGCGACTTCAGTGCCCCCCACGCCCATGGCGATACCGATATCCGCTGCCTTCAAGGCCGGCGCATCATTCACACCGTCGCCGGTCATGGCGACCACATGGCCGTTTGCCTTTAGCGCTTCTGCAATGGCTTTTTTGTGCTCCGGAGCAACTCGTGCATATACCGAAACTTTTTCAACGGTTTCCCGCAGGGCATCTTCGCTAAGGACGGATAACTCAACACCCGTAAGAACGTGCGCCCCGTCAATACCCAACTGGTGCGCAACCGCTTGTGCAGTCCCCGGGTGGTCGCCGGTGATCATCACGGTCCGTATTCCCGCCTGTCGACAGGCGGCGACCGCCTCAATGGCCGACTGTTTGGGTGGATCAATCATGCCCTGCAAGCCCGCAAAGCAAAGCCCTTCGAGGTCCTCTATGCGCAAGTCCGGCTTATCGGGGGCTACGACCTTAAAAGCAAAACCCAGGGTCCGCAACGCATCGCTGGCAAAGGCTGTCGCCGTTTGGCTGACACGGGCTTCTCGCAAGGGTGCGGCATCGCCCCTTTCATCGATTTCCTGATCACACATCCCCAGAACAACCTCGGGTGCACCCTTTACATAGATGCAGCGCTGCCCGTCGCGGTCGACCAGCACCGCCATAAACTTGGTCGACGAATCAAAGGGCATTTCCTCGATACGTCTTACACCCGCGGTAATCAGACCAGCACGAACCCCCGCGACACGCAGGGCAACCTCCGTGGGATCACCGATAGCATCGCCCCCGTGAACCCGGGCATCGTTGCAGTCATATCCCACTTCCAAAACCCGCTGCAAGGCCAAATGATCAGGAACACTGACGGGGCCGTCGAGGCTAAAGGTGCCTTCCAGGGTTTTGCTGCCACCACTGACGGTAAAGATCTGCCCCCCCGCATACACCCGGGTTACTGTCATGCGGTTTTCCGTGAGGGTCCCTGTTTTGTCAGAGCAGATTACCGACGTTGCCCCCAGCGTCTCCGCTGCCGGCAGCCGGCGTATCAGTGCCTTACGGCGCGCCATCACCACACCGGACAACGCGAGGACAGAAGTCACCAGTGCGGGCAGCATTTCAGGGATGGCGGCAACCACTAGAGACACGGCTCCCAGAAAGCTGTAACTGATCGCATAGCCCAGGTAAATGCCCAGGATAAAATTGAAGGCACCCACAGCGAGGATCGCAAAAATCAGGCTCCGGACGAACTCCTGCAGTTTGCGCTGCAGGGGAGTGGCCTCATTTCCAGCGCTCTTGACCATATCGGCTATCTGGCCAAAAGCCGTAGCGCCTCCGGTAGCAAACACGGCGGCCCGGCCCGTACCCTGACTCACGTAGGTCCCGGAAAAACCGATATTGCGCTGGTCCCCGGGGACCAGTGATTCCCCACTCAGCGCAGCTGTGATCTTTTCTACGGGAACGGATTCCCCCGTAAGCGAGGACTCATCGACATGAAGGTTACTGACATCGATGAATCGCAAATCCGCCGGAATCTTATCCCCCGCCTCCAACACAACGATGTCGCCGGGCACCAACAGTCGGGAGGGTAGTCGTTGACGCTCTCCATCCCGGAGCACCAGACACTCCGGCACCATCATATTGCGAAGTGCGTCGAGAGCACCCTCGGCCTTGCCCTCCTGCACAAAGCCCAACACCGCGTTCAGAACCACCACGGAAACAATGACAATGGTATCGGGGAGCATATGACTGCCAAGAGCGGTCAACACCCCCGTTACAGCCGCCGTAAGCAACAGGATGATGACCATGGGGTCATTGAACTGACGGAGAAAACGCAGCCACGCAGGCGTCTTCCTGAACGCTATTTCATTGGGGCCATACTTCTCCAGGCGTCTGTCCGCCTGAGCCTGCGTCAGGCCCTCCGCCGCCGTTTCAAGACCATCAAGCACATCCTCTTCGGACAGTGCATAGGCACGTATCGGTGACTCGGACTGAATCATAGAGACTCGCGCAACATCGCCCGCCGGAGATAAGCGATCTGCGTACTCAGGGGGAGATTTTTGGGGCAGACATCCTCGCAGCCCAAAAGACTCATACAGGCAAAAACGCCGTCATCATTCCCAATGAGTTCGTAAAACGCGGCGTCTTCCCGGTCATCCCTGGGATCCAGGCGATAACGTGCCAGCTTGTTCAGACCCACCGCGGTGACAAAGTCCTCGTGCATTTGCGCCGTACCGCAGGCAGCTACGCAACACCCGCACTCGATACAGCGCTCCAGTTCGTAGATCTCTTCCGCAAGGGAGGGCTCCATAGGCGCCTCGATCTCGCAAATATCCCTCTCGGTCGACGCCCCGGTAATCCAGGTCTCCAAGCGCTCGCTCATGCCGCGCATCCATCGACCCGTGTCCACCGACAGATCGCCGATAAGCGCAAAACCGGGAAGGGGCGCAAGACGCGTGGGACTTGGCAGCTCCGCCAGCAGCGTGCAGCAGGCCAGCCCGGGGCGCCCATTGATCAGCATGGCGCAGGACCCGCAGATACCGGCACGGCACACAAAATCAAACTGGAGCGACGGATCCTGTTGCTCACGTATTTCTGACAAGGCAATAAAGAGCGTCATACCTTCCGTCAACTCCACAAAATAGCTCTGCCAGTGCGGCTGATCCGCGGAATCTCCCGGATTGCAGCGGAGAACCTCAAGGGTAAAGAGAGCCTTTCCAGGGGCATGGCCATGGTCGCTGGCCAAAACATCGCCAGCCTGCGCTGCGATCATGAGTCTTCCTCCGTGCCGATTCTCTTGTTCAATCCCTGATAGCGCGGAGGAAGCGCGCTGCGAAACGGCATCAATGCCTCCTGTCGGTCCTCCGCCGAACTAAAACGTTCAGCGACAGCGGTTACTTCTTCGCGTCGAGCCGCGGTATCGGGGTGCGGAATGAAATCCTCTGCACCGTAGCCGCGCCACCCCGGGGGCAGCTCCATGGTCGCTACATCAATGCTTTCATAGTCGAGTACCACGCCTCCATCGCCGTCTGACCACGTCGCCAGGGTGCGGTTGAGCCACTCACGATCATTCCGTCGTGGGTAGTCTTCCCGATAATGAGCACCGCGACTTTCAGTGCGAGCCAACGCCCCCCGGGCAACGCAGAGGGCAAGCTTCAACATGCGGGGCAGTCGGTACGCCGCAACCAGCTCAGGGTTTGCCCCGGGACGACTGCTTGCTAATCGGCAGGAACGGCTTCTCTGGAGCAAGCTCTCGAGTTCTCTGACCGCCTCCTCAAGGGTTTCTTCATGCCGGAAAATACCCACATTATTTGTCATCAGGTTTTGCATTTCAGACATGAGCAACAGCGGGTTCGCCGAGTCGCTCCCCGAAACCAGAGACCTGAGGCTGTGGGCTTCGGCGGCGATGGCATCCTGCGCGAGACGGGGGGATACCCGCAGTTCCCCTTCATTGCTCTCACAGAAGTCAGCCAGGTATTCGCCCACGAGCATGCCCGCAACGACGGTTTCCGCCACAGAGTTCCCACCAAGACGATTGAAACCGTGGAGATCCCAGCAGGCCGCCTCCCCCGCCGCGAACAGCCCCTTTAATCCGTAAGCCCCACCGCGATAATCGGTGCGAATTCCTCCCATGGAGTAGTGCTGCGCGGGGCGCACGGGAATCAGCGTCTCCGCTGGATCGATACCCAGAAAGTGCTGGCATATTTCTTTGACTTCCCGGAGTCGGGAATTGATATGTGATGCACCCAGCAGTCGAATGTCCAGCCACAGGTGCTCTCCAAAGCGACTCCGGGCAGCATGGCCGGCGCGGATATGCTCCTCCATACGTCGGGACACCACATCCCGCGATGCGAGCTCCATCTTCTCGGGCTCGTAGTCCGGCATAAAGCGATGCCCGGCGCCATCCAGCAGCAATCCACCATCGCCACGGCAGCCCTCGGTGACAAGAATGCCCGCGGGAAAAATCCCCGTGGGATGAAATTGCACCGCCTCCATGTTGCCAAGAACGGCACGGCCGCTCTCCAGGGCAATCGCAGCGCCCATACCCTCGTTAATGATGGCATTGGTAGACACACGGTAGAGACGCCCGAAGCCCCCGGTTGCGATACAGGTTGCGCGCGCGACGTAAGCAAGCAAACCACCGGATTTCAGATCCCGAGCCACCACACCGCAGCAGCGTTCCCCGTCACAGATCAGTGCCATCGCCTCCATGCGTTCGTGCACCGGAATGGACTCGGCCACCGCTCGATCAGACATGGTGTACAACATGGAATGGCCCGTGCCATCAGAGACATAGCTGGCTCGCCAGTGCGCAGTGCCGCCGAAGTTTCGAGCTGTGATAAGACCGTGGGCCCTGTCGGATTCGGTGATGGTGATTCGCTTGCCATTGACCACCACTTCATGGTCGCCGCGCTCTACACGGTTCCAGGGCACGCCCCAGGCCGCGAGTTCTCGAATAGCCTTAGGCGCTGTCTCCGCGAACATGCGCACCACCAGCTGGTCGGCACCCCAATCGCTGCCCCGTACTGTATCCGCAAAGTGCACGCTCTCGTTATCACCGCGTCCCTTACAGCTGTTCCCAAGGCTGGCCTGCATACCTCCCTGGGCGGCCGCTGAGTGAGAGCGTTTTGGCGGGACCAGGCTCAGAGTCAGCACCTCCAGTCCCCGACGCTTTGCCGCGATGGCTACGCGCAGGCCTGCGAGACCACCGCCTACAACCAGGGTGTCGGTGTAGATCACCTCCATCAGTGCCGCACCTCCATACCGGGAGGACTGTAGCGGAGCCCTGCCCGCACGGACTCTTCCTGCCCAATGCGCAGATACGCTTGCTGAGTCGCCAGTCCCAGCAACAAAAAGAAGGCGATCAATGCATAAACCGCGCGACGGAGCCGACGCCGCTTATGTACCGTGTCGCCCCAGCCAAACCAACCCCACTTGATGATCAAACGATACAGGCCAACGCCGGCATGCACCTCTACGGACAGGAGCAGCACCAATCCCAGCACCCACCCGCCGTCGGCTATGCGCGCCGCGGACGCATGCGGCCCGATGTCTGCCGGATGGATAAACAGTTCAAGTAGATGGGCTGTGGCAAAGAACATCAGCACCAGGCCGGTAACCACCTGAAGAAGCCACAGACTGGTTTCTTCGTGACGCATACCGCGCATGTGGATGATCCATGCCCGCCATTGCCGATACCCCGCCGGAATTTTGCGAAGGGCAAGCAGCGTATGCGTGACAAACAAGGTAAAAATCGCCAGAGCGACAAGACTCACCAGCCAGGGCTGGGGAGTGGCAAAGAAAAGAGCCCCCTCAAAAAACCGGGTCACTGCATACATGGCGGGTTTGCCCAGCAAGATGCTGGATACCGCGAAGAGATGCGCCCACATGAAGATGACCAGCAGGAGACCTGTAAGGCCCTGAAGCAAATCCAACCACGCTGGCCAGCGCTTATCGGAAGGTACTAGCAAATAAAACCCGCGCCTGAGTCCCTGGGACTTCTGTACTTTATGTATCACAAAGTATGCGGGTAGCACCCTGAAGAAATATTGACCTGACGCAAGGAAACGCCTGCCGGGCCCTTAAAATGCCTCGTCGATACCCAGACGCGAAAGATTCACCGTCGCTGCATCGAAATTTGCCTGCGCAACGCGGGTTCGCTGATAGGCATTATAAAAACGCACACGGGCATCCGCGGCGGTTTCTTCTCGAATATTGACGAGAAAGAAATCACTGGCGCCCTGCTCGAAGCGACGCACCTCTGCCTGCCTCATGGTCTCGGACAGCTCCACGTCCTGTTTTGCCAACTCCATGAGTTCCCGCGCCGTATCGAGCTCCAAAAGGATATTGCGCAGCTCAATCTCCACCTGATCCTCGAGGCGACGCTGCTCCTGCCGCAAGGATTCCAGCTCGGCCCGGGCCTGGGTGATCTTACCTTTGGCCTGGCGACGCTCCAGGGGCACCGTGAAGGTAAAACCGACAATGGCGTCCGTGCCATCCCGGGATGCACCACCTTCACCGATGGATCCAAAACCCTCAGCAATCTCGAGATTTAAATCGAGGCGGGGCTTCAATTCATTTTCTGACAGCGCGATTTTCTGCAACGCCCGCTCGGCGCCCGTTTGCAGAATACGCAGCTCGGGCCGCTGCTCCAGCAGCGCGGGCACATTCAGGGAGGCCTCCGTCGGTACCGGAGGCAAAACACCAAACTGCGTTTCCGCCGGTAAGCGCTGTACATCGGGGGTCAGGGGCTCTCCGGTTTCATCGCGGAGATAAAAAGCCAGCTGATTAGCCGCCACCTCAAAGTCCCTGCGGGCCGCGGTCATGAGCGTCTGCCGCCTGGTAATATTCTGCCGGTTCTCGGTAATAAAAATCGCCGCCCTGCGACCGCTGCTCACTTCACGCTCCAGACCGGTTTCCCGCTCCAGGGCTATACGCAGCAGATTATCATATACCGCGAGCTCCTGGCCCGCAGCGACCCAGCGCCAATAGGCTGCCAGAGCGCGCTGCTGAACACCCACCTTGGTGAGCAACACATCGAGCTCGGCCTGCTGCAACGCGAGCTCCGCATCGATCTGACCAAAGCGTCGCGCATCAATATCCCGATCGCGGAACACGCTGAACAACACGCCGAGCTTTGCCGTACCGCCATTATTGGTGAAATACTGATCCTCATAAATGGGGAAGTCACCATTGGACAGGGAATACTCACCGTACAGCTTTGCACCGAGGGGACGCAGGGGTTTGATGACCTTGCCTCCCACCGCCGTGCCGTCATAAAAACCATCCACGCGATCAAAACCGTCGGCGCCAAACACGAGATCAAAGGCACCCAGAGATTCCGTCACCCGGCCGACCGCCGCCTGACGCTGGGCCAGGGCTTTGAGAATAGAAGGAAAGTGCTCCTCTGACGCCGCAAGGACCTCCTCGGGGAGCAGGGGCATCTGCGCCAAGGGCACATCCGCACGCAGGGACGACGCACCCAAAAGTCCGATAAACACTATGGCGCGAAGCATCACTGGCCTGACGTCACCATGGGGTCGCCCTGACCGGGAAAGTTCGGCGGGAAGTTGTTCAGCTGACGCCAGATCTCGTAACCGACGGACACTTCCTCCAAGAGAACCCAACCGCGAGCCTTGGAGCCAAAGCGCACAAAGCGCCGGTCCGGCCACGCCACGCCCGTGTCCTCGTCCTCCTCCACGAGGATACGAAAACGACCGTTGGCCTGCGCCGTGGGATCAATGGCAATCACGTGTCCGCTGAAGGTACCCACCGCCACGGAGGGCCAACCACTGATTTGAATAACGGGCCAACCCTCAAACTGAATGCGCACCCTGGCGCCTTCCCTTACCAGGGCAATGTCCCGACCATCGATAAACATCTCGATCGCCCGCTCGGCGTTATCGGGCACAAAAGTCGCCACTACCTGTCCAGCACTGATAAAGGTGGCCGCATCGCCGGCGTTTACGCGCAGGATCGTGCCGTCCCGCGGCGCGCGAACAATCTGTACCGATTGCCGTGAAAGATTGACGTCCACGCGACTGAGCTCGGCCCCCGCCTGGGCCACATCGGCACGCAGCTGCTCTACGCGAATACGTGCCTGTTCAAACTCCCGGCGCGCCGAGAGTCCTTCGTCAAACAGTTTTTCCATGCGGCGCTTATCGATCTGGGCGATTTCCAGGGCCGTTTCCGCAGCGGTCAGCTTGGCCAGCACCTGCCCCCGCTCCGCTTGCAAGCGCTCCAGCAGTTGGGGGTCGTTATCGACGATGCGAACGATGGGATCCCCTACTTTGACCCGGGACCCGTCGCGCACGTACCACTCCTGAATCCGGCCCGGCACCAGGGCGTTGATTTCCTGCATGCGATCATTGGGATTCAATGCCGTGACATTACCGGGGCCGCTGGCCGTCTGCACCCAGGGCACAAAAGTCAGAAACAGACCCACCACGACGAAGAAGAACAGCAGCCCAATGCCCACGGCACGCGCAACGCGGGGAACGCCTATGCCGTTAAGCGTCGTGAATTTCTCGTTGTGATAATCGAACAAAGGCACGATCACTGCTCCCCGTTCAATTCGGCGGCGTTCTCGCCGTAAATCGACAGGGGCGTGCGCATGGGATGCTCCTCCAGCCCCATAAGATCACACAGAGACTCATAGTCCGTCACCATGACCTGCTGCTCAAAACCCAGTTGCAAATAGTGATCAAAACGCAAATCAATATTTTCGTAGGTGAAGTAGACAATAGTGGTTTCGCAACGTTCCTGAAGGGCCTCCATGGCGCGCAGCAAAAACACTTCCGGCATAGCGTCATAGGCCTGCGTCAGCACCAATATGCGGGGCTTGGCGATGATGGCCGCGGCCAGCTTGAGCTGCATCGTTTCCACAATGGAGAGGGGCCAGCCCGTACCCACCAGCTCTGTATCCAGGCCCTGGGGCAGCTGTGTCACGGTTTCGGCGAGACCCACAATCTCCAGCACCTTCATGACATCTACGGACTCGCTATTGGACGCCGATAGCCGCAGATACTCCCGAATACTCGCTTCCACGGCATTGGGCCGATCCAGCATGATGATTTCCTGGCGCTTTTCGTAGGCCTTGAGCTCCCGAAGATCCATGCCGCCGACTGCGATGTAACCGCTGTCAGGAGACTCGTGGCCGCGCACGAGATTGGTAAACACCCGCTGGGCCCGATGGCTGTCAGCGTAGACACAAACCCGCGAGCGGGCAGGAATCTTGAAATCCAGGGTGATCGAAGGCGCCACCACAACCTTACTGAAACTGAGTGAAGAGTCTCCATCGATTCGCGTATGGGCCTTGTCGGGCATATCCTGCTCAACGCGGAAAAACAGCGAGAGCTCGTCCACGGCTCCGCAGACATCGTAGAGATAGCTCAGATAGATCCCCATTTGCGACACCCCGAGGAACACCACGGAAAGCACCAGCTCCGCCGCCACCAGCTGCCCCAGGGACAGTTCACCGCTGATCACCAGCCAGCCGCCGAGTCCGAGGAGCGCAGCACTGGCCGCGGCGTAGATGAACAAAAAGCTCAGGGTCTGGGAAAAATGATGCCGAAAATGCAGGCGATGTTGTTCCATGTAGGAAGCCGTGACGTCATCGGTACGTCGGAGCGCCTCGGCAATGTGCATTTCACTTTTATAAAAACCATTGGCATGCCCCAATGACTCCAGCCAGGATGCGCTGTAGTGCTTGCGGTGGGAGAGCTCCACAGCACTGCGGATACCCCGCCGCCCCCAAATGAACCACACCAGCCAGATCAGCAGCGCGATACCCGCATTAAAGGCCAGCAACACCGGGTGATAAGACGACACCAGGAGGAAACCAACCACAGTCTGAAGCAGGATAGTGAAGCCCCCAACCAGCAGATTGGGCAGCATCTTCATGATAATGACGATATCGAAGTAGCGGTTGAACAGAGCGCTCTTGCCACGGTCATCAAAATAGGGGTTGCGGGCGTAGATGGTGCGAAGCGCAATCTCGGACACCATACGGGCATAAAATCGGCGCCCGAACACATCCATGATGTAGATCCGAAGGGCGTTCAGGCTGCCGGCAAGGAGCAGCAGAAAGAACAGCGTCAGCGACAACACCACCAGCGGCGTCGTCAGGCCGATGTTAGCCACCGTGTTGATCAGCATCTGAACGGACACGGGCGTCGCCAGGGACAACAGGCTGATACCTATGCCATAGATGATGGCCAGCACGTAGTAGCTGCGCTCCGGCGCCAGAATACCGATAAAAAAGCTAAACAGGGACGAAAGAGAAGTCTCTGATGCGATGTGTTTGTCAGCCATGAGAAAGAAGGTCAGGTTCGATAATTATCTATTATACGTAAACCCGATCGTTTTGGTTGGGTATTTCAGGGCCCCACAACCACCCGTTCCCACAATCGATCACTCAGGGCCTGCTGTGAAGCCCGCCGAAGATCACCCTGGGTGAGCCACTGCACAATTTCACTGGCAACATCCGGATAATGAACGCGTCTCACCGGCGTATGGGACGCCAACCAATCGCGAATGGGCTCCAGTCGCAAACTCTCCAGGACATCGCCGTATCCCAGCTGCTTTAGCGCAAGGGCGTTGGAAGACTGCTCCATCTGCCGACTCAGCGGCTTTACCAAGAGGCGTTTACCCAGGGCCAGACACTCGCTGGACAGCTCGAATCCCGCGTTACAGATCACCGCCGCGCAATCGGAAAGATCCGACTGAAAGCCCTGCAACGATGTGGGCAGGATGTGCAGGTTTGCCCGCCGGGCCGTCTTGTTGCCCGGGGCATAAATGTAAAACTCATACTCCGGTAACTGCGCCAGAAGCGCCTGCACCTCTTCCTGCTCTTCAAAGGGCAGATACACCACCACCTTGCGCTGCTCACTTTTATCGGCAGCATGCTCCACGTTGACGATGGGTGGGAGTATGGGTGCTTTAAAACTGTCCCAATGCATGCCGAGGCGGACACTGCCGGGGGCGAACATGCGCATGACCCATTGGGATCTAAAATCGTGGCCCGCGACGGGAACCCGATGATCAAAAGCCGGCTGGTGTCCCATGCTGACAACGGTTTTGCCCCGCAGCCAACCGGCCCAGGCGGTAATTGGTTCAAAGTCCGTCAGCACAAGATCGTAGTCCTGAAGATCCAGTGTCAGTACATCGCGCACAAGATGCCAGTAGTTGTTCCCGAAAAAGGTTTTCAGGTAGGACAAGCGACCGCGGGAGCTCGCAAAGGTAAGCCCGGGAAGCGTGCGAAAATGCCCGAACGCCTGCATATCAAAGTAGCGTTCAGCGGGGCGACCGCTGAACAGATAATCCACATTGATATCCCTGGCGGCAAAGGCTTTCGCCATGGCTCGGGCGCGACTCAGGTGGCCGTTACCTGTGCCCTGAACACCGTAGAGTACTTTCATTACCTGGATTGACTGCTGACTTGGATGCTTAGGCGAACCACTGCGCCGTCGCCAGAGCGATGGAAGAGCCCAGCATGGCACCCACGACGGTGTCCGTGGGAAAGTGCACACCGAGGTACACGCGGGACATGCCCACCGCCACGCTCCAGGCATAGAGTGGCAATAGCCATAGGCCAAAGTGCAGGACCAGAAGCGTCACAAATAAAAATGCGGCGCAGGTGTGCCCCGACGGAAAGCTGAATTCATCCGATGCAATGATGTGGCTTTGAAAGTCGGGTAATGCTGCCGCGGGTCGACGACGCTTCAAACTGTTCTTCAGGGTCCAGTAAAGTGTGCGTTCGATGGCGAAGGCGACGAGCATATGGGTCAGGAACTGTTCGCCGCTTTCGGACAGCAGGCCCAGGGCGCTCCCCAGAACCAAATACCAATGCCCGTCGGCGCTTCGCGAAATGGGGCGACGGTGGCGAGCGCCCCAACTCCGTGACTGCTGGGACAGCAGGAGAGACCGATGATCGAAGCCCTGAATAGTTTCGAGAACGCTCATACTGCGAACTCTAGGCTCGGGGGATGACGCTTGTATGACCTGCAAGCCCTCTGCCGTGAATTTTTTGTGACGGTGAACGTGACGTCGGTGATCCGCTACGGCGATATCCCGGGGTCAAAAGAGGGCTTACCCGGACAGCATACAAAACGATAAGCTTCTTCTCTGGTATTTTTATACGGCATGGTCCGTACCGCCCAATTTTCTGGAATTCAAGTATGAGCATTCTCTACCGCAGCGCTTTTGGACTCGCACAGGACATCAAGGCCGGCAAGCTGTCTGCCGTCACGGTGCTTGAGTTTTATCTGGATCGCATTGAGCAATTCAATCCCGGCATCAACGCCGTGGTTGCCCTCGACACGGATCGCGCCCTTGAGCGTGCCGTCGCCGCGGACAAGGCCGCCGCCGAGAACGAAGATTGGGGCCCCCTCCACGGCGTGCCCATGACCATCAAGGATGCCTGGTGTACCGAGGGCCTGGTGACCGTGGGCGGTATTCCGGAGCGCCGGGACTTTATCCCCGAAAAAAACGCGGTAGCGGTACAGCGCCTGGTGGATGCCGGAGCCATTATCTTTGGCAAAACCAACGTGCCTTTTATGAGCGCGGATCTGCAGTCATTCAATGAAATCTACGATGTCACCAATAATCCCTGGAACGTGGAGCGCACCTGTGGCGGCTCCTCCGGCGGTGCGGCCGCTGCGCTGGCGAGTGGCTTAACACCCCTCGAGTTGGGCAGCGACATTGGCGGCTCCATTCGGACGCCCAGTCACTTTAACGGCGTTTTCGGGCACAAAAGCAGCTACGAGCTCATCTCCAAACGGGGGCACCTGCCACCAGGCGACAAGGTGCTGTCAGAGCCGGATCTGTCCTGCGCCGGCCCCCTGGCCACCTGCGTTGATGATCTTGAACAGGCCCTGGCGCTGCTCGCCGGTCCCGCGCCAGACATCACCGCCCACCCCCTGCCCGCTCTGCCGACGCCGAGCTTTCGCGATGCCTCCCATCTTCGCGTGGCGGTCTGGGCCGATGATGAATTCTGTCGCGTAGATAAGTCGATAGCGGAGCATATTGAGAGCGCAGCAAAAACCCTGGAAAACCTCGGCGCCCACGTGGACCGTCATGCCCGCCCGGCCATTGATCCCCAGGCCAACCACGAAAACTATCTGCAAATCCTTATGTCGGTGATCGGCGCCGATGTACCCGAGGAAGTGCGCCAGATGGCAAGAGATATGGTGGCGGCGGCGGATCCGGATGATCGCAGCGAAGCGCTGTTACAAATGAAAGGTATCGCAATGGAGCACAGAAGCTGGATCGTGCAGAACGAAATACGCCAGCACACCCGCGTCGCCTGGGAAGCGTTCTTTCGCGACTACGACGTGTTGCTCTGCCCCTGCGCTCACGTCCCCGCCTTCGAGCACGATCATCATCCGGATATGCAGGCACGGGTCATCGCCGTCAACGGCGTCGAGCGTCCCTACACCGACGTTCTTAAGTGGGCGGGGCTTACGCTGAATGCCTATCTTCCCGCCACCGCTGTCCCCCTCGGCACCACCGCCGACGGACTGCCCGTGGGCATGCAGATCGCCAGTCGCTACCTGGGGGATCGCACGACACTCGCCGTAGCGCGACTCCTCGAAACGCATCACCGCGCCTTCGTACCGCCGCCCGGATACAACGACTAGCACCACTCAGCGCCCTCAGAACTCTTCGTGACATCCAATGTCATTCCATGCCATGCCATGCACTGGGATGGTGCATTCCCCTGTAAAAAATACGGTCAAAATTGCTTGCCTTGGAGCAGGTAATTTACCAAGGATCGAAAACAGGTCGACAGGCTCCTCAGCCCTTCGACTTATAAATATAAAATTACAAGGGGATCATCCATGTCTGCGACCTTTCGCACGCTGCCGCTCATCGCGGCCGTATCACTGGCGACGCAATCTCTCACCGTCGGCGCACAACAACTCGAAGAAGTTATCGTAACCGCACAGAAACGCGCGGAGAGCCTTCAGGACGTTCCGATTTCTGTATCGGCTGTTCAGGGCGAGAAGATTCAGGATGCCGGCATTCCGAATATGGCGGCGCTGGCTGACTATGTGCCTAACCTGCACATCGCCGATGCTCCGGTGAACACCAACATCTATATGCGCGGCGTGGGCTCGGGTAACAACCAGGGCTTTGAGCAGTCCGTAGGTATGTACATTGATGGCGTGTACATGGGTCGCGGACGTCAGTACCGCGCTGGATTCCTCGACGTAGAGCGCGTAGAGGTGCTACGTGGACCTCAGGGCACGCTGTTTGGTCGCAACACGGTCGCCGGCGCGATCAACATCACCACTGCCAGTGCGCGGGCTGGCGATGAGTTTGAAGGCCAGATTATGGCGTCCGCCGAGTCCTTCGACGGCCGGATCGTCGAAGGCTTTGTAGGCGGCGGCCTCACCGATACCCTCGGGGCGCGACTTGCGGTTAAGTATCGTGAAACAGACGGTTTTGCAGACAACACTTTTCTTGGCACACCCGAGGGTGGCGTCGAAGAGCTTTCCTATCGTCTGTCTTTAAACTGGCAGCCGACTGACAACCTGAACGTTAACTTCAAGTATACCCAGTCAGATTATGAGCGAACCGGCTCAACAACAACGGGCAAGGTGTTTTTAACCAGGGACGAGCGAAACGAGTTTGTTCCCAACCGCTCCGCGTTCGCCGACACGGCCTACAGCATCATGGATGTGTTCTACCCGGGTTACAAAGAGCAGACCGGCCGCGAATTCGAAGTATTTAAGGACAACGGTTTCGGGCGCTCCCAGGAAGACGGCATCGGCATTGGGATCAACCCTGACAGCTCAGACAACGACCTCACCAACATGGTACTCAATGTGGACTGGCAGGTCGGCGAATTGACCCTGACTTCTGTCACCGGTTGGTCGGAGTACCAGTACATTGATGGTGCAGACGTAGACTGGTTACCGCTGCAGTTTATCTCCCGCGACGATGATCAGAGCTTTGAGCAGGTAAGCCAGGAGTTTCGCATCGCCTCTCCGGGCGGTGAGTTTTTCGACTACGTAGCGGGTTTTTACTACGACCAATCAGACCTCGAGTTTGACCGGCAGGTAGCTATTGATACCAATTTCGACGGACTATTCCCTGAGTTTCTTTCGATTGTGACCCCGGGCAATCCTCCGCCGGAAGTACTCCCGCAAAACCTGTTATTTGCCCTTACCCAAGGTGCCTACGACATGAACCAGGTAGCGCGAAATCACAATTATCAGCTGGATTCAGACTCCTTGGCGGTGTTCGCCCAGGGTACGTTTAACTTCACTGACACCTTGCGTTTAACCGTAGGGGTTCGCTATACCGAAGAGAACAAGGATGTGATCAGCACGCAGTTTCTGAGTGATCAGAATTCAGGGCTCCTGAACCCCGGCGACAGTTATTTCCTTCACTTGATCCAGGCTAACAGCTTCAATGCCTATGCCTATGATTTCAGGGAAGAGCGCTCGACTGATGCGTTGACGCCATCGTTCAATCTGCAGTGGGATGTTGGTGACGACAGCATGCTCTATGCCAGCTTTTCCCAGGGCTTCAAATCCGGCGGTTTCACCGCGGCGGATGACCAGAACCCCGGGGATCTCGCACCCACCGCATTCCCCTGCGCACCTAACCCGGACTTTACCGTTGATCTTGATGCCTGCTATGACCTGTCAAATCCGAATGGAGACTTCGAATTTGGCGACGAAGAGGTGGATGCTTTTGAGTTGGGCGGAAAGCATACCCTGCTTGATGGCGGCATGACCCTGAACTGGGCCCTGTTCTACACGGAGTACACCGACCTGCAAACTGCTATCTTCGAAGGCCTTGGCTTCGTAGTGAAAAATGCTGCCGGTTCAGAGATTTATGGTCTTGAGGTCGATGCTCTTTGGCAGGCTACGGACAACCTCAGACTTGGGGCGAACTTTGCTTACCTTGATGCCTCATACAGTGACTTCGACGACGGTCCCTGTACCGCCATTCAATTGGATGCCAATCCTAATTGTTCGATCGAGCAAGGAAACCCGCTGTCTGGTGAGCCTACGCTGTACGCATCAGATTACAGTGCCTCCTTCTTCTTCGACTATATCCGTCCCGTGGGCCAGATGGAGTTCTTTGCCGGCGGTGAGGTTAATTACCGCGATTCTTTCCAATCGGCAGGTGATAACGACCCCATTGACCAAATCGACGCCTTCACCAAGACCAACTTACGCTTGGGACTTCGATCAGGCGACTGGGAGATCATGGCCTATGGACGTAACATCTTTGATGAAGAGGTCTTCATGCAGTCTTATGACACACCAGTCCTTGCAGGTTCGCACTCCAGATACATGGACGAGAGCGCAGTCTTTGGTGCTCGCTTGAAGTACACCTTCTAAGCGAACGCTCAGCAATACTCCTAATGCCCGCCTAGTGCGGGCATTTTTTTGCCCGCGGGATACTCGTAACTTGGAATGAGCGATGGCTCGTCCGGAGCACGGCTTTTTCACAACGCCACTCGATACCGGAGCACGGCCACAACTGTTGTTACGCGTCGCGCTGCGCGCTCCTGATTGCTTCACAACAGTTATGCCCGCACTCCTCAACGCCGTGACCAGAAAAAAACGTACTCAAGTACTGCACGGCACAAGGCGAAGCTCCAGTGTGTATTGCGTAGCAATCAGGAGCGCGTGAGCGCGACGCGAAGCAATACACACTGGAGCTTCGCCGAATTCATCGATCAATACGCCAGGAGACGCGGAGCAATGCATACTGGCGTCTCGCCGGATAGCTGACCTTACGTATAATGCGCTGATGACCGATTCCACCAGCAGGCTCCTCGGCGAGCGCGTCAGCCAGCTCCGGCAACTGCAGTCTATGACGCTTGAGCAACTCGCCGCCGCTTCTGGCGTCAGTCGATCGATGCTGAGCCAGATTGAGCGCGGCAAAGCCAACCCGACCCTGGCCGTGACCCAGCGCATCGCGCAAACCTTTGGCATCAGCATCGGTGAGCTTGTGGATGACCCCAACGCCAGTGCGAGCATCGATGTCGTGCGTGGCGACGATCCGGGCACGGTGTTTCGCGCCGACAGCGAGTGTGAACTGCGTACCCTCTCGCCCCTGCAACTGGAAAAAAACATCGAGTTCTACGTGATCACCCTTCAGCCCGGCGCCGAACTGGCAAGCGCCGCGCATTTTGAAGGCACGCGGGAGATGTTCTCCGTGTCTCAGGGGTCTGCGATCGTCGGCACGGGTAACAGTGAGGTTGTGTTACAAACCGGCGATACGGCGCACTACCGCGCCGATATACCCCATGTGATTCGCTGCAGGGGCCCCGAGGCGCTCAAGGGCTTCCTTGTGGTCAGCTACCGTTGATAGTGGTGTGTCGCCGCAACAGATGTACGGTAAAAAGCAGCACCGTCAGCAGTAGGATCGCTCCCGCCTGATGACCCGCCGCCACGGGAATCGCCATCCGCGTTAGCAGTGTGCCGATCCCCAGGGTGATTTGCAGCAGTAGCGCTGCCATCACCGCGCCGCCGGCCAGGCGAAGGGCCGTGCCGGACGCCTTCAACGCAAGAAACAAACCGAAACCGCCGACCAGAAAAAACAGCAGGTAGGCAAACAGGCGATGATTGAACTGAATCGTGGTCACGTCTTCAAAGGCGGCGAGCCAGGATGGCGTCGCCGCGTACAAGCCAGGGGGAACAAACCCCGGGCCCATCTTCGGCCAGGTTGGGTAGGCGTAGCCCGCGTCCGTTCCGGCTACCAGCCCCCCTGATAAAATCATCAGATACACCAGAACCACAAGCAGGGGTGACCAGCGCGCAACGCCCGCCAGGGACGCAGTCGACGATGATTTCGAACGGCGGCCGGCCTTTGGCCACAGATTCAGGAACTGCCAGAGGATAGCCGCGTAGAGTGCCACGGCGAGGCCAAGGTGCGCCGTCAGCCGGTATTGGGAAACACTGGGGCGGTCCACCAGGCCACTTTTCACCATATACCAGCCCAGCAGCCCCTGGCAGCCTCCCAGGACCAGCAGCACCAGCAAGCGCGGCATGAGTCCCGGACGGATGACCCCGCGCAGGGCAAAAAACACCAGGGGGATGATAAACAGGAGTCCGATCAATCGGCCCAGGACCCGGTGGAGATATTCGTACATGAATATCACCTTGAATTCATCAAGGCCCATACCCTGATTGATTTTCTGATACTCGGGGAACCGCTGATACTTGGCGAACACCTCCTGCCACGCGGCCTCTCCGATGGGGGGCCAGATCCCCATGATCGGTCGCCACTCCACCATGGATAAACCCGACTCCGTGAGTCGGGTGACACCACCGAGCAAAATCATGCCGTAGATCACCACGGCACAGGTGAGCAGCCAGAGAGCCAGCTGTCGGTCGTGGTGTGTTTGATATGCGCGTGAAAACATGTCGATCCTAAAAGTGGCATCGGTACCCGAGCCTCTGCCCGTCGATGCCTGGCTATAGCCGGATAACGCCAAAAAAAGCGGCGCAATGATAGCGGAATCGACACCGCGACGCCCAGCGCCACCATAATCCCTAGAAAGTTACGTGGATCTAACGCCGAGCGCGTTAGAATGCGCCCTCATTTTTTACAGCACCGTTTTCATGGATCTTTTGCGTCTCGAGCAGGCAAATCTGCACTTCGGCACCCACGTACTTCTGGACAGCGTAGACCTGCAAATCAGCAGTGGTCAGCGCCTCGGACTCTTAGGTCGTAATGGCGAGGGCAAAAGCACCCTCCTGAAGATCCTCGCGGGCGATCTGGCCCTGGATGGCGGAGAACGCTGGCTGCGCCCGGGCACCCGCATCGCCAGACTGGAGCAGGAGCTACCGGATACCGCAGACATCACCGTATACGACTATGTCGCCGACGGCCTGGCAGAAACCGGCGCCCTCCTGCGACGTTTCGAGCAGCTTACCTCCTCTGCCGATGCGGATCTGGTGGAGTTGGAGCGGGTGCAACACGCCCTGGAAGCGGCCGATGGATGGCAATTGGGGCAACGTGTTGAGAGCACCCTCAGTCAACTGGATCTCAGGCGTGACACCCTTATGTCCAGCCTCTCGGGGGGCTGGCGTCGCCGCGCGGCCCTCGCCCGTGCCCTGGTGGGCGATCCGGATATTCTTCTGCTGGATGAGCCCACCAACCATCTGGACATCCCCGCCATCGAGTGGCTGCAGGAACAGCTCACGGGTCTGCGCTGCGCACTGGTACTCATCACGCACGACCGGCGTTTTCTCCAGGGCGTAGCCGATCACATCGCGGAGCTGGATCGCGGCAATCTCACGGTCTGGCAGGGAAGCTACGAGGGCTTTTTGAATCATCGGGAGCAACAGCTCGCCGCCGAGGAGCGAGCGAACGCGCTCTTCGATAAACGCCTGAGCGAAGAAGAGAAGTGGATCCGTCAGGGTATTAAGGCGCGGCGCACCCGTAATGAGGGTCGCGTCCGTGCGCTCAAAGCCATGCGCGAAGAACGCAGCGCCCGACGCGAGCGCACGGGCACTGCCAACCTCAACGTGGATACGGCGCAGCGCAGCGGCAAAATCGTTGCGGAGCTTGAGGACGCCAGCGTCGTCCTCGGCGGCCGGACAATTATCAAGCCCTGTTCGCTGCTACTGCAGCGCGGCGATCGCGTGGGTATCGTCGGCCCCAACGGCGCGGGCAAAAGCACGCTCATCCGTCTACTGACCGGTGAACTCACGCCGGAAACGGGCACAGTGCGTCTGGGCAGCAAGCTCGAAATTGCCTATGGCGATCAGCAACGATCAACGCTGGATCCCACCAAGAACCTTATCGATAACGTCTGCGGCGGCCGGGACTTTATTGAAATCGGTGGCCGTCGCAAGCACGCGGTCTCCTATCTCGGTGATTTTCTGTTCTCGCCCCAAAGGCTACGCACACCCGTCGGTGCCCTATCCGGGGGAGAGCAGAACCGCGCGGTGCTTGCCCTGCTGTTCAGCAAACCCGTAAACCTGCTGGTGCTCGACGAGCCGACGAACGACCTGGACATAGAAACCCTGGAGCTTCTGGAAGAGCTGCTCATGGAGTTCAAGGGCACGGTATTGCTGGTGAGCCACGATCGCGCCTTTATGGATAATGTCGTCACAAGCCTTCTGGTACTCACCGGCGACGGCAGCATCGAGGAGCATGCCGGTGGCTTCAGCGACTGGGAAGCCCGAGGCGGCCGCCTCCTGCCCCTGGATGCCATGCCTCATGAGCGTGTAAAAGACACACCTTCGCCTGCCCCCGCCGCCACGGCCGAAAAAAGCCCCCAAAAGAAACTCAGCTATAAAGAGCAGCGCGAGCTCGATAGCCTGCCCGCAGATATCGAGGCTCTGGAATCGCGGCAAGGAGAGCTTGAAACCTTGTGCGCCGATCCCGCCTTCTACGAGCGGGATCCCCGGGAGGTGAAAGATCTCCTCGCCGAACTAGCGAGTATTGGCGGGACACTCGAGGAAAAAATCGAACGCTGGACGGAGCTCGAGGAGCGAGCCTAAACCCCAGCCTCAGCCTCCAACTACAGCACTTTTGCGATGGAGTCGGCGAGATAGTCGATGTTTCGGGCGTTCACCCCCGCAACATTGATGCGTGATGAGCCAAGCATGTACACGCTGTAGTCATCGCGCAGGGCCTGCACCTGATCGCCGCTCAATCCCAGAAAGGAAAACATGCCTTTCTCGGCGCGGATAAATTCAAAGTCGCGCCCCGTGGAGGCCTGGAGTTTTTCCACCAGGTCGCTGCGCAGGCCGTTGATGCGTGCACACATAGCGTGAAGCTCGGATTGCCAGCTGGCGGTCAACTCGGGATCCGACAGGACGGCACTGGCGAGCAGGGCGCCGTGGGCCGGCGGCATGGAATACACGCGCCGCGCAGCGACCTTGGCCTGGCTCAACAAGGCGTCGGCACTCTCAGCGTTTTTACCCACAAAGAGCGTGCAGCCCGTGCGCTCGCGGTAGAGGCCCATGTTCTTGGAGCAGGACGCCGCAATAATCATCTCCGGCAGCCGCTCTGCCAGCTGCCGAAGCCCCGCCGCATCGGCATCGAGACCATCGCCCAGACCCTGATAGGCAATATCGATAAACGGCATAAAGCCCTGGGCCTCAGCCATGTCACCGATAATCTTCCACTGTTCCTGAGAGAGATCCGCGCCACAGGGGTTATGACAGCAGCCGTGCAGAAGCACGATATCACCGCTGGCTGCACCCTTGAGATCCTCCATCATAGCCTCGAAGTTCACTCCATGGGTCTCGGCGTCGTAGTAACGATAGGTGGAAAACTGCAGACCCACACTCCCCAGCAGCGGAATATGTACCGGCCAGGTGGGATCGGATACCCAAACCTTAGCACCCGGCGACGCCGCCTGAATAATCTCTGCGCCAATGCGCAGGGCACCGCAGCCCCCCGGCGCCTGAATGCTGCTCACCCGACCATCGGCAAGGGCCGTGCTGTTTTCGCCCAACACCAGCTTTTGCATGCCGGGATTAAATCCCTCCACGCCGGCGGGGGGCAAATAGGCTTTGCTCGTCTCTTGCGACACCAGGCGCGCCTGGGCCTGAGTGATGGCATCAAACACCGGGCAAACACCCGACTCATCCATGTAAATCCCCACGGTGAGGTCTACTTTTTTAGGGTTGTCATCGGCGCGGCACACAGCGGCCAGACCAAGAATGGGGTCATCGGGGAGCAGAGACAGAGCGTCGAGCATGGCAAACATTCCTAAACAGGGCAGACGGGACAAGAACATCAGAATACGCGACGACGGCAGTGGATAAAACACGGGATTTTTCGGCGCTCAGCGACTTTGTTGCACGGTGCGCATTTTTCACGTTTTTTATGCGGACTTTTTCCTTGTTGCCAGGCGTCAGAACTCTATTCTGCATTCATAGTAAGAAGGAACACCGTCATGGCCAATAACAGCGACAACACAACATCCCGCGACAGCAACAGCCTGGTTGCCTTTCTGGGCGCGATCAAGTTCCGTAAGCCGACCCGGGCTGCGAACGACGTCGATCAGTATTTCGCGCAGCCCCAGCCCCAGGCTCGTCAGCGTCGTCAGCTTGCCGAAGAGAACTACTGGGTACGCAGCGCCAACTAAGCTGCCGGCGATGAGAGCACGCTCCCGGGTAGCCATAGCTCGCTAGCAATACCAGCGCGGTCACAGGCACCGTTGTTACCCAGAGCACCGTTGTTACCCAGACATGTCACCCAGGCATGTTACCCAAGCGGTCACCCACGCAATGCGTGGGCACGCATTCCCTTGTACAGCCCCTCCGCTTCTTCGCACATCGCTTCCTGCGCGGCCGTCAACGTTTTGGGTCGCTCTGACGATTCAGCCGGGGGTGCCGCAAACCCTGTGGAAGACCAGACCGAGGCATACCAATGGGGAGCCCATACACCATCGCTGTCCCGGGGCCCTGCGGGCCACTGCAGCATCGCCTCTTCAAAAGGCAGGGACAAGCGCTGACACAGCTGCCCGAGAACGCCGCGAGGGTTGCTCAGGGTAAGCGCTGCATCGAGCACCGGCGGCACCTCGCCGAGGCGATCACATTCGCGATCAAATAGCGCGGCCTGCTGCTCAAAGCCCAGTTCCTCCAGGGTGAAGTCACCGCGTACCCGGGCGTAGGATGCGATGATCCTGCGCGGCTCGCGAATCAGAAAACAGTTCGTCAGCTTTTCCGTAAAGGACAGATCCATGCCCGGCAGAATGTGCTGGGTCATATGTTTTTGATAGTAGAGCGATGCGGGCTCTTCACGACACAGGGCGTCGGCTACTTCCCGCCAGTCCTGCGACTGACTGGCGAGGATTTCGGGACCACCGGGATGCTCACGACCCGTTTCGGCGAGATAGGCGGCATAAAAGGGTTCGTCCACCACCGCGCTGTCACTGCGATTCTCAAAGGATCGCATCATCGCGGTACTGATGTTCCGCGGGCCTGACCACATTGCCACGCGTTTTACGCTCATGACTCAGTCCCGGCTCCATCCTCGCTGCGACGATGAAGTCGGCCGGGACCCTCGATGTAGTCGGCGACGTAGCGACGGTAGGCGGATTGCAGCCGGGATACCACGGGCCCCCGCTCTCCCGTGCCGATGGTTCGACCGTCCACCTCACGCACGGGAACCAGACCGGCAAAGGTACCGGTGACAAAGGACTCTTCGGCGTTATAGACGTCCGTGAGGGTGAAGTTCCGCTCCCTGACCGTCATCCCCTCGGCGGCAGCAATGTTAAGAACCTTGCGACGGGTGATGCCATCCAGACAGTAATCACCGGTACTGGTCCAGAGCTCGCCCCGGCGAACAATAAAAAAATGCGTGGAATTACAGGTCGCTACAAAGCCGTGGGGATCGAGCATGAGCGCCTCGTCACACCCTGCCTTGGCGGCCTGAATACAGGCCGTCACGCAATTTAATTTTGAATGGGTGTTCAGCGTGGGATCCTGAACATCGGAGTAACCCCGGCGCACATGCACGGTAAACAGGGTCACGCCCTTTTCCACGGTCTCGGGGAGCGCCGTCTTGTACTCGGGAATAATGACAATAGTCGGTGGCGTTACGGTCATGCGGGGATCCTGGTAGGGCGTTGACTTCACCCCGCGGGAAACCATGAGTCGAATGTGCACGCCGTCGTGCATGTCGTTCGCTTGAAGGGCTGCGTAGAGTCGCTGCGTCAGCGCTTCCTTACTCACGGAAATCTCAAAATCCAGGGTGTGCATGCCTTCATAAAGGCGGTCCAGATGCTGCTCAAGGAAGAGTATCGTGCCACTTTCAACCCGCAGCCCCTCCCACACGCCATCGCCCAGCACAAAGCCCGAATCAAACACCGACACCACGGCTTTCTCCCGCGGCAACAGCTCGCCGTTTATGTCGATGAGAATGTCCTGATTACGGTCCGCGCCGTCGTATTCGTGAGTGCCCTTCATAGTGTAAATCCCGGATTATGCGATGACGAATAAGCGTAAGAAAACGCGGCGCATGCTACCATGCGTGGCTCTTAACGCTGTGCTCCCGGCGCACGGCTAGGCGCCTGAGCTTCTGAATAAAGACACCCTTACCGTGAGTGATAAGCCCCGACATTCGAATCCCGACACGCTCTTCAGTGATCCTTTACGCGCCCCGGGACCGTTTCGTTTCGATAGCGATGTGGTATCCGTCTTCCCCGACATGATCCGTCGGTCGGTCCCGGGTTATGAGACCGTCATTGCCATGTCAGGGCTGCTGGCGGGTCGCTTCGCCCGGCCCCACAGCAATGTTTACGATCTGGGCTGCTCCCTGGGAGCAACAACGCTCTCCATGCGACGCCATATTGAGGTGCCGGACTGCGTGATCGTGGGCATCGACAATTCCGCCGCCATGATTGCGCGTTGCCGGGAGCTTATCGACCGGGATCCGGGAAGCGTCGCCGTCGAACTCCGGGAAGGCGATATTCTGAAAAGCGACATCGCCAATGCCTCCATGGTTGTTCTCAACTACACCCTGCAATTTGTGCCCCGGGAGCACCGCCTGGACCTTCTCAAAGGCATTGCCGATGCGCTCCTGCCCGGGGGAATCCTGGTCCTGTCCGAGAAGGTTGTGTTCCCCGACGAGTCCCTCAACCAGCTCAATATTGATCTTCATCACGACTTCAAACGCGCCCACGGCTACAGCGACCTGGAGATCGCCCGCAAGCGCGACTCCATTGAAAACGTCCTCGTTCCCGAATCCATAGAACAGCATCGCAAACGTCTCGCGAGCGCGGGTTTCAGTTCCAGCGACGTGTGGTTTCAGTGCTTTAACTTTGCTTCCATCATCGCCCTCAAATGATTGATGTGCGTGCACTGCAGGAGCGCTGGAAAGACGGCCCCCTGGCGCCCTGGGCCGAACTGCTGCCAGCGCATGTCGAGGCCGGTCTTTCCGTAGCACGGCACGGTGACATCCCCCGCTGGCGTGCGGCGCTGGAGTCCCTTCCGGACATAGGCACCGACCAGGTATCCCTGAACACCGCAAAGGTGGGCGTCAGCACGGAAAACACCCTCGACGAATCAGGGCGTGCAGCCCTCGAGGCCGCCCTGCGGGGTCTATGCCCCTGGCGCAAAGGGCCCTATGAGCTGTTTGGTCTCTCCATCGATACGGAGTGGCACTCGGACTGGAAGTGGGATCGTCTCGTGGGGCATATCGAGCCCCTGAGCAACCGCCGCGTACTGGACGTGGGCTGCGGGAATGGCTATCACTGCTGGCGCATGCGCGGTGCCGGAGCGGACGAGGTGATTGGCATCGACCCCTCGCCCTTGTTTGTCATTCAATTTGCAGCGCTCCAACGCTACATACAGGATCCCGCGGTGAGTATTCTTCCCGTTGGAATTGAGAAGCTACCGCCCGGGCTCCGCGCCTTCGATACGGCCTTTTCCATGGGTGTGCTCTATCACCGGCGCTCGCCCATGGAACACCTGACCACCCTGCGCGATAGTTTGCGTCGAGGCGGACAGCTGGTACTGGAGACGCTGGTCATCGAAGGCGATGAACGCCAATGCCTGGTACCCCAGGGACGCTACGCCCGCATGGGCAATGTCTGGTTTATCCCGAGCTCCGCCATGCTGGTGCTCTGGCTGGCAAAACTGGGATGGAAAAATCCCCGCGTAGTGGACGAGTCCGTCACCACCACGGAGGAGCAACGCCCTACGGACTGGATGAGCTTTCAATCCCTGGAGCATTTTCTGGATCCTGAGGACCCGTCCCTCACCCTCGAAGGCTACCCCGCGCCGCGGCGGGCTATCGTGATCGCGGAAGCGCCTTAAACCCCTCGCACGGGCCTGTCTATTTCAAGTACTGCTTCGTCAGCTCGGAACAAGCATCGACGGCCCGGCACGCCACAGGAACACTCCCCGAAAAGAATGAGGGGATCGGCTCGCTTATCCTGTGGCGTGCCGGGCCTCCTGTCCTGCAAGCGCAGGGGCTCGATTAATGATCATGCGTGACCAGGACTAGCGCTACACCCTGCCCTGCTGATCACGAGCTACCACTGCGGCCTCCTTCAAAGAGCCGATCCCCCAAATCTTTTCGGCGATTGAAGGGGGCTGCGGGGCAGCTCGTGATCAGCACGCTCCAAGCTGTGCAGGTCTAATCAACACACCACTTGCAGAGGCGTTTCGACACGATCAATGCAGGGGCTTATCCCGTCGATGATCCTCAAAGACGGTCTCAAAAACATCCCGAAAGGTCCGCGCAAAGTGCACGTTAATGCCTTCTCGCAGGTAATCCGGAAGCTCTTCAAAATCCCGACGGTTGGCGTGAGGCAAAATCAGCTCCATGATTTTGGCACGCCGCGCCGCGATGACTTTCTCGCGTATGCCGCCGACGGGAAGCACCTGCCCCGTGAGGGTAAGCTCCCCCGTCATCGCCAGGGGACGACGGATGCGCTCCTTCCGTGCGAGGGACACCAGTGCCGTGGCAATGGTGATGCCCGCGCTGGGACCATCCTTGGGAGTCGCGCCCTCGGGCACGTGAAGATGCACCATGCTGGTATCGAAAAAGTCCGGATCGCAGCGATAGTCCTTCAGATGGGACACAATAAAGCTGTAGGCGATGTCCGCAGATTCCCGCATAACATCACCCAGTCGGCCCGTGAGCTTGAAACCCCGATTCAGGGTGTGTACCCGCGACGATTCCACGGGCAGGGTGGCGCCGCCCATGGCCGTCCAGGCAAGCCCCGTTGCCACGCCAATACCCCGCTGGGGCTTCTCCCGCTGAAACAGGGGTTTACCCAGCAAATCCTCAATATCCCGCTTGCCGATACGACGTCTCTCAGCGCCTGATTTAGGGGTTTTGGCGGACTGCCGTCGTCCTTTGCCGCGATCTTTTACAAAGTCCACGATGGCCTTTCGCATGATGCGTGATAACTGTTTTTCCAGGTTTCGGACGCCGGCCTCGCGACAATAGGACTCAATGACGTACTTGAGGGCCGGATCGTTAATCTTGAGCTGATCGTTCTCCAGCCCATGACGCTCCAGCTGCTTGGGCCAGAGGTGGTTCCGGGCAATGGCCAGCTTCTCTTCTGCCACATAGCCCGACAGACGCAGGGTTTCCATGCGATCCAACAGGGGCCCGGGAATCGTGTCCAGCTGGTTGGCCGTGCAGATGAACAGCACCTTCGACAGGTCCACCCGCAAATCGAGATAGTGATCGAGGAACTCACTGTTCTGCTCGGGATCAAGGACCTCCAGCAACGCTGAGGCGGGATCACCCCGAAACGACGCGCCGATCTTGTCAATCTCATCCAGCATAATGACCGGATTGGCGACTTTGACTTCCTTCAGCGCCTGAACAAATTTCCCGGGCATGGCACCGATATAGGTGCGGCGATGGCCTTTAATCTCCGCCTCATCGCGCATTCCGCCCAGGCTGAAGCGATAAAACTCCCGCCCCAGGGCGCTGGCAACGGAGCGTCCGATGCTGGTCTTTCCAACGCCGGGGGGGCCCACCAGGAGCAGAATCGACCCTGCGATTTCTCCCTTGAAAGAGCCCACCGCAAGAAACTCCAGAATGCGGTCTTTGACGTCGTCCAGGCCATCGTGATCCGCATCCAGCACCGTCGCCGCATGTTTGAGATCGAGATTGTCTTCCGAGGTCAGCCCCCAGGGCACCTGCGTCGCCCAGTCGAGATAATTGCGCGTGACTCCGTATTCCGGGGACCCCGGCTCGAGAACAGAGAGTTTCTGCAGCTCGTCATCGATGCGCTCGCGCACGGCGTCGGGCAATACCAACGCCTCCAGACGTTCCTCAAAACGCTCAGCGTCCGAGGTGCGATCGTCCTTGGAGATACCCAGTTCCTTCTGGATAACCTTCATCTGCTCGCGAAGAAAGAACTCTCGCTGCTGATCCGAGACCTTTTCGTTAACCTGCTCGGTGATCTTGCCCCGAAGCTCCGCCACCTCCCGTTCCTTGCCCAGAAGCGTCAGCACTTTCTGCATGCGGGACTGCAGGGGCAACGTCTCCAGAATTTCCTGAAGTTGCTCACCCTTGGCGGTCGTCAGCGCTGCAGAAAAGTCCGCGAGGAGGCTCGGCTGATTCGGATTGAAATTCGCGATGTAGTGGCGCAGCTCTTCGCTGTAGAGGGGGTTCAGGGGCAAAAGCTCCTTAACCGCCTGCAACACCGCCATGGCGTAGGCTTTTACATCGTCACTTTCCCGATCTCCCTGACTGCGGGGATATTCCACCTGCACGCGGTAGGGCGGCTTGTTATTGAGCCAGCGCACGATACGAAAACGGCGCACACCCTGCGCCAGAAACTGGCCCGGATTCTCTGCGACCATAGGGGGTCGATGGAGACGCACGACACAGCCGATCTCCGGAAAGTGCTTGGGCTCGGGCTCGGAACCACTGAGCTGACCGGGGTCCACATAGGCGAGACCCACCACCCCGTTGGAGCTCTCCATGACCTCCTTGATGGTACCGCCCCACTCCTCGAGATCCATGCCCACGGGCTGCACCTGACCCGGAAAGAAGGGTCGCTGAGGTACGGGTATCAGATAGAGTGACTCGGGCAGCACATCATCGGCGACCGCGGGCGTTGACGACTTGAGTACGGCCTCGTCGTTGACGATCTCCGCGCTCAGATCCAGGCCTGGTGACTCCTGCTCATCGGTTTTTTCGTCTTGCATAAGAAATCCTCTGCTTAGACGAAAGAGATGGGGGTCACAGCGCCGATTTCAACTCATCGCCCTAATAGCGCAGCAATCGAGGCTTGGCGCGGCTACGTTCGAATGAGCGAATCACCCGATGCTTTTTCGGGCGTCGAGCGTGCTCGAGCCAAGCTGGGTAAGGGTTAACTGTGCTTTATTTGGATGCGGCCTCCACGCCCGGGTCGTCGATCGCCAAAAAAGATTTGGGGGATTGGCTCTTCGACGACCCGGGCGCGGAGGCCTCGTGCCGACGAACGACACTGCTTGAGCTGAGCAGGCTTGGATGGGG